>CAZRLK010000010.1:0-54007 GCA_964600555.1 uncultured Bradymonadales bacterium
GTGTATACTGCGGGGATAGGCGGGGATACAGCGAAAAACTGCGGGGGTAGTCGGGGATAGGCGGGGATACAGCGAAAAACGGCGGGGGTACTCGGGGATAGGCGGGGATACAGCGAAAAACTGCGGGGATGCGGGGATAGTGCGGGGTTGAGTCGGTCCCGGGGGGTGAGATGTCACGGGAGCTTTGGCCGTCTGCGATCACGGTGTCTGTAGTCGAGTCATTTCGGCTCGTGCGCCGGTGTGCCCCGAGAGCATTCGGTGTCGACCGCCCTCTGGATTTCCCACGTCCCTTCCCCGCGGGGCACGAGAAGCCGTCCGTCCTCGTCCCACGTCACGGAATCGACTCGCTGTTTTCTCCATTCGCAGCCGATCTCGTCGGTCGTCCCGTCGAAGTCCGTATCGTCGTCGTCGAAATGCACTCCCCCTCGAGACGGGTGGACGTTCCACACCTGGTGATCGGTATATACGGATGCCGGATACACGTAGCGGACCACGATTCTCTCCCCGTCCTTGGCGGCGGCCGATGCGCGTTCGACCGCCTCTTGTCCGCAGACGACATCCGGTTGCCTGCAAGAATTGTCGAGGTCGCAACCGACCTGGTAGAGGGGCTGCGCCTGTTCGACGAGTTCGTGCTTCTCGTCTTTGATTCGTTCGCATTCCGGATTGGCATCGCCACATCCCATCAGGACGAATCCGATCGGGACGATGGCCCCCGTGAACCGCGAGGATGTCGACGCAATTTGCGGACTCATCTCCGTCATCCTCATCGATCAAGGTATGATCCACTATTTTCGGAGACAAAGTTTCTTCTCCGGCCCGTCGTCGTTTCCCACCTTTCTTGGTAGTTGATTGGCGAGGCGGAGTCGAGCGTGCTCGGAAGACGCGTGTGCTCGGAAGCCCGAGGGTTTCAGCCGCGAGTGATGAGATGTTAGTGGGATGAACCAGCGAGTGGCATTCTCTCCAGCTCCGAACAATCCGAGAGCGACCATGACATCAGTCCAGTTGTTGCGATCGACGACGGCCCTCGTGGTGTTGGCCGCGGGGTTTGTGATCGTTCCCGCGTCGCGGGCCGAGGCCGAGATCCTGCCCGATTCGCCCGAGGAGGCGGTCGAGCAGTTGGTCGAGGGGATGGTGGGTGCCGGCGGGGCGGTCGGGGTGGCGAAGAGCCGGATGGTGGATCGGCTGCGGCCGTATCTCGACGCCGAGCGGCTGCCCGGGCGGTTGAGCGAGGCGGCGGGTCGGGCCGAGGCGCCGGGGGTGGCGTTTCGGCTGTATCGGCGGGCGGCGAGGGCGCGGCTGAACGTCGGGGATGGCGAGGTCGGGCGCGACGGGATGGCGGGGCCGCTCGGGCGGCAGGGGTGTCTGACGGACTGGCGGATCGTCGGGCCGTTCGACAACGACAGCATGGAGGGGTTCGAGGAGCGCCTGCCGCCCGAGCGCGGCGAGGCGGGGCCGTACGAGGGCAAGCGCACCGAGATCGCGTGGCGAGACGTCTCGGATCTGCATCGGCTCTGTGCGATGAGGCTCGGTCGGACGGTCGAGCCGGCCAGTTCGGCGGTCGCCTATCTGGCCTCGCAGGTCGAGGTGGATCGGGCGCGCTCGACGAAGCTGCTGGTCGGGGCGGCGGGGGCCTACAAGATCTGGGTGAACGGCGACCCGGTCGCCCATCAGCGCAAAAACCTGGGGTTCGACTTCGACACGCGGGCCTGGTCGGTCGATCTCGAGCCGGGAGCCAACCAGATCGTCGTCAAGCTGGCGTCGCGCTCGGACGGGAATCTCGCGTTCGCCGGCCGGCTGGTCGGCGGGGATCTCGAGCCGGTCGCCGACCTCGAGGCGGAAGCGGCGTGGGACGGCGGGACGCTCGCCGAGCCCGGAGACGAGCGGCCGGAGCCGACGGGCGACGGGGTGCTGGCGCGGACGAAGGCGTGTGCCGAGGGCGAGGGCTCGTCGGCGGCCTGGTGTGCGTGGTCGTGGCAGTCGGCGGCTTCGGCGCGGGCGGCGACGCCGTGGCGCGACGCGGCGGACCGGCTGGTCGAGCCGTTGATGGACGAGGAGGGCGCCGGCGGGGATGAGGGGACGATCGACGCGGGCGATCTGGCGCGGCTGAGCGACCTGTACGACGACCACGCCCGGAGGCTGAACCTGGTCGAGCGGGCCGCCGAGCTCGCCGGCGACAGTGCCTGGATCCAGCTTCAGCTCGCCGAGGTGTACGGCCAGAGTCTCGGGGAGGCGAAACGCGTCGAGCGGCGGCGCATCCTCGAGGAGCTGGTCGAGCGGGAGGAGACCTTCTGGCGGGCGAAGCTGAAGCTTGCGAGCTGGTACGAGAGCGCGGGGTTCGAGGCCCGGGCGCTCGAGCTGGTTCGGTCGATCGCGAGGTCCGACGGCGAGGCGCGGCCGGCGGTGTTGCGGCGTCTGGCGAGTCTGGAGCGAAGCGCCGGCGAACGGGAGCGGGCGCGAGCCCACCGCCGGCGGCTCGGCGAGGTGCGTCAGCTCGCCGGGGGCGATCTGTGGGAGCGGGTCGACGAGCTGGCGTCGACGGGCCGGATCGACGAGGCGCTCGAGGAGGTGCGTGCCCGGCGCGAGCTGCGGCCGTACTCGAGCCGGTGGGGCCGCGAGGAGGTCGACCTGCTGCGGGCGAAGAGCGAGGACGAGGCGGCGCTGGGGGTGCTCGAGGAACTCGCCGAGAGGCTGCCGGGCGATGCGCAGGTGAGGCGGCGCAAGGCCGAGCTTCTGGTCGCCCTCGATCGCGGCGACGAGGCGATTCCGGTGCTGGAGACGGCGGTCGAACTGCGGCCGCAGGACAGCGACCTCGAGGAGTTTCTGGCGCGGCTGCGGCCCGACGAGGCGGAGTACTACGAGCCGTGGATGCGGGCGGATCTTCGGGAGCTCTCCGAGCAGCACGACGCCGGGTCGTTCGCCCACGATACGCTGGTCGACCAGACGATCTTCAAGGTCGAGCCGAACGGCCTGTACCAGAAGGTCGTCCAGCGGGTCGACCGGGCGCACACCACCGACGGCGTCGACGAGGTGCAGACCCACTCGATCGGATACACGCGCGGCGACGAGCAAATCGAGGTGCTCGACGTCAAGGTCTACAAGCCGGACGGGACGGTTCTGGAGGATTACGACCGGTGGCGCTCGGGCTCCTCGCGCAAGGGTGGGTCGACCTACAACGACCGGGTGTATCTGAACCTGCGGGCGAACAACGTCGAGGTGGGCGACATGGTGGAGTTTCGCTATCGGGTCCGCCAGGTGGCCAACGAGAATTTCCGGGGCGATTACTTCGGCGACATCAGCTACGTCCAGCAGACGCGCCCGATCGCGTTTGCCCGCTACGCCGTCGAGTACCCGGCGACCTGGGATCTGTACTTTCGGTCGCCGTCGCTCGAGCACGAGACGCTGCCGAACGAGCGTCCGAACGGGGAGTCGCCGAAGACCGGCTATCAGGTGCGGGGCTTCGAGCTGCTGGAGGTGCCGGCGGTGCACAGCGACCCGCGCCAGCCGGGGCACACCGACGTGTACGATTACGTGATGGTCTCGAACAAGGAGACGTACGCCGAGATCGGCAACTGGTGGTGGGAGCTGATCGAGGAGCAGTTGATCGTCGACGAGGCGATTCGGTCGAAGACCCGGGAGCTGGTCGACGGACTGGACGGGGAGCGAGCCAGGATCGAGGCGATCCACAATTTCGTGGTCAAAAACACGCGGTATCTGCACGTCGGGCTCGGGGTGCACGGCTGGAAGCCGTACAAGACGACCGAGTGTTTTTCGAACAAGTACGGGGACTGCAAGGACAAGTCGTCGCTTCTGAAGGTGATGCTCGAGGAGGCGGGGGTGGAGGCGAATCTGGTGTTGGTGCGGACGCGCGATCTGGGGACGGTCGATCGGCGGCCGGCGAGCATGCACGTATTCAACCACGCGATCGTGTACGTGCCGTCCGAGGATCTGTATCTGGATCCGACGGCCGAGTTCAACGGGACGCGGGAGCTGACGCCGATGGACCAGGGGGCGCAGGCGCTGATCGTCGAGGACGGCGGGGAGGCGACGATGACGATGCTGCCGGTCGACGAGGCGGAGGACAATCGTCTGCGCCGCGAGCTCGAGGTCGAGATCACCGACGAGGGGACGACGACCCGCGGGCAGGTCGTCGCCCGGGGCCAAAACGCGGTGCACTACCGGCGCTCGCTGCAAGACGACGAACGGCGCGACGAGACGTTCGAGAAGCAACTGGCCGACATCTATCCGGGGGCGGAGCTGGTGTCGGCGAGCTATGATAATCTCGAGGAGCTCGAGGAGCCGGTCGAGATCCAGTTCGAGTTCGAGGGAGGGCGGCTGGTGCGCGAGAGTGGCGACGAGCGATTCGTGTATCCGTACGGGGCGCCGAAGGATCTTCTGGTGCGCTTCGCCGAGCAGGCCCGGCGCAACCAGGATCTGAAAATCCGGGTCCCGTTCGCCAACGAGACGACGATGATCTACCGGCTGCCGGACGATCGTAGCTTCGAGCAGACGCCCGACGCGGTGGAGCTCGACAGCGAGTTCGGCAGCCTGACGATCGAGTACACCCGCGAGCAAAACAGGCTGGTCGCCGACATCCGCTACAGCATCGACACCCAGCGTGTCGCCGTCGAGGACTACGAGCAGTTTCGCAGCTTCCTGTCGGAGGCGACCTCGGCGCTCAACGACACGATCGAGGTGATCGAAGCGCAAGAGGAGCGATGAGCGGGGGAGTCCGGTGGCGACGGGTCGGCGAGGCAGACGACAAGACAATGGCGAGAGAGGAGCAAAGGTGCAGTCGATGAACATCAACCGCAGGACGGTGAGCAGTCTGCTGGTCGCGACGTTGCTGGCGGCCGGGTGTGCGAGCACGCCCGGCGAGCCGGACGGCTACGATCTGGCGGCGGAGTCGTCGGGGGGCTCGGTGATGCAGAAGTGGTTCTCCGGGGAGGTCGAGGCGGACGAGCTGGAGGTGGCGGACGAGGGGGCTTCGGCCGAGAAGCTGTTCGCCGTCGCCGAAACCGCCTACTGGGCGGGAGACACCGAGCGGGCCTTCGAGCTGTACGTCCGGATCTTCGAGCGCGACGCGGCGACGCCCCTGGCGCGCTTTGCGGCGGCCCGGCTGTACGCGCTGCGTGACAGCGTGGTGCGCTACCGGGAGCGGGTCACCGAGCGGCTCGGCGATCTCGAGTACGCCGAGTTCGATCCCGTGACGCGGATGTACCTGTCGCTGGTCGGTCAGACGATCGCCTACCGCGACTGGCGCGTCTCGAAGTCGGCGGAGCCGTTTTCGGCGGACGATCTCGGGTTTTCGACGGAATGGACGGTCAGCCCGAGGCTCTCGCCGTGGTCCGAGGTCGACTTCGGGCGCGAGTTCGCCGTCGAGCGCCAGCCGCGCATCGCCGAACAGCACCTGTCGCCGTGGTTCGCCGAGGACCGGCCGGTCAACCGCGAGCAGCGCAAGCCGTACCTGAGCGGCGGGCTGCGCCTGTCGCCGAACCTGTCGGGCGGGGGCATTTACTACCTGGAGACCTTCGCGACGGTCGAGCCGCGCGACGGCGACGGCGGCGGGGCGCGAAGCTACCAGGTGTACGGCAACTTCGCGGCCGCAAGCCAGGTCTGGATCGGCGGAAAGCAGGTCTTCGATCGGTCGCTGGATTCGTACGGGACCGGCAAGCGATTCGCCGAGGTGACGCTCGAGCCGGGGGTGCACCGGGTGCTGGTGAAGTTCGCCCACGAGTCGGGCTACCGGGACTGGTTCGACCTGGCGTTTCTCGGCGACGGGGCGGGTCCGTTCGGCGGGAGTGGCCTGAGCTTTGCGAAGTCGCCACCGGAGGGCGAGTCGATCGGGGAGGCGGGGGTGGAGGTGGCCGGGGAAGCCCGGGTGCCGTCGGAAGCGAGCGTGGATCTGGTGGATCCCGAGCACGTCGATCGTGCCTCGTCGACGGGGCTGTATCTGGCGGCGCTGGCGGCGTATCACGACCGGCAGCCGGAGAGGTTCGGGCCGGCGATCGAGGAGCTGTTGGAGCGCCACCCGGAGTTTGCGGCCGGGTGGGGGTTGCGCGCCGAGCAGGTGCGCACCCTCTGGGAGATGCCCGGCGACCGGCGGACGGCGCGGGCGATCGAGTATCTGCGGGAGGCGCGGGAGCGCGACGAAGCGAGTCTGTATTACGTGCTGGCGCTGGCCGAGCGGTTGCGCGAGCGCAACAGCGACTCGGAGGAGGCGCGCGAGCTGCTGGAGTTCGCCCGCGACGGGGCCTTCGAGCGCGACGCGACCGGAAGCGAGGCCGGGCAGAGTGCGGGGGAGGGGACGCGCCGGCTGCGGAATCTCCGGCCGCTGGTCGAGTGGGCCGAGCATCTCTCCGATCAGGGGTGGAAGGAGGCCTCGGAGAAGGCGTGGCGGCGGGTGCTGGAGGTGGAGCCGGCGAACTGTCGGGCGGCGCGCAAGCTCGAGCAGCGATACGCGTCGCGGCGGTATTTCCCGGCGCTCTCGGAGATCACCGCCGAGTGGGAGCGGTGCCCGCGCCTGGAGCGCAGCCGGGCCGAGGCGCGGCCGGACCGCAGCGACGAGCGGCTGGAGTGGCGGCGCCGGCGGGCGAAGCGCTACCCGTACGACGCCTCCGCGCAGACGGCGTATGCCGACGAGCTTCGCGCGCAGGGAAAAGAGGGGCGTGCCGCCGAGGTGCTGGAGCGGACCCGCGACCGGATGCCGTGGTCGAACGGGCTGTGGAGTCGGCTCGCCGAGCGGGCTCTGGCGGAGGAGGGGCCGGACGAGGCGGTCGCGGTGTTGCGCGAGGCGATCGAGCGCAACGGCAGCTCGCGGTACCTGTTTCGGCGCATCTCGGAGATCGAAAACGACTTTCCGCTGCGCCGGCTGGTGCGCGACGGCAAACGGGTGGCGATGGAGCATCTCGACAGCGACGCCGAGCGGGCGAGTGTCGAGGGCAAGGAGGGGGGCGACGAGGCGTATTACGTGCTCGACTACGCGGCGCGGGACTACGAGCCGGACGGCGCCTCGCGGACGCTCACCCACACGGTGGTGCGGACGATGACCAAATCGGCGATCGATCGATTCGGCGAGACGTCGATTCCGGGCAACGCCGAGCTGCTGGTCGCGCGGACGATCAACAAGGACGGGACGACGGCGGTCCCCGACCCCACGGCGGGAAAGTCGACGCTGAGCATGCCGGAGCTCGATCCGGGGGATTTCGTCGAGATCGCCTATCTGCAGTACGGCTCGCCGTCGCCGGTCTCGAACTCGCACATCGAGGGGCTTCAGTTTTTCTTCAAGATGTCGGACATCTCGAGCCTCCACAGCGAGTACGCGATCCTCGGCGACGCGGGCGTCGGCGAGGAGAACGGGTCGTTCGTCCGCCAGAACGACCCGCCCGAAGCAAAAACCTACCGCGAGGGGGGCTACGAGGGCGTGCACTTTCTGCGCGAGGAGAGTCCCCGACCGCGCGCCGAGCCGAACGCCCCGGGGGGGCGGGAGTATCTGCCCTGGATTCAGTACTACCGATCGGGCGTCACGCTCGATTCCTTCGAGGTGGCCCGCCGGACGGTCCTCGACCGGGTGCGTGGCAGTCTGAAGACGAGCGACGAGTTGCGCCGGCGGGTGGCGAAGTGGCGCGAGGGGCTGGAGGCGGGTTCGGTCGAGGAGATCCGCGAGTTGTTCTATCGGGTGGCCGGTCACGTCACCGATCCGGACGCCGACGCCTTCGGGCGGGAGGTGAGCCACACGCTGGTCTCGAACGAGGGGAGTCCTCACATGCTCTTGCACGCCGTCTACGAGATCGCCGGGATCGACTCGGAGCTGTATCTGGTGAAATCGAAATACCGCCATCCCGACACCTTTCCGGTCGGGGAGTTCGGCAAGTATCGCCGGCCGCTGTTGCGCGTCGAGATGCCGGATGGCGAGCCGGTGTGGCTGAGTCCGGGCCACCCCGATGCGATGTTTGACGCGGTCGGGGTGTCGACGCTCGGCCAGCCGGCGGTGTGTGTGAGCCGCGAGGAGCGCGTCGAGAGGAGCGTGCCCGAGGAGGGGGGGCGGGAGTCGCACCGGGAGGTCGCGATCGACGGGCGGCTCGAGGAGAACGGGACGTTGAGCGGGCGGCTGACGTTGACCGTCCACGGGATCCGGGCGACGACGGTGCGGGCGAACCTGCGACAGACGCCGGAGGCGACGCGGCGGATGAAGATGATGGACCGGGTGCTCAACAGCATCGTCGACGGGAGCACCATGCAGGATTTCGAGATCCGGAGCGAGGACGAGCACGACGCGCCGCTGGTGCTCGCGATCGATTTCGAGCGGCCGAACTGGGCGAGGAGCGGCGAAGGGGGGAGATTGCGCATCGAGCGGCCGGTCCTGCGCGAGCCGATCGCGTCGGGGTACGCCAGGCTCAACTCGCGGACGCGGCCACTTTTCGTCGGTTCGCAGCGCGAGAGCGACTACCGGATGGCGCTCGAGTTGCCGGAGGGAGCGAGTGCCGAGATCGGGAGCCGCTCGGGGGAGTGGGATCTCGACGGGCGGTTCGGGGAGTTTCGGCGCCACGTCCGGGTCGAGGACGGGACGCTCCGGATCGACTCGTCGGTCGAGCTGCCGATCCAGCGCATCTCGCCGAAAAACTATCCGGCCTTCCGCCAGTGGGCGATCGGGGTGGAGCGGAGCTCGCGGCTGGCGGTGACGGTGGGGGAGTGAGCGGCTGAGCGGAAAACGGCAAAGGCAGTAGCTAAGCGGCTGAGCAGCTAAGCGGAAAACGGCAAAAGCAGCAGCTGGGCGGCGGGTTGGGGGTTGGGGTCGGTCGGGGTTACTCGGAGTTCGGGGCGCCGGGGGTTGCGATGACGCGGTCGCGGAAGCGGGGGTTGACGTTGTCGCCGCCCTCGTCGCGCCGGCAGGCCTGCCAGGAGTCGACCTCGTCGCCGGGCGGGATCTCGCCGTCCTCCGGGATGATCCGCTCCATCGACTTGTTCGACAGGATCTCGTAGTCGGCCTCCTCGCCGCCCTCCTCGCAGGTTTGCTCGTCGCTGGTGCACTCGATCTCGCGGCCGCCGTAAAAGGGCGGGCCGCCGTCGCCGGCGACGTCGATCGACGGATCCGACGGCTCGGCGCCGACCTTGCGCAACTCCAGCCGCAAGGTCGCATTTTTGAGGTTGAGCCGCGGGTAGCGGGGATCGTTGATGGTGTTGAGCACGAAATCGCCGTTGCGGAAGGCGTGGTTGCCGCGCTGGGGCCGCCGCTCGGAGTAGGTGACGGTGTTGTGGTCGAGCACCAGGTAGTGCTGGTCCGGCCGGATGATCGTCCCGGGCGGAAAGCCCATGATGAAATCCTCGCCGTTGGTGATCGTCCACAGCGACATGTCGATCGGGTCGTCGGTCGTGTTGTGCAACTCGATGAAATGGTCGTTGGTGACCTTCGCGCGGTTTTCCTCGGCGCCGACGTGTTCGGTCGGATCGTCCTCGCCGTTCCAGCCGTCCCACTGGACTTCGCTGAAGACGACGTCTTGCGGTTCGACCTCGGAGGGGCACCGCAGATCGACGTTGTCGTCGTGTTTGGCCTGCAGGTAGTTGCACAGGCCGCCGGGAAGCTGGCGGCTGTTCGTCCAGAGGTTGTCGTACATCGACATGTAGCGCTCGGCGATCTCTTCGCCGTGCAGGATCATCAAAAACTCGTCGTTGGCGACCGAGGCGGCCGACGACCAGTTGAAGCTGCCGGTCACGACGCGGGCATCCTCGGTGCCGGCGTCGATGATCATCGTTTTGGTGTGCAGCCGCCCGCCGCCGGCCTGATAGTCGCCCGGCTGCCGGGAGTTTTCGTTGGCGTCGATTTTCATCGGGATGCCGAACGCCTCCATCCGGTACGCCTCGTGCCACTGGCCGTTGCCGTGCACCTGGCTGCGGTCGAGCAGGCCGACGACCTTTTTCGGCCAGCTTCGCGGCGAGTCCTCCCGCCAGCCGTCCTCGAGATCTGCCTGCCCGGCGTTGTACTCCATGAACTTGCGGTGCTTCCGGATCATGGTGCTGCCGAGTTCGTCTTTCGTGAACGCGAAGATCTGGAAGTGCACCGAGGTGTGAGCCTTTTCGACCTCCTCGAGCAGCCGGGTCATCGCCGGCTCGCGGGGGGCGAAATAAAGCTCGACGGTGGTGTCGCCGATCTCGTAGGTGTTGGTCTCGTTGGCCGCCGGGTCGTCGGGTTCGGAGCCGCCGGTGTGCTCGGCCTGGGTCGAGTCCTTGGCGGTCGAGAAGCGTCCGTTGAACATCCGCTCGAATTCGGCGGTGAAATCGCGGGCGGCGGGCTGGGACTCGAACCAGACCCAGTTGTTGTTGTTTCGAGTAAAGCCGGTGGGGGTGATGTTGCCGGTGCCGGCGAAGACGAACCGGTTGTCGATGATGAAGAACTTCTCGTGCATGATGTGGAATTCGTTGCCGATCTGGCTCGGAATCTCGCGGTCCATCACCGCCTGGTAGCCGGCCTCGTGGACGTGGGAGGTCGAGCCGACGAACCGGACGTCGACGCCCCGGTCGTAGGCGCGGACGACGGCGTCGACGACGTTTTGTTTGTCGAACCCGTAGGTGGCGACATCGAGGGTGGCGTCGGCGCCGTCGATGCGCTCGACGAGAAACTCGCTCGGTTTCAGGTCGTAGCGATTGCCGCTTCGGGTGCCCGTCGAGTTGAAAAACGCCTCGACTTTCGGCTCGGAGAGGTCCGGTTGCCCATGAGAGTTGAAGTGGTCCGAGCACCCGGCCGCGAAAGCGCAGCCGAGCAGGGCAGCGAGGAGCGTCGGGATGAAGAGGTGTCGGTGCATGGGCGTCGTCTGGAGGCTACAGGTTCGGGGAGAGGTCCGAGCCGCGCTCGATGGCGTCGGCGGCGTACTCCCCGATGCGTCCGATCTGGGGCGAATCGTCGGGCTGGGTCGAAAACTCCCGGAGCCGCCACATGTTGCCGTCGACGAAGTGATCCGACGGGTAGATGTGGACGCGGTCGGAGGCGTCCTCCTCGTCGGGGTTTTCGGGCGGGAGGACCGAGAAGGGGGCGCCGTGCCACAGCGGGTGGGTCAGCACCAGGGCGGTGCGCGGCCAGTTGCGGTCGCTGTTGCCGGCGAGGTCGTCGGTGACGACGACGGTCGGCAACTGGTCGCCGTCGGGGAGCGCCTGGGCGCCGAGGGTGGCGAGTCGCTGGCGCGCCTCGCCGGCCGGCTGGGTGTCGGCGCCGACGACGACCTCGATGTCGAACCCGCGGCCGGCCTTGGATTCGAGGGCGTCGAGCACGAAGGGGTTGGTCAGCGACTCGGTCACGATCTGGATCGACTGTTTGGCGCGGTAGATCTCGTCGACGACGTGCTTGAGGAGCCGCTCCTGGGGGTTGAAGCGCACCTGCAGGACCCCCCGGTCGGTCAGGTAGTCGACGTTGGCGTCGGTGGTCGACTTGATCGGGCCGTTGAAGGCGTCGAGCTCGGTGGCGAAGACGCCGCCCTCCATCTGGCGGAACTCGCGGACGAAGTCCTCGCGGAGGTATTCGCTGCGGGCTCGCCAGCCGAGATTGCCGGCCTCCCCGTCGCCGAAGCCGGCGGCGAGGTTCCAGACGGTGCGGTCGTCGACGATGAAAAACCGGTGGCTCATCCGGTTGTACGAGCCCGGCCGACACATCGTGCCCTGGTCGCCGGGGACCGCCGGGTCGGTGCACGGCTGCTCGTCGTCGCCGCTGGCGGCGCACTCGACGATGTTGCGATCCTCGTGCTCGACGCAGTTGGTGAGGATCTGGCCGAGGTTCGGATCGGGCAGGTAGTTCAACTCGCCGTTGCCCCAGGTGATCGGGATGTCGGCCTCGCGAAGCTGGGCGAAGCCCGAGTCGCTCTGGTGGTCGACGTCGGCGACGAGGCGGACGTCGACGCCGCGATCGTGGGCGTCGACCAGGGCACCGGCGATCTCGTCGTCGAGGACATCGGCGGTCGCGGCGGCCCAGATGCGGCGGTCGGCCCCCTCGATTTCGTTCAGCAGGCGGTCGCGCAGGCTCGACCCGTCGTTGCCGTCTGACCCGGCGCCGCCGGGTTCGACGACGTAGTCGAGTTTGGTCTTCAGGCCGACGGCCTCGGGGGAGTCGCCGGCCGCGAGGTTGAATCCCCCGAAGGGATCGCCTTCGCAGAGGGCTCCCCCGGTGAGCAGGCCGGCGACGAGCACGAGGGCGGCCGTCGCGGTCGAGGAGCGCCGGAGGGTCTGTGCGCGGAGATCGGTCATTCGAAGCTCCCGCTGGCGGTGCTTCCGGAGTAGTCGGCGCTGTTGGCGTCGCCGGGGCTGGCGAGGGTGTTTTCGCGGTAGCCCTCGGCGATCGTCTCGAGGCCCTCGTCGTCGGAATAGCTGTGCCAGCTACGCGAGGCGGTGCCGGAGTTGGCGAAGATCAACTGCACCCGCTCCATCGACCGGGTCGCGGAGGTATCCCAGGCGCCGGCGAAATGGTGCTGGGAGGTCGACCCGGCGACGGCCATCAGGCGCTCGTCGGCGTCGACCAGCTCGATTTCGGTGAAGTGGCGGCCCAGCTCCAGATCCTCGATGAAGACGTCGGCGACCTCGCCGAAAGCACCGTCTTCCTTGCGGGCGATGACGAAATACTCGTTGGCCTCGAGCGGCTCGGTCTCCGGGATGGCGTGCGTGGCTGCCTCGTCGCCCTGGATGCGGATGCGCCAGTCGGTCAGATCGACGGTGCGTTCGGATTGATTGCGCAGCTCGATGAAGACGTCGTCCCAGTGGTGGACTTCGTCGTTGGTGACACTGCCGGCCCAGTTGATCTCGCTGATCATGACGCTGCCGCGCTCGCCGCTGGTCGGTCCCTCGTCGCCCGGGGAGCGATACAGCGGCGTCTGGTCGGTATGGCCGGGGTCGGGGTTGCAGCCGGGGAGAGCGAGTGCCGCCAGCAGGACCCCCGCCAGATGTCGAATGTAGGCTTTCATGACACAGGGACTCTGTCGGGAATCAAAAACTCAACGACGTCCCGGCGGTGGCCGCCCAGAAGGTCGCCGGGTCGTCGCTGCCGAGTGCGGTGTAGTTGCCTGCGACCGACCGGTCGACCTCGGTTTTGTAGTATTCGGAGGGCAAAAAGATGCCGCCCTTCGCATAGAAGTTCAGCGCCTCGTTCGCGCGGTACAGAAACGAGGCGTCGAACTCCATGCCGATCGGTTTGCCGAACCGGTCCTGGGCCTCGAGGTCGGCCTCGGTGTAGCCGAAGGGCAGCTCCGAGGCGACCTGGTCGAGATCCTCATCGTCGAGATACGACAGCGAGGTGTCCATCAGGTACCAGCCGTCGAATTCGGCCCGGAATCGCTCGGCGACTTCGAGATCGAGCCCCGCCTTGAGGAACTCGGTGCCGGAGCGGCGATCGGTCTGGTGGGGTTCGTCCTCGATGCCGTCGGGGCCGAGATACGCCGAGGGGTGGAAGCCGGCGTAGCGGTCGAGGTTCAGCCCGCCGACCTCGTCGCCCTTGAACGAGACGAATCCGTGCGAGCCCTGCATGCCGTTGCCGCTGCCGTACACGCCGCCGTCGGCGTGGAACCATCGCAGGTCGGCGCCGAGTCCGAACATCCCCAGCTCCAGCCCACCTTCGAGCCCGGCGCCGTAGGCGTTGCCGTTGTTGTCGACGTCCGGGATGCCGATCTCGGTATCCTTGCGGTCGATGCCGCCGGAGCGGGCGAACTCGCCGAAGCCCTCGATCTCGAAGGTGTCCGTCTCGTAGCCGTAGCCGGCGCGCGTGCCGGCCAGCCACATGTAGTCGTTGTCGGAGGTGTTGCCGAGTGAGCCGTTGAACGAGCGGTCGGCGCCGGTCGAGCCGGCGCGGGTACTGGCGCCGATGTCGGCGTAAAAGCCGAAGGCGCGAAACTCCAGGCCCTCGAGCAGCTCGGTATTTTCGTAGACCAGCCCGTGGCGGCGGGTGTTGGTATCGCCGCGGAACGGCGCGACGGTGTCGCGGCGGGCGGTGTAGTCGACGAAGTCGGCGTTTTTCGGCGTGTTGTTGACGCCGTAAAAGTCGAGAGCGAGCGCCCGGAAGGTGCCGACCTCGTCGAGGCCCAGCTCGAGGGTGACCGCATCGACGGTGTCGTCGACGAAAAAGTCGTCCTCGGCGCCGCCGATCTCGAAGTCCTGGCGGCCGATGGTCGTGGCGAACTCGAGGGTGTCGTTGTCGATCGGCTTCCAGTCGACGTTGAGTCGGTAGATCCAGAGGAAGTGGTAGCCGCGCTCGGGCTGGTATTCGGCCTGGGCGTCGGGGTCGGTGCCGGAGAGCATACCGATCTGGTCGCTGCCCCACATGCCGGTGTGGCTGCCGGCGAAGTTGAACTCGGTCGTCTCCAGAACGTCGTACTCGAGTTCGGCCGCGATCCCGGTGTATGCGAAGATGTTTCGGTCGTCGGTCTCGAGGATGTCCTGGTCGCTGGTTTCGTCGAGTCGCCGGAGATCGAGGTTGTTCATCGCGTGTGCTTCGCTGGTCAGCATGAAGCGCGTCTCCAGGCGCGACTCTTCGTCTTCCTCCTCGTCGTCCTCGTCGTCGGAGAGGGAGACGGAAGCGGCGTCGGCCGGGCCGTCCTCCTGGGCGAGTGCCGAGGAGGAGGCGCCGACGACGCCGACAAAACACAAATACGACACCACTGTGCGATAGGTCATCGGTACGTATCCATCCATCATTGAAAACGCTGAATCTGTCCGGGTCTGGTGACGAGCATCTCGAGCCCGTAGCTACAGGCTCCGCCGTAGACGGGCCCGGTGACGGTGATCAGCTCGCCGCGTTCGATCTCGAAGGCGCGCCGGCCCAGCTCGGCCGTCAGCGAGACGGCCCAGTCGATCGGCTGGTCGGCGTCACAGGCCTGATCGCCCTTCTGGACGATCATCTGACTGAAGTTGCGGTTGGTCGGTTCCTGGCAGACCCGGCCGGAGACGCGGAAGCTGTTGCCGAGGTCCTCCGGGGGCGCGTCGAAAAAACGGCCGCACTCGAAATACCGCGTGTACGAGTCCTCGAGCGGCTGATAGGGGACGCCGGGGGCGTTTGCCTCGTCGGCCTCGGCGACGACTTCCTCGTCGTCGAAGGCGATGACGTTGGCCATCTCGAAGCTCTTCTGGACGCCGAGCACGTCGAGGCGGACCCGGTCGCCGACCTGGAAGTCGGCGACCTCGGAGTCTTTCAGGATCTTGACCGCGCCGGTTTCGTCCTGGAGGACGTACGCGCCGTAGTAGCGCTGCTCTTCGCCGCAGATGTCGACCTTTTCGTACTGTGTGGGAGCGAGGGTGACGATGCCCTCGATCGTGGCGGGAAGCTCGTCGATCTCGTAGGCTTTGTTGCCGAAATTCGCGTCACAGAAGCGCTCGAATTCTCGCCGGTCGCCGGTCGGGATCGGGTCCTCGGAGCCGTAGCCGTACCAGATCGGACCGGTGTCGGAGTCGGGCTGGACATCGAGAACGGTCCGGATCGAGGTCTCACCGCGGACGTCGAACGACTGGTCGTCGGCGGAGATGTCGACGAACTCGATCGGGTCGCTGATCTCGGTGGTCGAGCCCTGATCGAAGCGCTCGGACGGGGATTCGGGTTCGACGGAATCGCCACAGGCGAGCCCGAAGCCCCCGGCGATCGCCGCCAGCAGCAGGGTGTGTCGGATTGTCCGGCATTCGGCCATTTCGGTACGGCGCTCCCGGTTACTGGCTGGCGGATTGGCCCCAGTCCCAGTTCGTCTCCTGGACCTGGACGGTCGGGTCGTCGGCGTTTTCAGCCAGCGGGCCGGGGAACTGGCCGAGCGGCCCGACGAAGGTCATGCAGGTGCCGGCGTAGTAGCCGAGCGGCTCGTCCTGGGTGAGGCTGTTGGAGCGAAACTCGATGATCGTCTCGCCCTCCTGGTCGAGCATGTCGTAGCATTGCCAGCACTGGCCGTCTCGGTCGCCGGCCGGCAGCGAGCAGTCGCCGCCGCACTGGCGCCCCTCGGTCAAGGCGCCGCCGACGCGGACGATCTGCTGGTAGCGATCGAGGCTCGGCGTCGACTGGCCGACATTCTGGATCGGGACGTCGTTGTCCTCGCTGTCGACCGAAAAGCCGGTGATGTCCTGGATCTGGGGTTGACCGCTGAAGATGCTGACGCCGGTGACCGTGAAGCTGACCTCGTCGCCGACGGTGACGTCGACGGAATCATGGCCTTCGCTGAGCCGGGCGTACAGGGCGCGCTGCTGGTCCTGGAGGTAAAAGAATGGCAGGTTCTCGCCGCCCTCGGTGGCGGTGACGATGGCGCCGGTGACCTCGATCTGATCTTCCTCCGAAAGCGAGAGCCCGTCCTCGGAGCGGGCGTCTTCGGCATTGGCCTCCATGTAGTCGTAGACGGCCTGCAGCCCGGTATCTTCGGGGAGAGCGTCGGTGCTGGAGGCGGGGGTGCCGCCGCCCTTGGTGACGTCGGTGTTTCCGATCTGGCCGTTGAAGTCGGATTGGACCTCGCAGGTCGACGGGTCGAAGTCGATGCCGCCGTCGTCGCCGGTGTCACCGGTCGCGTCGGGGTCGTCGCCGCCGGTGTCGGGATCGTCATTGTCGTCACCGGCGTCCATCTCGTCGTCGTCGCCGGTGTCGGGATCGTCGTCGTCCTCGTCCTCGCCGGTATCGTCGATCTGGTCCATCGCATCGGCCTCGTCACCGTTGCCGCCGCCGTTGTCGTCTCCGGGATCCTCCGGGGGAGAACACGAGATGCCAAACGACAGGGCGATCAGAGCAGCGAGGAGCCTGAGAGCGTAGCGCGTCTTCATAGCAACACCCGAGATCTACAATTCGCGGCGAGATTTCTCGCTTTCACCGTTAGCACGGAGCGGGACGGGCATCAACAACTGAGGTAGTGAGTGAGTAAGTGAGTGAAAAACTGCGGAACTGCGACTGCGTGGCTGCGAGGGCGAAAATGCGAAACTGTGATTTCGGGGGTGGCTCGGCGAGGGGAGGGTCGACAGGTGGGGGGATTCGATGAATAATCGGCTCGTGCGGCTCGTCGTAGACGGACGAGGTCGGGGTGAACTTGCCCCCCGGCGGTCGGTTTGATACAGGTTGCGCGCGGTACTTTTCAGATCATAGCACGGGAGTTCGGGACATCATGGTTCGACGACAATTCTGGACGGCAGCAGTCGTATCGGTGGTGGTTTTCGGGGCGGGCGTCGCCGCCTTCGCTACCAGTTGCAAACCGCAGTATGTGCGAGGGAGCGAAAAGGAGGATCTCGACGACGCGGCGATGAGCATGGGCCTCGACCGCAAGGACATCAACAAGATGTACGACGAGGTTGTCGACAAGATGATGGACTCCGCGATCGTCGATCAGTGGAACCGCCAGGCGAGCCAGGACGAGGCGCCGGTCGTCGCGGCGTTTCCGATGCGCAACGAGACCGACCAGGATCTGGCGCTCGACGCGCTGTTGTCGAAATTCGAGACCGATCTGGTCAACCAGACCTCGGTCGACGTCATCAGTCACAAGGACCAATCCGAGATGATCGCCGAGATCAAACGCCAGCAATCGGACGCCTACGATCCGAAGCGTCTGGCCAGCTACGGCAATCAGCTCGGCGCCCAGTATTTCATCACCGGCAGGGTCCAAGGTGTGCGCGAGCAGGTCAAAAAGGAAAAGCGCCAGCAGTATTTCATGTTCGTGCAGGTGCTCGAGGTGGAGACCTCGGCGATCAAATTCCAGTACGAAGCGGAGGTGACGAAGGGATTCGTCAAGTGACGAGCGAGGCGTCGGGTCGGCCGCGGGGTCGCTCCGTTCCGCCGGATCGGCGGAGGGTCCGGGTCGAGCAAATCGAACGCACGCGGTGGTTGGTCAGTTCATGAACGCAGACGTCTCGTTCGCAGGCCGGTTCGGGGGAGTAGCTGTGGTGGTGGCGTGGTTTGTTGCTGGATGTGCCACCTACACCGACACCGTCATCGAGGCCAAACGCGACGTGGCCGGGGGGCGACCCGATGCGGCGGTCGGCCAACTCAACGACGCGCTCGGCACCGACAAGTCCGAGCAGCTCCCCTCGAAACTCTCCGGCGAAAACACGCTCGTATTGCTCGAGCGGGCGACCATCCTGCAGGGGCTCGGCCACTACGAGCTGGCGGCCCGCGACATGATGCTCGCCGACCAGCAGCTCGACTGGCTGGATATCGGGGCGCAGGGCAAGGCGAAGATCGGAAAGTACATCTACAGCGGCACTTCGGTGAAATACCGGGCGCCGGCCTATGAGCGGCTCCTTTTAAATACGCTCAACATGCTGAATTTCCTGGTCCTCGGCGACTGGGAGGAGGCGAAGGTCGAGGCGAGGCGGTTTCGGATCATCGAGCACTTTTTCGTCGACAAGCAAGAGACGACGCTGCTGCCCGGGGCGCTCGGATTCGGCAACTATCTGGGCGGGGTCGCCTTCGAGGCGGCGGCGGATTACGACGAGGCGGCCCGGTATTACTCGCGGGCCTGGAAGCACGGGGTGCGCACCGAGCGATTCGGCGAGCAGCTCGGCCATCTGTTGCGGATGACGGCCAACGACTACGCCGATCTGATCGACGGCAAGGGTGAAGGGGGGCCGCCGAGCCCGGCCGGCGAGGTGATGGCGTGGAGCGATTACCGGGATCGGTACGTCGATGGCGAGCTTCTGGTCGTCGTCCAGAGCGGCCTCGCCCCCTACAAAGAGGGCAAACGCTACCCGGTCGCCAAGGCGCTCGCGATCGCGGGGGCGACCAACTATCACAACTACCGGCTCAGCTCCGATCAGCGCGAACAGGCTCAGCAACTCGCCGTCGAGGGGGCATTGAAGTGGGTGAACTTTCCGGTGTTGACCGAACAGGGGTTGCCGCCCGAGCGCGATGTGGCGGTCGAGATCGGCGGGGAGCGGGAGTCGGTCGATCTGGGCGTCGACATCGAGCGGCAGGTCGAGCACGGCTGGGACAAGATCAAGGGGGCGTTGATGGGGGCGGCGATCACGCGGATGATCACACGGGCCGTCGCCGGGCAGGCGGCGAAGGCGGGGGCGAAGGAGGCCTCCGGCAGCTCGGGGGTGGGGATGCTGGCACAGATCGCCGTCGAGGGAGGGATGGCGGCGGCCGACACGCCGGATACGCGAAGCTGGTCGATGTTGCCGGCGCGCGTTCGCTTCTCGCGCGTCTCGCGGCCGCCCGGCAAGACGAGCGTGTCGGTGAAGGTCAACGGCAAGCGCGAAGAAAAGTCGGTTCGGGTGCGCGAGTCGGGGCCGACGATCGTCAACTTCTCGAAGCATCGCTGAGCGGAGTCGCATCGATGCGCGTGCACTCGACAAACATCCCGATGGCGGGGGGGCGAGGAGGGTGGGCGGCGGTGGCGGCAGCGGCCGCGCTCGCCGTGTGGACGGGCCTCGGCTGCGGGGCGCAGCACGCCCGGGGGTCGGACAACCCCGAACTCGACGAGATGACGATGAGCCTGCGGTTCGACCGCAAGGATCTGGGAGAGTTGTACCGCGAGAACATCGACAAGTTGATGGACTCCTCGATCGTCGAGCAGTGGAGACAGGAGGCGCAGGGCGGCGATCCGCCGGTGGTGGCGATCTTTCCGATCCGTAACGAGACCTCCGAGCACATCCGCGAGCCGCTCGACTCGCTGCTGTCGAAATTTCAGACCGACCTGGTCAATCGCACGCCGGTCGACGTGATCAGTCGCGGCCGGCAGGACGAGATGATCACCGAGATCAAACGCCAGCAGGCGGCCGCCTACGATCCGGAGCGCCTCGCCGAGTACGGTCGACAGCTCGGGGCGCAGTATTACGTCACCGGCAAGGTCTACGACGTCGCCGAGCGGACCGAGGGCGAGCGGCGCGTGCAGTACTTTCTGTTCATCCAGGTCCTGGAGGTGGAGACCGGGCGGATCAAATTCCAGACGGAATCGGGGTTGTCGAAGGGACTGCTGGGATGATGGGGCCGTTCGGCCTCGTCGAAAGGGGATTGAATATCTTCTCGGCTCGCGGGTCTAAGCCTGTGAAATGTGGCCCCGGAGCCCCTGGAGACGAATCGATCGAGGAGAGGACCATGAGACGCTCACAGATGCTGTCGTTCGCCTGTTTTGTCGTCTTCGTCGCCGCGATGTTCGGGGGGTCGCAGGCGATGGCCCTCGATGGATATTCCGACCGCGAAGGGGTCTTCGGCGGGTTCGGCCTCGGCGGGGGCTACGGACTGTTCGCCGACGGCGGAGATTGGACCGACGAGGGGCCGGGGCTGTCGGCCCAGGCGATGATCGGAGGGGGGGTGACCGAACGGCTGTTGCTGGGGGTCGAGGCCGACTGGTGGTCGCGGACGGTCCGGGCGGGCGAGGCGGATCGGTACGGATTTTACCACAGCAGCATCGGGGGCGTGGCGAATCTGTTCGTGCTCGGAGGGCTGCACGTGGACGGCGGCGCGGGATTTGCCTACGGGGTCTGCAGCGGGACCTTCGAGGGGAGCAACTGCGACTGGCAGGAACTCGGGCTGCAGGCCGAAGCCGGGGTCGGCTACGAATTCTGGTTCAACGGGACGATGACCGGGGGCGTGGACCTGTCGTACACCCATCATTTTTATCAGCATTCGGCCTTCGATACCGTCTCGATGACCTTCGGGCTGCGCTGGTACTGACAACCGGTCGAAAAAACGAAACCCGCAGTGGGACCGCGCCCACTGCGGGTTTCGTGTGTGTGTTGATCGAACTCCCCCCTTTTCAGGCGTCGTTCAGATCTCGATGATCGTCACACCGCGATCGTCGTTTTCCTCCTGGTCGTCATCTTTCTTCTCATGCGGCCGCTCGAACTCCGGGTGAGAGGGTTGAGGGGCTTCAATGCGGGGGCGTTGGCCGCCGTCCCGCTCCTGTTCGCGTTTGAGCTCGTCGTAGATGATGTAATCGGGCAACATGTCGGGACTCCTGAATGTCGGGTCCGCTGCATCACAACCGCGCGTGACGAGCCTCGAGAGTTCGCACTGACGCAGCTCAAGCGAATGCCCGGCGAGCCCATCGCCGAGAACGTCTGAGTCATTATAGAGACGGACAACTCGCGTGCCAAATTCAACGTTCGTGGACGGAAATTTCGCTCCGCCCGGAGGAGTCGTGCCAGACTCCACGGACAGCCCAATGGTAAACACTGCGCGATCGGACGTCGAGTTTCTCGCGGCCGACCGACGCAGGGCCGCCGGGTGGGCAGACCGCGGCCGGGCTGTCGCGTGGGTAGCGTTTAAGTGGGGTTGTATTATTCCAGTGATACGAAAAAACTCTCGAAAGGCGGGGGCAGCTCGGGAAGTTCGGATAGTGGCAACTGCAATGTCGACGGGCGCATGATGGATTTCGGAGGCGACACGATCGAGGCGTTGAGCGAATCGGTGGGGCGGCTGGTGAAGACGACGGCGAAGACGGGATTGATCGGGCAGGTTCTGGAGGGGAATCCGGTCGGCGGGCTCGAGGTGATGCTGCGCCACGGGCTGGACGCCCGCTCGATCCATCGCCTGTATGCGGCGGTGGACCCGGAGCGGCCGGCGCTGGTCGACCCGGAACGGCGCCTGAGCTACGCCGAGACCAACCGCTGGATCGAACGCCTGGTCCGGGCGCTGCACCATCGATTTCGGGTCGGCTCGGGGACGCCCGTCGTGTTGATGATGGAAAACCGTGTCGAGTACGTCGTCGCCTGGTTTGCGATGTTCCGGCTGGGCGCTTCGGGCGTGCACGTCAGTTACCGGGCCTCGGAGCGGGAGTTGGCCTATCACCTGGAGCACAGCGGGGCGCGGCTGGCGATCTGTTCGTCGACTTCGCGGGAGGTCGCCGAGCGGGTGCGCGGGGAGCATCCCGGGCTCGATCTCACTCTGATCGACGTCGACGCCACGGACCACCAGCCGCGGGTCTCGTCGTTCGAGAAGCTGCTGGAGGCGGGCGAGCGGATGGAGCGCCATCTCGACGACGGGGGCGCCGGGGTGTACGGGGAGGCGGCCGGCGGCGACAACATCGTCTACACCTCCGGGACGACGGGGCGTCCGAAGGCGGCGGTGCGCGATTTCACGGCGCTCGGCGTCCACGATCTGGCGTGCATCGTCGAGCGGCTGCCGGTGCGGGCCGGGGACCGGCATCTGGTCGTCTCGCCGATCTATCACAGCGGCGGCCAGGTCTTCACGCTGCTGAACGCGGCGCTCGGGGCGACGATCCATTTGAGGCCGCGCTACGAGCCGGAGGAGACGCTCGAGGCGTTGGCGACCGAACGCATCAACAGCGTCTTTCTGGTGCCGACGATGCTGCGCAGATTGCTCGCCCTGCCGGACGAATTGCTCGAGCGCCATCCGACGCCTCAACTGCGGGTCCTGATCTCGGGCGCGGCGCCGTTTCCCGAGGCGTTGCGCCGGAGGGCGATTCGGCAGTTCGGGGCGGGGACGGTCCACGATTTTTACGGGGCGACCGAGCTGGGCTGGGTGACTCTGATCGACGGCTACGAGATGCTCGAGCGGCCGGGCAGCGTCGGGCGCCCGATCGCCGGCCAGGAGGTCCGGATCGTCGACGACGACGGCGAGGCGTGCGCCCCCGGCGAGGTCGGGACGATCTGGGTGCGCTCGGCGCACACGATGCAGGGATATCTCGACGAGCAGGAGGTCGACGAGGAGTTTCGCCGCGAGGAGTGGATGACGGTCGACGATCTCGGGTATCTCGACGAGGAGGGATATCTGTATCTGGCGGGGCGTTCGCGGGACATGATCATCTCGGGCGGGGTCAACATCTATCCGGTCGAGATCGAGGACGAGCTGGCCGATCACGAGCAGGTCGAGGAGGCGGGGGTGGTCGGTGTCGAGGACAAGGAGTGGGGCGAGCGGGTGGTTGCCTTCGTGGTCCCGCGAGAGGGAGCCGAGGGAGCTCTCGAGGCGGAGCGGCTGGAGGGGTGGTTGCGCGAGCGGCTGGCTGCCTACAAAGTGCCGAAAGACTGGCGTATCGTCGGCGAATTGCCGCGCAACGAGACGGGGAAAATCTTGAAAAACGAACTCGAAGCGAGGTTTCGGGACGAAGCGTGATCGAACGATCGAAAGGTCGCTCGCGGGCCGAAAAACGAGTGCGCCGGTAGTCGGCCCCGGCCGCGGATCCTCGGGACGGGGATCGAGAGGGTCGATGGCGACCGAGCAGAGGATACGAGGTCGAGACGAGATGGACGACGACAGCCCAGACGGCGAGTCGAGTCTGGCCGACACGATCGGGGAATTCGGACGCGGTCTCGTCGAGCGACTTGCCGAGGACGACGCCGAGTCGCTCGGCCGCTGGACGGGGGTGGTGGGCGCGGCCCGCGGCGTGCTCGAGTCGTTCGCCGAGATCGGCGGCTATCTGGCACGCCACTCTCTCGAAGAGGTCGGCGCGCCGCCGGAGCGGGTCGTCGACGCGCTGGCCGAGCGCAGCGCGGAGCTGGTCGCCGCTTTACCCGAGGTCGCCGAGGCGTACGAGGATCTCGATCGGGTCGACGAAAAGGTGCGTGTCGGGCTCGACAACGCCGGGGGAGATGGCGCATTGTTGCGGTATCTCGACTGGCTTCGAGGCCTGGTCGACGCCGTGATCGGGTGGGCCGTGCAGGTCGCGCTGAGCGAGGAGTCGGCGGGAGTCACGCCGGATCGCGCCGAACGGATCCTCGAGCGCATCGACGAGCTTCTGGGAGTCGTCCTCGAGCGGTGGGTGATTCCGGCGCTCTTCGACGACGAGCGCTCCCGGCGGTGACGAATTGCAGATCCGAGACTCGACGAGGGATTGCATGCCGGAACAGGCGGACGAGCGGTGGGCCTCGCCGGCGATGATCGACGATCTCGCCGAGATCGTCGGCCGCGAGTGCGTGCTGACCGACCGGACCGACCTGATCGCCTACAACGCCGACTGCTCGCCGCGCGGGATCATTCTGGCGCGCGGTCGGCGCCTCGACGCCCAGATGCCCGGGGCGGTCGTGCAGCCGGCCCACGAAGGGGATCTGCAGGAGCTGGTCGAGTGGGCGCGCCGGACGGGGACGCCGCTGGTGGCGTACGGGGCCGGCAGCGGGGTGTGTCTGGGCGCCGTCGGCGACCGGACCAGCGTGATCGTCGATCTCAAGCGCTTCGACCGCATCCTCGAGGTCGACCGCACCGATCACTACGTGCGAGCGCAGGGCGGGGTGATCGGCAAGATCCTCGAGCAGGAGCTGCGGCGGGTCGGCTGCACGATGGGCCACTATCCCTCGTCGCTGTATTGCTCGAGTCTCGGCGGTTATCTGGCGGCCCGGTCGGCCGGCCAGTACTCGAGCCGCTACGGCAAGATCGAGGACATGGTCCACAGCATGCGGGTGGTGACCGGGAGTGGCGAGCGGCTGCGGACGGCGCCCGATCCGACCGACGAGCGGCCCGGCCGGGATCTCGCCCGCTACGGTCCGAATCTCACCCAGGTGTTCGTCGGCAACGAGGGGACGCTCGGGTTCGTCACCGAGGCGACCCTCCAGATCGAGCCGGCGCCCGAGCATCGATACTACCGCGGCTTCGAGTTCGCTGCGCTCGAGGAGGCTCTGGAGGCGATCCGGCGGGTGATGCAGGCGGGGCTCGAGCCGGCGGTCGTGCGGCTGTACGATCCGTTCGATGCGTTTTTCAAGTCGGGCGGCGACGAGGGCGTCTCGGAGGATTCGGCGACGTCGCTGCTGGTGCGTTTGCGCAAGATGGCCGAGAAGGTCCTCCCCGACGAGCTGGTCGACGAGATCGGCGGGGCGATCGACGGGGTGCGCAACGCGGTCGTCGAGCAGGTGCTCGGTCGGCCGGCGCTGGTCAACGAGCTGATCGAGCGGTTTTCGACGCGCTCGCAGCTGATCGTCGGGTTCGAGGGCCGGTCGACGATGGTCGAGGCGGAGGCGGACTGGGCGTTCGAGCTCCTGTCGCGCTACGGCGTGGACATGGGGGCGGAGCCGGGGCATCGCTGGCTCGAGCACCGCTTCGATACGTCGTATCTGCAGTCGCCGCTGTTCGATACGGGGGCATTTGTCGACACGATGGAGGTGTCGACGAGCTGGGCGAACCTCGGGGCGTTGTACCGGCGTGTGCGCCGGGCGGTCCATCCGCACGTGCTGGCGCTGGCGCACTTCAGCCACGTGTATCCCGAGGGGAGTTCGATCTATTTTACGTTCGTCGGGCACGGACGCGGCGTCGACGCGTCGCTCGATCTGCACGAGCGGACCTGGGAGGCGGCCCTCGAGGCGGTCGCCGAGGCGGGCGGCAGCGTCACCCACCACCACGGCGTCGGGGCTCTGAAGGCCGACTGGACCGAAAACGACCATCTCGGCGGGCGCCACCAGTTCGACGCGCTGAAGGCGACCTTCGATCCCGACGGCATCATGAATCCCGGGAAGGTGTATCCGGCCCGGGACGGCTCACGACAGGGGTAGCGAGCGGACGATGAGCGAACCCGACACCAGCTTTTACGACGAGCGGCTGTTGCCGATGCCGGACCGGGAGTACCGGCCGGAGGATGCGGCGCAGCTGCGCGAGCTGGTCGAGGGGGCGGGCGAGAGGCGACCGGAGCATGCGCTGGTGGTGGTCGGCGGGGGCGAGCATCTGCGTGCGAGTGCCGTCGGCGAGCGGCGCTTCGAGGTGGTGCGCACCCGGGGATGCGATCGCATCCGGGCGTTCGACGCCGAGAGCGACACGATCCGGGCGGAGGCGGGAGTGACGTGGGGGGAGTTGCGCGAGGCGGTCGAGGCCGAGGAGCGTTCGCTGGCGCGCTATCGCCTCGAGCCCGAGGGAGCGACGATCGGAGGGCTTCTGGCGCGCTGGCAGCCGCTCGAGCGTCAGTGGCGCGGCGGCGATCTGCGCGCCGGCTGCATCGGGCTTCGGACGGCGTCGCCCGGCGGCGCCGGCTACAGCTATCTGCCGGCGCCGCGCAAAGCGAGCGGGCCGGACCACCGGTATCTGCACGTCGGCGGCGAGGGGGCGCTCGGCGTCGTGCTGGAGGCGCGGCTGACGGTCGCTCCCCGCCAGCCCGGGGTGCTTCTGGAGTGGGAGGCGCCGCGTGTGGGGCGGGCCGTCGAGGCGTTCCGGATGCTCGACCGGCTCGACGTGCGTCCGGCGTGGTGTCGCTGGTCGTCCTCCGAGCAGAGCTTCGAGGCGGCGGTGCGGGGGCCGGCCGAGCTGCTGGAGGCGTGGGTCGAGCGCATCGGGCGGGAGAGCGTCGAGCCGTCGTCGATCTCGCGCGGGGAGCGGGTCGAGGCGCGGCGTCGCGAGCTGGAGGCCGCCCACCCGGCGGCGCGTTCGAGCGCCGGGGCAGCCGATCGCCACCGGGTCGTCTGGCCGCTCTCGCAGATCGGGGAGGCGGTCGAGGCGGTCAGCGAGGCGTGCGACGAGATCGTCGTCCTGGCGTGGGGGCGGCAGCGGGCGGCGGCGTACCTGGAGGGCGGCTCGCAGATCGAGACGTCGGTCGCGGCGCTGGCCCGTCGGCGGATCGTCGACGACGGAGAGGCGGTCTGGCCGACCTGGGTGCAGCGATTGAAGGCCGAGCTGGACCCGGAGGGGCGGTTGGCGGTCGGGCCGTGACTGAGAAACGAGGCCCGCTCGCGGGAATGGGACATGCGCGGACGACGGAGAGTGTTCGAGCGGCCCGATTCGATCCCCGGCCGGAGGGTCGCGGCGAGCGCCGACGTCGAAGACGGCGAAGCGCCGTGCCGCAAGAGGCGCTGTGTTCGGCACGGGGGCTCGATGCGCGATTCGAGACGCTATCACGACGAGGGACAACGCCCCGATGGACCAATTCACGAGTGAAACCGAGCGGGCGACCGCTTACTGCACGTACTGCCCGAAGATGTGCCGGTTTTCGTGCCCGGCCGCCGAGGCGGAGCACCGCGAGACGGTGACGCCCTGGGGGATGATGCGGCTGTTCGAGTTCGCGAAAGACGGGGCGGTCGAGCTCTCAGAGGACGTCGCCGAGACGTTCTATCACTGCATGGGGTGTCGGCGCTGCCAGGAGTGGTGCCTGCACGACAACGACGTGCCGAGTGCGCTGTGGCAGGCCCGTACCTGGATGCACGACGAGGGCTACGTCCCCGACGAACTGGAGGGTTTCCCCGAGACGTTTCGGGCGAACAACGCCCCGCAGCGCGAGCTGCCGCCGCTGGGAGAGGTGCACGGGTTTTCGGTCGACCGGATCTTCGACCAGGAGTCGACGACGGTCTTCGTGCCCGACTGCGAGACGCGCTACCGGGCGCCGTCGTCGGTGCTGCGGGCGGGGCTGTTGCTCGAGATCTTCCAGGGCTCGAAGGTCGCGCTGCACACCCGGCGGCGGTTTGACGGCGGCCAGGCGGGGTTTGGCTGCTGCGGGTTTCCGCTGTTGTCGGCCGGCGACGACGACGGCTACGAGGCGTACCGGGCCGAACTGAACGGGGCGTTGAGCGATGCCGACACCGTCGTCACCGACTGCGCGGCGATGGTCTCGCTGTATCACGAGGATACGAGCTGGGGGCGGGAGGAGGGGCTGGAGGTCGTCCACCTCATCGAGTTTCTCGCCGACCGGCTGGATGTCGTCGAGCCGCGCGAGGAGGTCGAGCTGGGCGATGCGAAGTTGCACGATTCGTGTTTCGTCGGCCGCCAGCTCGAATTGTACGAGGAGACGCGGCTCTTGCTCGAGGCCCTGTGCGACGAGCCGCCGGGGGAGTTTCACGTCAATCGCAACGAGGCGCCATGCTGTGGAGGGCCGTCGCACTACCACGTGGTGGCGCCGGAAGCGAGCGAGCGTTGTGCCCGAGACCGCCTCGATCAGATGGAGGCCGAGGGGGGCGAGCGGGTGATCTGCGGGCAGGCGACCTGCGAGAAGGCCTTCGAGCGGGTGGGCGGCGAGCGGGCGGCCCTCGACGTGCTGGAGGTTGCCTGTCGTGCCTTTGGTCTGTAGCGGCGGCAGCTGAGCAGCTAAGCAGCCGGGCAGCTAAGCATAAAACGGCGACAAAAGACTTGTGTCGATGACTACCGAACTGAACTACCGAACGTTCGTCGTCGCCAATCCGATCGCGGCGGCCGGGGAGGTGCGCGAGAAATGGGATCTCATCGAGCGCCTTCTCAGGGCGCGGCTGCCCGAGATCGACGCCGCGTTCACCGAGGGGCCGGGGCATGCGACGGTGCTGACCCGCGAGGCGCTCAAAGCGGGCTGGGAGATGGTCGTCTGCGTCGGCGGCGACGGGACGCTCAACGAGGTCGTCAACGGATTTTTCGAAAAGCCCGACGCCGAGGAGACCTTCCGGCGCGACGGGGGCTGGATTCGCCGGGAGCGCGAGACCGAGCTGGAGCCGATCGACGAGGAGGCGGTCCTCGGGGTGGTGCCGATCGGAACCGGCGGAGATTTCCGGCGGACGGTCGGGTTGATGGGGGGGATCCGCGAGACGATCGAGCATTTGAGCGGTCGCACGACGCGGGCGATCGACGTCGGGGAGCTCGCTTACACGACCTTCGACGAGGGGATCGCCAGCCGGCTGTTCGTCAACATCGCCTCGGCCGGCTTTTCGGGGAGCGTCGACCAGATCGCCAACAACACCTGGAAGGGATTCGGCGGCAAGGGGAGTTTCATCCTGGCCTCGATCCGGGCGTTCATGAAATGGCGCAACGTCGAGATGGACGTCGTGCTCGGCGACACGATCGAGCGCAGCGGGCGGGTGTTCAATTTCGTCGTCGCCAACGGCGAGTATTTCGGCGGCGGGATGTGGGTGGCGCCCGGGGCGAAGCTCGACGACGGGCAGTTTCAGGTCGTCGAGATGGGGGATCTGTCGAAAGTCGAGATGGCCTGGCTGCTGCAGACGATCTATCGGGGCCGCCACCTGGAGTACGGGGAGGTTCGGCGCCATGCCGCCACGCACGTCGCGGCGCGCCCCTCCGACCCGGAGACCGAGATCCGGATCGATCTCGACGGGGAGACGCCGGGCAAGTTGCCGGCCTTCTGGGAAAATCACCAGAGGGCGCTGCGGCTGAAATTTTGAAACGAAAGGGCCCGCTTGCGGGTCGTGATGCAAGTCGTTTTGGGTTTGGAGATAGCCCCGTCGCTTGCGGCGGGAATGAGGAGCGGGGATGTAACCAACGATGCATCAACGACTCTCGCCCGGGAAGCGGATGATCGACTCGATCCAGACATTCGATCTCGAGGCGGTCTGGGAAGACCTGATCGCGCAGTTTTCCGATCCCCTGTCGTGTCTGCGCGAGCTGGTCCAGAACGCGATCGACGCCAATTCGGGGGACATCGACATCGACTTCGAGTTCGCGCCGGTGGCGGGCGACGGGGCCGACCGCGGGCGGATGGTGTTGCACGTGCGCGATTTTGGCGAGGGGATGGATCGCGACCTGATCGAGGGGCGGCTCACGGAACTTTTCAGTTCGGGCAAGGACGACGATTACACCAAGATCGGCCGATTCGGGATCGGTTTCGTCTCGGTGTTCGCGCTCGAGCCGCAGGTCGTCTGCGTCGATACCGGCCGCAGTGGCGAGTACTGGCGGGTGTTGTTCGACGGCGACGGCAGCTTCGAGCTGCTGGAGCTCGACCGGCCGATCGAGGGGACGCACGTCCGGGTCGTCAAGGAGGTCTCGCGGGCGGAGTTCGCCGCGCTTCGGGGACGGGCGGCGAGGGTCGTGCGCTACTGGTGCAAGCACGCCCGGATCGCGGTGCGCGTCGGCGGGGAGGACGTTCGGACCGACTTCGCGATCGACTCGGCCTGTTCGGTGAGCTACCGCGAGGAGGGGACGCGGATCGTCGCCGGGCTGATCGGTGCGGCGCAGGCGCCGTACGGCTACTACAACCGGGGGCTGACTCTGGAGGAGGGCGACGACGGGCCGAGAGCCTTCGTCTCGTTCAAGATCGACTCCCGGTATCTCGAGCATACGCTCACCCGCGACCAGGTCGTCGAGGAGGAGAACTTTCACAAGGCGCACGAACGGCTCGACGAGTTGATCGCCGAGGATTTGCCGGAGAAGCTGCTCGACCAGCTCGAACGCGAGGCCGAGCAGGGGCCGAGCCGGCGGTACGACCGGCTGGTTCATCTGCTGGCCTGCTACCTGCGCGAGTACGGGGCGCCGCCGGGGGCGTGGCGAGAGCGGCCGGTCGTGGCGGTCGGCGACGGGGTGGCGACGCCGGGGGAGTGCCTGCAGGCGGCCGAGGCGGGGCGGCTGATGGTGTACGCCGGGGAGCGCGAGGTGACCGGCGGGCAGATCGGCAGCGACGTGCTCCTGGCCCGGGCGAGTCGGGACGCCGGCGGGTTGCACGCCTTGTTTCGCCATCTGGCGGGCGGCTCGCTTCCGGCGCTTCGGTCGCAGTACGCCGTGCCCGAGCGTCGTCCGCCGGAGCGGGTCGGACCCGGAGCCAGCGCGTTGCTCGATGAATTCGAGCGGTTGAGCGGCCTGCTCGATATCGAATTCGAGACCGTCGCCTTCGGCCGGGTCTACCGGGAGTCGCCGCTCGCTGATCGCGTGGTGCTGCCGGGCGACGACTTTCACCGGCCACTTCGCTTCGGGGCGATCCCGAGCCCGAGTCGCCAGGCTCTCGTCGAACACGATCGCCTGTTGCTGAATCTCGCGCATCCCCTGCTCGAGGACGTGTTGACGATCACCGAACGCGAGCCGGAGTGGGCGGCGGCGGGACTGTTGAAGCTGATCTGTGGGTCGAATCTCACGCCTGCGGAGGATGCAGATCTGACCCGGGCGGCGATCCGGCATCGAGACGGGCGGAGGAGGCACCATGGGTGAGGAGACGACCCGGCGGAGCTATCTCGACGACCTCCGCGAGGCCGGCGAGCGGGTCGAGCGCGGGCGATTTGCCGTCGATCCGCGCAAGGCGCGCGAGAAGCTCCAGAAATTCCAGCTCGCCGATCCCCACCGCTACGTCCTGCAATTCGTCCAGGTCGCCCACCTGCTGGATGCGAGCTGGATCGAGGTGTACGTCGACGCCGACGAGGTCGAGCTGCACTTCGACGGCGAGCCGCTCGAGGCCCGGGAGCTGGAGTCGGTCCACGCGGCGGCGTTCCGGAGCGAGCGCGGGGTCCGGGCGAGGGCCGTGCGGCACCTGGCGATCGGGCTGACGACGGCCCGGGAGGTCGACCCCGAACGCATCGTCGTCGAATCGGCGCCGCCGGACGAGGAGGGGGTGCGGCTGGTCGTCGAGGGGGTCGACGACGAGCGCCTCGAGGCCGGTGACGGGCCGGCGCGGGGGACGACGCGCATTTATCTCAAGGAGACGTATCGCGACTATCACCTGGTCGCTTTCTTCCACAAATTCGCCGGCGATCTGGTCGAAGAGAAGCTCGTCCGCGAGGAGTGTCGCTTCTCGGGGGTGGCGATCGAGCTCAACGGCGCGCGGGTCAGTCGGGGGCTCGAGTTGCCGGGCGAGATCGTCGGGGGAGTCGCCGTCGAGACCGAGTACGAGTGGGGCGTGGTCGGGATTCGGCCTCCGGATGCGACCGAGTGGGCCGGCGAGGTGGTCGGGCGCGTCCGGATCCTGCAGCACGGGGTGCTGGTCACCGATCACACCTTCGGGGGGCCCCTGTCGGCCGTGGCACCGTACGCGATCGTGGAGTCGGACCGGCTCAAAAAGAATCTCTCCCAGAGTGGATTCGTCCGCGACGAGGCCTGGGAGGAACTTCGCGATCGGGTTCTGCCCCGGGCGCTGGTGCGGTCGGTCGAGGCGTACCTCGAGAAGATGAGTGCCTATCAGCGCCGGCGCCGTCCGGGATGGCTTCTCGCGATCGCCGTCGACCTGTGGCGAAGCGACCTGGATGTGCAGTCGGGGCCGGCGGCGACATTGGCCGAGCGTCTGGCCGGGATGCCGATCTGGCCGGCCGCCTGCAGGCCTCCGGGCGGGGTCCCGTCGGTCGAGTACGCCGGGCGCCATCACGTGCCGCTCGAGGCGATCCGGGCGGGCGACGGACCGGTGCTGTACGCCGAGCAGGTCCATGCGCCGGAGGTGACCGGCAACTTCGACCGGCCCGTCTTGCAGGTCGACGCCGAGCTTCCGTACACGAGCGCCGCCGGTTCGCTGGTGCTCCCGAAGCGGCTGTACGAGGGGGGGCGCGACGTCTCCGAAAAGCTCGAAACGGCCCGGACACGCCGGGAGAACTGGCAACTCTGGGAAGAGTGGCAGCCGTGGAAACCTCCGGATGCGACGTCGCATCCGCACCGCTACGAGTCGGACGAGGGGACGTACGCGACAGCGGTCTATCTCGGGGAGGAGGAGGGCGAGTGCGGAATCGTCTTCGTCAAGCAGGGGCGGCGGCTCAGCTACGAGCCCATCGGGCGGTTGCCCGTCCCGTCGTGTCAGTTGGTCGTCGCCGGGGATCTGCCGGTCGACGAGACCTGGAGCGGGGTCGAGTTCGACGGGGAGGTGCGCGGGGCACTGTTCGAGGCGATCGGCGTGTTGCCGAAACTCGTGGCGCGGCTGGGCGGGAAGCGACAGGGGGAGTTTCTCGAGGCCCTGGTGTCGGGGCGGCTGGTCTGGCGGATTTTCGACCGGGTCGGCGAGGAGCCGGACGTTGCCTTCGAGGTGTTCGAGACGTGGGTCGGCGACAGCGAGTTGCCGGGCTGGGTGCGTCACGTCTGGCGGTCGGCCCGGGAGAGACTCGAGCGCGAGCGGAGGCCGGGCCCGGAGCTGCTGCGCACGCAGCTCGGGCCGTTCGCCGAGGCGTCGCTGTTTCGGACGCTCGCCGAGGAGTCGGTCTCGCTGGTCGAGATCGCCGGCAGGCTCGAGGCCGGCGAGCCGGTCCGGTGGGTCGAGCTGACCCCGTCGATCACGGAGCGGTTCGGGCGGGGAGTCATCGCCCGTCACGTCGAAAAGAGCCACCGGCGCAGACGGCCGGCGAGCTTCGAGGACTGGCGCCGGGAGTACGTGCGGGCGGGGCTCGAAGTCCCGGTCCTCGCCTGCGGGGAGACCGGCCGCGCGATCCTGGAGCACTGTTTCGGCCAGGGGCCCGAGGAGGCGGGCGAGTGGCTGCGCGAGGCGGCTGCCAGGCGGCGGTTTCTCGAGGAGGCCTCCGAGGTGACGGCACTCGGCGAGTTCGACCGGGTCGAGTGGGCGGAGGGGGAGGGCTGGGAGGTCGGTGTAGCGCTGGCCGACGCCGCCGGCGGGTCGGGAAGCTCGATCATCCGGGCGCTCGGCTCGGAGGGCTACGCGACGCCGGGGAGGGCGCCGAAGCCGAGGGGGCGGCTGCACCTCGAGATCGCCGAGCGCGACCATCGCCTGGCCTACCGCGAGCTGAAGTTGCCCGTCGGATGCTTCCGGGCGGTCGCCCGGGGAGACGCTCTCGAGCCGACCGAGGCGTGGGGGGGCGTGGTCGAAAACGAGGCGTACGGCCGGGTCGTCGAGGAGGCGCGCCGGCTCGCTCGCGAGCTTCTGCAGGCGCGATGCGAGGAGGTATTCGCCGGGGGAGAGGCGGCGGACGCCGAACAGCTCGCTTTCTGGCGCGCCGTGGCGGCGACCCTTGAGCATGTCCGCGGCAGCGATCTACGCCACATCCCTGCCTTCGAGGTCGTTGGAGAGGGCTGGACGAGCCACCGCGAATTGTCGACGCAGCTGGCCGCCCACGAGGTGTTGCACTGCGTCACCGACGACCACCCGGTGCTGGAATCGGCGCGGGTCGACGAGTCGGCCCCGGTCGTGCGCGCCCCGAACAACACCGACACCCACCGCCTGCTCGAGGAGATGTTTCCGGTCGATCGGGTCGTCGACGTGACCGATAGCGACCTGCGGCGCGACATGTTGGAGGAGCAGTACCGGGAGTTTCGGCGCAAGCCGGCGCGTCCGCTCGAGGTCCTCCCGGGCGACCTTCCGACCCCGGGCGACTCGGTGCTGACCCGCGCGGAGCTCGGCGCCGACGGGCTCGACGGCGAAGTTGCGCTGGTGGCGGGGGACGGGGAGCTTCCCGAGCAGATCACCGAGATCGTCGTCCACGAGCGGCGAGGGCTCGTCGAGCAGCGGTCCCTGGCGCCGGTCGGCCACTGGGTGGCGGTTGTGGCGGCGGAGTGGCTGGAGCCGACGTCCGACTACCGGGGGTTGAAAAACGGGACGGCGCGGATGCACCGGGCGTTGCGGCGCGCCGCCGGCGGGATCTTCGAGCGGCTCGTCGAACGAGTCGACGGTGCCGGGCCGGGCGAAGCGAGGCGCGAGCGGACGTTTCTGATCCGGCACCTCGAGGCGCTGCTGGCGCAGGAGCATCCCCCGGAGGGGTGGGGAGCGGCGCGGGCGGCGCTCGAGAACTGTGCGATGTTCGATCGGCTCGATGGCGGGTGGCTGTCGCCGGCCCAGTTGCGCGAGGAGGTCGACGCGTCGGACGGCTGGCTGAGTCTCGTCGACGCCGACCGGGCGCGGGGAGTCGGCGAGGTCGAGCTCGACGGGGCGGACGTGCCCGTGATCACGAGCCGAGGCTTCGACGGCGGCATGGCCGAACTTCGTGGATTGCTCGGGGCGTTTCTCGGGGGCGTCGAGTATGTCCCGATCGCGAGCGTCGAGCTGGAGGGGGGGAGCGGCGGGGAAGCCTCGATCGAGGAGTACGATCCGGGCGAGGAGTCGTCGCCGACGCCCGGTGTGCTGGAACGGGCCGCGGCCGCGCGTTTCGCCGAGATCTGCGGTGACGAGCACCCGCTGCGCGGTGCGATGCCCGGCGGACGGATCTATTTCGGCGAGACTACCGGGGAGACGGTCCGGCTGTGGCCGGAGGGCGTGCAGATGAGTCGCGAGCATCCGGCCGTCCGCTATCTCGAATCGCGGGCGGAGGGAGCGGACCGAGGGGAAGGGGAGAGCCTGGATGTGATCGACGTCGCCCCGCTCGCGTTTGCCGTCTCGAGTCTGTACACGGCGCTGAGCTTCGAGATCGGACGGACGAGCGAGCGCGACGATCGGGCATTCTACGCCGAGCACATACGGGCCGTCGCCCGGGCGTTCGACGAGGAGTGACGTGCATCGCCCGGCCCCCGAGGCGTCGCCGCCCGCATATGGCATGCGGCGCGGGTGCCCATCGTGGCGGACTGGCGAGCCCGCCCTTGATTTCGGCGCCAGTCCACCCATGTTCGATGCGACCCTCGGAGTCCCTTCACGCCCGTCTCGATGTCCGCAGCGGAGTCGTGCGATGAGCGATCACGCCCACACCAACGCCCTGATCGACGAGACCAGCCCCTACCTTCTGCAACACGCCCACAACCCGGTCGACTGGCACTCCTGGGGCGAGGAGGCCCTCGAACAGGCCCGCGAGCAGGACAGACCAATCTTTTTGTCGATCGGCTACTCGGCGTGCCACTGGTGTCACGTGATGGAACGCGAGAGCTTCGAGGACGAGGAGATCGCCGAGTTTCTCAACGACCATTTCGTCCCGATCAAGGTCGATCGCGAGGAGCGGCCCGACCTCGATCGCATCTACATGAACGCCACGCAGATGCTGACCGGCCAGGGGGGCTGGCCGATGAGCGTCTTTTTGACCCCCGATCTCGAGCCGTTTTACGCCGGGACGTACTTTCCCCCCGACGACAAGTACGGCCGGCCGGGGTTTCGGACCGTCCTCGAGCACCTGGCCGAGCTGTGGGAGGAGGAGCGCGACCGGGTCGACGAGATCGGCGGGCAGATGACCGAGCGTCTGCAGCGAGTCGCCTCCGCCGACAAGGAAGGTGCCGAGCTCGACGACTCGCCGTTCGCCAACGCGCTGACCCACTGGAAGCGGCACTTCGACGAGCAGAATGGTGGGTTCGCGCAGTCCCCGAAGTTCCCACCGAGCATGCAGCTTCGCGCGCTGCTGGGCGTCTGGCGGCGCAAGGAGATTTCCGAGCAGGATCGCGAACGGGCGCTCGAGATGGTCGAGACGACGCTGGGGCGGATGGCGTGCGGCGGAATGTACGACCAGATCGGCGGCGGGTTTCACCGCTATTCGGTCGACGAGCGGTGGCTCGTGCCGCACTTCGAGAAGATGTTGTACGACAACGCCCTGTTGGCGATGGCGTACGTCGACGGCCACCGGGCGACCGGACGGCCGTTTTACCGGCGGATCGCCGAGGAAATCCTCGGGTACGTCGACCGGGAGATGACCCACCGCGGGGCGGAAGCGGGCACGCCGTTTTACTCGACGCAGGATGCTGAAAGCGACGGCGAGGAGGGGAAGTTTTTCGTCTGGACGCCGGAGATGCTGCGCGAGGTGCTGAGCGAACGGGAGGCCGAGCGGGCGGAAGCGTACTGGGGAATCACCGATCGGGGGAACTTCGAGAACGAGTGGTCGATCCCGAATCGGCTGCACGCACTCGACGAGGAGGGGCGCGAGGCGGCCTTCGAGCAGGTGCCCGACGACGTCGCCGAGATCCGGCGCAAGCTCTTCGAGGCGCGCCAGGAGCGCGTCGCCCCGGGGACCGACACCAAAGTGATCGCCGCCTGGAACGGCCTGATGATCCGGGCCTTCGCCCACGTCGGTTTCCACCTCGCCGAGCCGGAATACGTCGATCGGGCCGAAAGTGCCGCTCGATTCATCCTCGAAGTGATGCTCGAGGGAAACCTCGAGGAGAACTTCGAGTTGATGCGGACCTTCAAGGATGGTCGCGCCCGGATCACCGGGTATCTCGACGACTACGCGATGCTCGCTTCGGGGCTGGTCGAGCTGTTCGAGGCGACCGGCGAGCGGGCGTGGTTGCGACGGGCCGAACGGGTGTGTGATCGGATGATCGAGCTGTTCGGCGACGAGGACGGCGGCTTTTACTACACCGCCGAGCACCACGAAAATCTGCTGGTGCGCGACAAGGACAAGATCGACAACGCTACGCCCTCCGGCAACTCGGTAGCCGTCGGGACGCTTCTGCGTGTGTCGGTGTTGACCGGACGCCGCGATCTGCGGGACCGGGCCGACGCGGCGCTCCGGCAGTTTTTTCCGAGACTCCAGAAAAGCCCCCAGATCGCCGCCGAAATGCTTCAGGCGCTCGATTTTCATCTCCGTGATCCACTCGAGATTGTCGTCGTCGAACCACAACCTGGCGAGGCGGAGGCCTTTCGAGACGTGCTTCGCGAGGTCTATCTGCCGCATGCCGTCTACATCCAGGTCGACCTGTCGGAGGCTGCGCTCGAGGAGTGGAGCGAGCAGGTGCCGTCGGTCGAGGGTCGGGAGCCGCAAGACGGCGGGGCGACCGTCTACGTCTGCCGCGGCGGTACATGTCGGGCACCGGCGATCTCACCCGACGATCTTCGAGAACAACTCACCGGCTAGAAAGGGCCCGTTGGCGGGGCCGGGCTCGACACAAAAAAACCCCCGCGGTTCGACCGCGGGGGTCGTGTCTGCACCGTGATCGCCGTTACTTCTCGGCGATGGTCGTTTTGCCTTCGACCGCCAGGTACGGCTTCAGGTTCTCGAAGGTCACTTCGCCGATCCCGCGAACGCGTTTGATGTGCGACGGCTTCTCGAATCGTCGCTTGTTGCGGTAGGCCTCGATGCGCTCGGCGATCGCCGGGCCGATGCCGTGCAGGCGGGTCAACTGCTCGGTACTCGCTTCGTTGAGGTTGACGATCCCGTCCATCTGCTTGTCCGACGAGTCCGAGTCGCTGTCGTCACCCTCGGAGTCGTCGTCTGCGGCGAACTGCTGGTCGCCGGAGACCGGATAGATGTCGTGCACCTCGGGGTTGAGTGTCGACTGGTGGTCGCTCGACTGCGTCTCACTGCCCGACTCGTCAGCCGATTCGGCCTCTCCCGAGCCCTCCGATTCTCCGCTCGATTGCCGCTCGGCCGTCGGCTCCGGCTGGGCACTGGCCTTCTCGGCGATCGAGAGGCGGTCGGTGCAGGCCCCGAACAGAATGCAGAAAAAGGCGATCGTGGAAACGATGGTGAAGCGATTCATCACATGCTCCTGTCGTCGTGAGGAAAGGTGAAGCGGGACTCCCTTCCGGAGCCCCCTCACCTTTAATTACCGACAGAAGAACGCCGATCGTTTCGTCGTGAAGATGATTTTTTTGGATAGCCCGGGGTGACGGTCCGTCTCACGGGCCGTGAAACGAGACGCCGAGCCGGCCGATCGGGGAGAGAAACCACCGCTCGCGGTTCGCCCCGGAATTGCGATCGATGGTGTACAGGTCGGCGTCGAGGGCGGGCTGGACGAACACCGACGTGCGTTCGGTGATTTGCCAGTCTGCGGTCACCGAGACGCCGGTGTGCAGTCCGATCGGATCGCTTCGCAGCCGTTCGGCATCGACCAGGTAGCCGGTGTGACCGGCCTCGACCGAGGGGACGAGTCCGACGCCCGGCGCGATCTCCACGCGATACGAGCCGGCGAGGCCGCCGCTGATGCGGTGGTGGCGACGGTCGCTCGGGAAAAACGTCGCCCCGTAGTCGACGAATGGCCCCAGACCCCAGCCGGAGTCGTGACGAAAGACGCCGCTCGCCCGGGCGTGGTGTTCCGGCGGATTGCCGCTCCCGGCGCCCTCGGGCAGCGGCAGACCCGGCCCCGCTCCGTAGCTCAGAGAAGCCTCGAACCGCCAGACGTCGGGCGCCCGATCGGGAGCGGCCCGCTCCATCCCCGGCTCGCCGGCCGAGCGGCCCGCCTCGAAGCCGGCGACGAACGATGGTCCGAAGGGGGTCTCGAAGAGGTTGCTGCGGAACGCCTCGTCGATCGAGCCCCGACTCTGGCGACGCCGCTCGCGGAAGGCCAACTCCGAGCTTCGGACCGCCAGCGTCTCGAGCGGGATCTCGGCCTGGCGGTCCCCGTCGAACAGGTAGTACGACCCGCCATCGTCGAGCGGTTCGCGCAACAGAGCGATGTGCGTCGGGATCGAGGCATCGACGTGGAAGTCGGCGTAGCGAAGCCCCCGGGAGTCCTCGAGATGGTATCGCCCTCCCTTGCCGGCCGGAATCTCGAGGAGCGTCGCGCCCTCGAACCGGTCGAGCCTCGTCAGCGGCCGCGTCCGATCCTGGTCCGGGGGGTGGGCGTAGACGTCGAGGCGTGCCCGCGGGTTCGTGACGGCGGCATTCGCGGCGACGAGATACGCCTCCAGTTCCCGGTAGGTGATCTCACCGTCGCCGTCGGCATCTGCCGCGCCGACCAGTCCGCTTCGCAACTGATGGCTGAAGACGCCCGCGCGATAGCGGCTCCACTCGTGCACCTCGGCGTTGCCGGCGGTCGAGGCGATGACGCCGACCGTCGGACGCGATCCTTCCTCGTCGGAGCCACCGCCCGCGAGGTAGGCGGCGAGTTGCTCGTCGAGCGTCTCCCCCGAGCGATCGTCTCGCCAGTGTTCGTCGTCGTCCCCGCCGTCGTCCCCGCGCGGGTGCACCATGAAATAGGCGTGGCAGGCATCGACGACCAGATGCGTGAAGCCGGCGTCGAGCGGGTCGATGATCTCGCGGTAGATGTCCCGTCGATATAGCTTGGAATTGGCCAGGCTCAGGTAACCGTCGCCGGCCGCATCGACGTCGCCGTGGCCGGTGAAGACCAGATACAGTTCGGTCTCGTGGCCCTCCTCGCGAGCCTGCTCCATTTCCGCAGCGAGGTCGCGGACCGTCTGGTCGAGCTCCGGGCGGCTCGGTGGATCGGTCTCGCGGGCGATTTCGGGAAAAATCCGCTGGCTTTCCGAATCGAGCGTTGTCAGAAGCTTCGTCTCGGTGGTGAAGCTGTCGAACAGTTCGTAGTACCGTGCTCCGTCGTCGTCGGCATACTCCAGCGATTCGACCTCGGGATCGACGCTGTCGTTGTTGGCGACGATCAGGCCGAAGCGGCGGGTGCTCGTCGGATCATCGGCGGCGTGCGCGAGGCTCGCCGCACACACGATCACGGAGACGAGTCCGAACGAGATGACGCCCCGGATCGCCGGTGAGATCGAAAAGCGCGGTGTCTCGATCATCGGTTCTCCTCGTCGGCCCGGTCGCCTTCGGTCACTCGAAACTGCTCGGAGGTCGCGATCGTCGACCAGCGCTCGAAGCCGAGCCGGGAGGCCTCGCGCAGCTCGCGACCGCCTTTGCGCTCCAGGCGTCGTTGCAGCGCGGCGTGCTCGATCGGCTCCGGGGCGAAGACCGCGTGGACCCGGATTGTCCCCGGCGAGTGGTTGACCTCGAGGCGAATTGTTTCGCCGATCGGCTCGATGTCGTGGCTCGCCTCGACGGCCACCGGCCCCGGGGCCGCCGGCGACGGTCCGTACCAGAGGAGATCGCCCGTCTCGTCGACGCCGAAAAATGCTGCGTACTTCAGCTCGGGGGACCGGTTGCGATAGGCGACCTTCAACTCCCCGTCGATCGGGCACTCCAGCGCGCCGGGCGGCGTCTCCGGGCCTCCCTCGAAGCCGACGTTGCCGCCGGCGCGTTGCGCACAAAAAATCTCGAGTTCCGGTCGAGGGATCGACGGATCGTCGGCCGGGGCGGCCGCGGAGCGCGCACGAAAGTCGTCTCCCTCCGCCTTGCCGGACTCGGTCTCCGGATACAGCACCGTACCGGCGATGAGAGCCGCCAGGGCGGCAGCCGCGAGCGTTGCCGTCGCTCCCCGGCTCGAGCCAAAAAGCCTCGCGACCGTGCTCGCTTCTCCCGGTCCGGTCTGTGGCTCTCCCCCGTCGGACCTCGCGGCCCGTTCAGCCGCGAGCACCGAGTCGAGCCTTGCCTCGAAGACCGTCTCGCCGAACTCCCGCTCGAAGGCTCCCGGTGCCTCGAACCCGCTCTCGTGCCCGGACCCGACCTCTCGGAGCGCCCGATCCGCCTGGGCGAGCCGATTGAAATACGCCCGGGCGCGTCGTGAGCTGCGGATTTGTTCGAACACTTCCTCGACCGATACCTTCGGACAGTCGGCCCGCTCGATCGCCCCTCTCAGATCGCGCGTCGCGAAATACTCCTCGAGGATTCCGCGAATCGCCCCGAAATCGAGTTGTCGGGAGCCATTCCCGTCACTCATCGCGTCGCTCCAATCAGACCGAGAGTCGCGACGTTGCGCAAAACGTCGTCGAGGTCGGAATCGTCGACGAAACCTTCGCGTTTGAGGTGACCGAGCAGTTGGCGGCGGATCCCCCGGATGTGTTTGCGCACGTCGTTCCGGGTCGCGTCCATCTGCTCCGCCATCTCGTGTTGAGTCAGCTCACCGAGCATGTAGCGCTCCAGAATCTCGGCTTTCGTCTCGTCGAGGTCGTCGACGAACTCCTCGAGCAGCTCCGCCAGTTCCCGGCGTAGGGTCTCCTGTTCGGGCGACTCGTCGTCGTCGTCCCCGTCGGCCATCCGCTCGAGGACGTCCTGCTCGTGCTCGTCCTCGCCGGCGATCTCGCCGGCGGAGACGAACAGCTCGCGTTCGAGCTGCTCGCGTCGAAACTGGTCGATCATGTGGTTGCGCACCACCGTCAGCAAATACGGACGATACGCCTGCGAGGCGTCGTAGCCCTCCCGGACACGCTCGCGGAAGGCGTGGATGAAGCTGTCTTGAAGCATCTCGCGCAGTCGAAACGGCTGGCGACAGCCGCGAAACCGAATCGTCTCTCCGCCGCTGGTAAAGGTAAACCCGTGGCGGAGCATCTGTTCGACGTCTTCGCGGTACGCTTCGTACAGTGTCTGCAGAAGGTCCCGGTCGCCCGCCCGAAACGCGTCGACGCGGTCGTCGTGATCTTTCAGTTCCATCGCGGCCTGGCATCGAGAACACCCTCCGGGACCATTATGAGGCACCTGCCGGGATATTGGTACAGTCCTCCCACCGCTTCACTTGTTGGATACGGACGAGCCCGTCGGCTTGGTAAAATTCGTCGAGTTGCGCCGAAGACGAGGTGGGCCCTCGAGGGACGTTCCGCCGCTTGCGGCGGGCGCAACGAGCCGTCTTGGGAGTGGACGGCGGTTGGATATCGGCCCCGCCGCTTGTGGCGGGGATACGAGGTCGGATCAGTAAAAGACGTACTTCCCGAGCGCGAACTCCGCCTCGGAGAACTTCGAGCTGAGCGTCGCTCCGTAGGTCTGGACGATCAAAATGAGAAAACAGGCGACGAGGATCAGCAAGATGACGTACTCCGTCGCCGTCGCCCCCCGGCAATCTCGATGTATTCGGTCGAGTAACTGTTCGAGCATGATGTGCCTCGCACGATGAAACGCTGCCTCGTCGCCGGGTCTCGAGCCGAGAAAGACTGCGGCCCGCCACCCGGCCATCCATCTCGCCAGCCGCCCCCCGGACGCCCGGCCTCGGTCTCCGTCAGTCGCTGACCTGGAAGGTCCCGACCGTCTCGACGACTTCCTGGCTACTCGGGCCGATCGTGCCGGACCACGACTCGATCGGCGTCTTCTGGTCGAGCCCGTTCGTCGAATACGTCTCGTAGACGTCGACCGAGTAGCTTGCGGCGTTCGGGGAACTGGCCGGCTGGTTGGTGAAGTACCGGACGCGGACCTCGTACAGGCCCGTCGCCGGCGCGCTGCCCCCCGGCCAGACGGCGTACTCGAGATACGGTGTGTTCCCCTCGGTGCACCGGTCGTGGCGACAGCCGTTGGTCTTCTCGATGTTGCCGTCGCGCGGCCCTTCGTTGACGCCGGTGATGACCTCCCCGGAGGGGGTTTTGACGTGCAGATCGATGTCGGCGTAATCGTCCCACTTGAGGCGGACCAGAAGCGGCCGGGGCACGCTGTTCGGGTCGGCGCAGTCGAACTGCCGGTCGACCTCGGTGGCGTCGTCCGAGCCATCGTCGTCGGTGTCGACTTCGGTCGGGTCGCATCCGTTGTCGACCTCCTCGTCGTCCTCGAGGCCGTCGTCGTCGGTGTCGACTTCGGTCGGATCGGAGCCGTGATCGTGGACCTCGGCGCTATCTTCGAGGCCGTCGCCGTCGGTGTCGACTTCGGTCGGGTCGGAGCCGTGATCGTGGACCTCGGCGCCGTCCTCGAGCCCGTCGCCGTCGGTGTCGGGATCTTCGGGATCGGTACCCATCCGATCCTCCTCGACGTCGACCAGCCCGTCGTCGTCGCTATCCTCGTAGTCTCCCGGACAGTACGCGCCGGGGATGTCGTACGGGTCCGGCGAGAGGGTGAACGGCGTGTAGCTCATCGTCAAAAGCGGGATCTCCTCTTCGATCGGTCCGGCGCTGATCTCGCCCTGGATGTCGATGCTGCCCGTCGGCTCGACGCCGTAGCCGAAGACCAGGCACGGATCCTTTTCGGGCCCGTACGAGCTGCCGAGCCGGTATTTCAGCTCGCCGAAGACGTTCGCCGAGACCGAGCCGGCCTGTACGTCGACGGCATCGATGCCGGTCGGGCCCCCTTCGAACTGGATCTGGGGGCCGACATAGCCCTTGACGCTCGCCTCGACGTCCCCGTCGACCGAGGCCGACGGCTCGAACTCGACGCCCGGCATCGAGTTCGGCCACAGCGTCCGATTGCCCTTGTCGAAATGAAAGCCCATCGGCAACGGAAAGCTGGTGTCGAGATCGACCTCCGTGCTGACCGTCCCGCCGGTCGAAAACTCGACGCCCCCGACCACGCAGATCGGGAACTTGAACGACAGCGGGACGGCCGTCAGCGGAATCTCCATGTCCTTGGGAAGGCAATACTCCCATTCGGTTTTCGGCGGACCGACGGTGACCGACCCGCTGGCATCGAGCTTGTTGTTGAACTCGAACCCGGGCGCGAGCGTCAGCTTCATCTTGACTTCCTGGAAGCATACGCCCCCCTCCCCGCCGACCTTCTCGTAGTCGGTGACGTACGCCTGGGCGTCCCAGCCGTAGTTGTCGCAGTATTCGGAGTCGTAGTTTTCGGACTGGTAGTCCGAGCCGTCGACGCCGGTGACGTCGACGTAGATCCGCCCTTCGAAGGCGAATTCGGCGTTGTAGTCGAGGGTCAGCGCCAGCTCACCCTCGCTGCTGATCGATCCGCCGACCGAGACCGGGGAGTTCGGGCCGCTGTTGGCCCCGAAGCTGCCGGTGTCCAGCGACCAGGGGAAGCGAAATTCCCCGTCGATACTCTCTTCGACCTCCTGGTGGCGCGTGCGGACCGGCCCCTCTTCGGGCAACTGCGGCGAGCGCTCCTCGCCGACGATGCGTCCGTCGAGCGTCTCGACCGCTCCGCCGTGCTCGATCTCGTCGCCGTACAGTTTGCTGCGGGGGACGACGAACGGCTCATCGTCGCCGCCGGTCCGCTCGACCATCGATTCCGGCAGGCGCACCTTTTTCTCGACGTCCCAGACCCCCCAGACGACGTCCCAGGTCGAATAGGTCTGAAAGCGCACCTCGATCCGCTCGTCGTCGATCTCCTCGAGCGACCGGACCCGGTAGTTGAAATGCGTGCCGACGAAGACGTCGCCGAGCTCGGCCTCCTCGTCGCGCAGCTTCTCGGCGGCGGCGCCCTCGAAGATCGCGCGGTTGTCCTGCTTGTCGATCTCGACTTGCCCGGAGAGGTCGGGCGAGAATTCGATCAGCTCGATGCTCGGCCGAAGCCGCGGCCCCTTGGGGGCGAACCGCCCGTCGCCGTGGTGTTCGACCTCGTAGGGGAGTTTCGCGAAGCGCTCTTTGGCCTGCTCGATCGCCTCGGCGTCGGCCTCCTCGGGCGACTGCGCGAACTCCCCGCACGAGCCGAGAAGGACTCCCAGCACGACCAGCACGCCCGCCGAGAGAAGCGGGGAGAGCGACGGTGATCGGCGAAACGAAGTGGGGAGCGAATACATGACCGTCTCTCTGTCGCAAAAGGAAAGCAGTTAGCCAAACCAGGTGCTCGTACAGCTCCTCTCGATCGATGCTCGTTGTCGCCGGCGCGCTAGCCCTGCGCGTGGCGCCGGTCGCTCAGCGCGTCAGTCGAATCTCGCGCCAGTCCGAGACGACGCCCATCTGGTCGCCGGCGTCGACTTCCTCGCTGGTCGGTTCCCTGCGCTGCAGGCGAAACTCGATCGTCGACCCGCACGCCAACGACGGGGCTTGCTCGACGTACAGGGTCACCTTGAGATGGCAGTCGGAGACGACCTCGATGTCTTCGTTGGTGCGCCCGCCGGTCCCGGTGGCTTCGGCGTTGCGATAGATGACCCGCCGCGGCTCCCCGTCCTCGGGCACGAGGTGTTCGCCGTAGATGTGCAGCGTGATGTTCTCCTCGACCGACGCCCAGTGCGGCTCGTAGCAGGAGATCGTCGGATCCCGGGAGGCGTCCGGCGAGGGACACGAACTCGGCTCGCTGCACGACGGGTTCGAAGTCGAGCCGACGTCCCAGCAGGCGATGTCTTCCCCGCCCCCGCCGGCATCGGTCGTCTCCTCGTCGTCTTCGTTGCTCGAGTTCTTGAGCGTCTGGTCGTCGTCGCCCCCGCAGGCGACCAGCGTGCCGGCTGCGGCGCCCGTCGCGACGACGAGACCCGTCGCCAGCAGCAGGTATCGAAGGAGGTTGGTCGACTTCATGAGACATCTCCCGGTAAACAAAACATGGTGATGGCACTCGAGCCGAGTCTTGTCGGGCCATCCCGACCAGCAGTATCTGCAAGTCTCGGACCAGCTCGGCTCGGGGGTGATCTCCGATCTCTAGGCCTTTTCGGTCGCGGATCGTGACAGTTTGTCGCGCCGGTCCGGGCTCGACTCCCCAGCGCGTCGCGAGAGGGCGGCGAGCCCACCGGCCTTGCGTGCATGTCCACTGTGGTGGGCCATGGTACATCTTCGCCGAGCGGAATACCAGCCTTGCCCCCGGCTCGCGGGCCGGGCAGGCTTTTGGGGGCCGCACACTCCCTGCGTTCCAGAGACGCCATCGGCGGTCGGTGCCATCGTCGCCGGTAGGTCGGAACCGAGTGTCTCTCCCCGTGGTTGTCGAAGGTCGAAGGTGGATGGACGACCCGGCCATCCCGGGCCGAAATCAATGGCCGGAAGGGGGGCGGGTCAGTCCGAGAACAGCCAGGCGACGAAAATCGACAGGCCGTACAGGATGACCAGCGGGCCGGCCATCATCGACTGGGTGATGACGTCGGGAGGGGTCAACAGGGCGGCCATCAAAAACGCTCCGACGAAGGCGTATCGCCAGTACTCGAGCAGAGTCCGATGCGTAATCACGCCGAGCATCGACAGAAACATCGAAAAGACCGGCAGCTCGAAGATCACGCCGAACCCGAACATCAATTTCGTCGTCAGGGCGAAATACTCCGCCATCATCAGTTCCGGGTTCGAGACCGGCTGGCTGAATTCGAGCAGGAAGTTGTAGCCGTACGGCAGGACGATGTAGTAGCAAAACGCCGCGCCGAGCCCGAAAAACAGGGTCCCGAAGATGACGAACGGCCAGACCAGTCGCTTTTCGGTGTCGTAGAGGCCGGGGGCGATGAACTTCCAGACGTTGTACAGGATGCCGGGGGCGCCGATGAACGCGCCGGCGAGAAGCGACAGCTTCAGGTACACGTAGATCGGCTCGGCGAGGTCCTTGTGGTGGATGTCGGCCGCATGGTCCTCGGCGACCTGCTGGAGGGGCACGAGCATCCACTCGAACAGGGGCTCGTGGAAGAACCAGGCGACCACGAAACCGACCACCAGCCAGACGAGCGCATAGATGACCCGCTGGCGCAATTCCCCCAGGTGCTCCAGAAGTCCCATCCGTGCTTCGTCGAGCGAATCGAGGTCGCCGTGCTCGGCGGAGGGGTCGGTGTCCGGGTCGGGGCTCACGTCGGAATCCTGGCGAGGCGTCGGGAGGGTCGGCTAGCTTCGGGGAATCTCGCGGTGCGGCAGCGGCAAGTACGCGCGGCGAAGTCCCTCGCCCGGTTGGGGGCTCGCCAGGGCGATGCGCCGAGCCTCCGGAGCTGGTTCGGAGGGCTCCAGTTCGGCGGGCTGGATCATGGCTCCGGGGTTCCGGCCGTGGGGACGGGGGACGGCACGGGTCTTTTCTGCGGGCCGGGAGTCGCTCTGGGAGCCGTCGACCGGATCGTGGCTCGCCGGGGCATCGACGGCCTCGACGTCGAGCTCCTCGTCGACCATCATCGTATCGCGGAACAGGTTCGTCGCCCGCCGAATCTCGCGCAGCCCCTTGCCGATCGTGCGGGCGACGGCGGGCAACCGCTCGGGTCCCACGACGACCAGGACGAGAACCAGCACGACCAAAATTTCGGCCAGCGACATTCCGAACAAAGCGACCGACCGGTGTCGGGAGACGAAAGGAGGGGGCTCGGCGGGAGTCTCGGCGAAGCCCCCGGCTGTCTGGTGGTAAAAGCGAGGCCTGTCTCGGCTATTCCCGGGCCGGGGCGGGCCCGAACCGCCGTTGCATCCGAGATCTCAGCCCCTATCGTACAGGCTCCGGGACGGCCGACGACGCCCACACAGCGCGGTCTCGGCTTGTTTGTCAGTCGGAAATTCGTCACCTGTACGAGAGAGGACTGTATGATGAAGCAACGAATACGTCTAGCACTGTTCGTCGGCCTGGCTTTGACACTCGGTATCGCCGGCTGCGACAAGCAGGGCGACGTCCAAGAGGACGAGGCGCAGGCCGAGGAACCCGCGGAGCAGAGCGAGCAGGCCGCCCAGGAAGACGACGGAGACAAAAAGGCCGAACAGGGGGCGAAAGAGCAGTCCCCGCACAGCTCCGGGATCCCGGGGACGCTCAACCAGCTCGAATGGGATCAGGAGATCCCCGAGGTCGAATTCGCGATCACGCACCCGGAGGACGGGGCGACCGTCGAAGAGGGTGAGCTGGCGGTCGAATTCTCGATCGACGGCTACCGGATCGGCAAGGAGATCGGCCAGCACGTCCACTTCGTGCTCGACAACGAACCGTACCGGGCGCACTATACCGACGGCGAGTCGATCGTCTTCGAGGACCTCGAGCCCGGCACCCACACCCTGCGAGCCTTCCCCTCGCGCCACTACCACCTGTCGTTGAAAGAAGGGGAGCCGATCGACACGGTCGTCTTTCACGTCGACGAAAAATCCGACGAGCACGCCTTCGACCCGTCGGAGCCGTACCTGACCTACAGTCGGCCCAAGGGGACGTACCCGGCCGACGCGGCCGACAAGATCATGCTCGACTTTTACGTCTCGAACGTGGAGCTCGGCGACGACGCCCGGGCGGTCTACTCGGTCGACGGCGACAAGCGCGGCGAGTTGACCGAATGGAAACCCGTCTTGTTGGAGCTGGAGCCGGGCGAGCACGAGGTCAACCTCAAACTCGTCGACGGCGACGGCAACGTCATCGAAAACGGCGGTTACAACGACACGACGCGCACGATTACCGTCGAAGGCGGGTAATCCTCGGGGGAAACTCGGGTATGCTCGGGTACTGCCTCGGGGGGGGGCGGTTTCCGATAGCCCGGCACAAAAAAGCCCCCGGTGCGTGGTGGGCACCGGGGGCTTTTTAGATCGTGTCGAAATGGCGATCGGCGCCGCAGGCGGCGCCCGGTCCGTCAGTTCAGGTCGTCGGTCACCGACCAGCCGGCGATTTCACTGGCGCGAAGGTCCGTGTGATCGATCGCCCAGACGGGATTGAGATAGGCGGTGCGCCCTTCCTCCTGGCGTTTTTCGGCGATGAATTCCTCGGCTTCGGCTCGCGTGTCGAACACCGGCCGGTCCTCGTTGTTCGGGCCGATCGACGCGAGTTGAGGAAGAAGCGCCTGGAGGCGGGGATACGGACTTTTTGCCTTTCTCTTCGATTCCATGTCGGATGCTCCTTGTGGTTGAACATGCCAACTATCGCGTTCCCGTCCCCTCGCCGACAACCAAGCAGTCAGCCATGGGCTGGCCAGTCGCGGTCGAGGGAGAACCCTGGAGGACCGGAACGACCTGACCGCGAGTATACACGGACGACCCGACGAGGGTCAAAGACCCCGGCGGGGGGGACGTCGGGCCTCACTCGAGCGCGACTGGTCCGGGGAGCGGGCTGTTCACTTCGGCCAACGATCTTGCGTGGGCGCCTATTTCGAGGCGCCTATTTCGAGACGTTCACATGCCAATGATGCGGCGCGCGAGCTCCTCGTAAAGTTCGATCCCGCCAGCGAGCGCCTGGCGGGTGAGGTGTTCGTCGTCGGAATGAGCGACGCGAATGTCGCCCGGCCCGACCAGCCAGATCGGCGCGAGGGTCTGCAGATACGGCGCGTCGGTGTTGAACGGGACCACGCAGGTTTCGACCCCGTCGGGCGGGTCGAATTCGACCGGATCGTTGTAGGTGACGGGGTCGATCTCGAGGTCGGGCCCGGCCAGCTCGGCGATGCGCTCGAGCAGCGGTTCGGCCGGGGAGACGGTCCGGTACAAAAGCTCCGCTCGGGCCGACGGCGCGAGGACGTTGGCGGCGACGCCCCCCGAGACGGTCCCGATATTCAGCGTCGTCTCTCCGAGCAACGGGTCGCTCGGCCACTGGGCGTGGCGGAGCCGATCGAGGCCGTCGAGTAGGTGCTCGATCGCCGAGTCGCCCTCGTCCGGGAAGGCCGAATGGGCGGCGCGCCCGCTCGCCGACACCTCGACTTTGATCATGCCCTTCTGGCCCGAGACGACACGGTTCCGGGTGGGTTCGCAGAGGATGATCCGCTCCGGCGACAGCGACAGCGATCGCGCCTGTTTGGCCCCCCGGTGGTCGACCTCTTCGCCGACGACTAGCAAAAAGCCGATGTCCCGAAACCCGTCCCCCAGCAGCTTCTCGGCCGCTCGGCTCATCGCCCACAACCCCCCTTTGGTGTCGCAGGCCCCCCGCCCGTAGATCGCCCGGTCGCCGTCGCGGCGGACGGGAAGGTGCGGCGGGACGGTGTCGACATGCGTGCAAAACAACACCGACGGATCGTCGGTGGCCGTCGCAAGGAGGTTCCAGCGGTTGGGCGGCGCGCCGCCGCGCTTGCGGGCCGGCGTGATCGGCTGGCGCTGGCAGCTCATGCCCATCTCGGAGAAATGCTCCTCGAGGACCTCGAGAAACTCCGCTTCTTCTCCGCTCGTCGACTCGATTTTCAGCCATGTCTCCAGGGTCTCAAACATCGACACATTCGGGGGGATCGGGACGAGAAACCTCGGGCAGGGGCGTCAACTTGACAGGTTTTTGTATGAACGTCTAACCTCCGTCGGCACCAGACGCGCGGCTGCGCCCTCCGGTCGATGCTTCGCAGTGTGCTTGTTCCGACAGATGCCGTCTGCACGAGAGGGCGGTCCGCCGAGTCCGGCGCAAAACGACTGGCAAAGCTGGACACGAGAGGCAAAAAGACAAACGCCGAGGTGAGACGCCCCGGCCTGCACCGCACCAACCCGGTCGCCGGCCGTTCAACGAGTAATTGGCAGCGGAACCACCCCCGACGAAAAACGGACGTTCGAGATGTCTGACGAACTTGAAGACGCGATTGAAAACCCGGAAGACCTCGATGAAGAGACCCGCGAGAAGCTCAAAGCGGCTCTGGACGAGGACGACGAGGGTGATGAGGCGGAGGACGACGACGAGCAGAGCGCCGCGTCCGACGAGCCCCAGGACGACGATCAGGAGGCCACCGAGGCGTCGGGCGATGACGAGGCCGACGGCTCGGACGACGACAAATCGTCGGAGGCCTCCGGGGAGGACGACTCGGAGGCGGAGGAGGCCGCTGAAGCCTCGGCCGAAGAGGCGTCCGACGATGGCGCCGATGAAGCCGATGATGAAGCCGATGCCGATGAAATCGATGAAAGCGACGACGAGACCGAAGCGTCGGCCGACGACGGCTCGGACGACGAGGCGGAGGCGTCGAGTGGCGGCGAAGACGACGAGGGCGACGACGAACAGGAGTCGGTCGAGGCATCCGACGCGGAAACCGACGACGGGGAGGACGACTCGGAGGGCGCCGAGCGTGCCGGCACCGGCTTTCGCTCCGCGGTCCAAAATCCCGACGGCCTGATCGGCGGCGTCTTCGACCCGGAGGCCTACGCCGGCGATCCCGAAGAGGCCGACGAAGAATTGCACGCCGCGTATCTCGGCGACCACGATCTGGGCGAGCTCGAGTCGGACGGGCTGAACCGAAAGATCTTCATGTTCGGCGCCGTCCTCGTGCTGCTTCTCGCCGGTGGCTCCTGGGGACTTCTCTCGTACACCCAACAGGGCGACCGAATCGTCCACCTGTTCAAAGGCGATCTCAAAGCATACGAAATGGCGAAGGCCCGCCAGGAGAAACGCACGTTCGAACAGGAACAGCTCGCGAATCTGCCGAAATTCGGCACGCTTTCGGTGCGCGGCTACCCGAAATACTCGACGATCAAACTCGACGGCGAGGTGCAGTACGGCAAAACCCCCGACAGCGGGGAGTGGCGGCCGGTGATTCTGACCCCGGATACGCAGTTCCAGAACCTCGACATCGAACAAGAGCACACCCTCTCGGCGAGTGCCCCGGGTCACGAACCCGCCGAATGGACCCTGACCGAGGGCATGTGGCGCCAGGTCGGCGGCTCCGACGTCGACTTCGAGCGGACCATCCACGTCAATCTCCTGCCCGACAGTTCGGCGCGCCAGTGGGAGATGAAGGAGCGGATGAAAAAAGACTCCGAAAACAACTTTTTCGGCGAAGTCAGCATCAAGACCGAACCGGAAGGGGCGAAGGTCATCTTCGACGGCAAGCCGCTGCTCGACGAGGAGGGCGAGCAGTTGAAGACGCCGGTGACCTTCGAGAAGGCCTACCACGAGGACGAAGAGTCGGGCGAGATCGAGGAGAAAAAGATCAAAGTCGACATGCCGCCCGATGCCGGCCACAAGATTCAGCTGCGCATGGAGGACGGCGACAAAGAATATCCGAAATTCGTCTCGCCGCTCGAGCGCCAGATGTGGACCTGCGAGTGGAAGGACGGCGAACCGCCCGAAGAGCCGCCGTACACCGAGGCCTGCGAGTACTCCTATGAGTTGAACCTCGATTTCGACGAGCTCAAAAGCTACATCGAGGAGCGGAAAAAGGAGCGCGAAAAGATCAAAGAGCAAAACGAAGAGATCGACGAGAAGATGAAAAAGGTCCAGAAGAAGGCCGGCTGAGGACCCGCGATGAAGTGGTTTCGGGTTGTCGGGCCCGACGCTCGGCCGGTCTGGGCCGAACGTCGGGCCGATCGTTTTGTGGCGGCGTCTCTCCCTCCGAGCATGCAGAGGGTGGCGGCCGTCTCCGCCCGCCAGATCGAGGCGGGCCGGGAGCTGGGCGGCATCGAGCAGGTCGAAGTGCTGGCTCCGAGCCGCCCCAGCAAAATCGTCTGCGTCGGTCGCAACTACCGGGCGCACGCCGAGGAACTCGACAATCCGATCCCGGAGGAGCCGCTGATCTTTTTGAAGCCCCCCTCGGCAGTGATCGGGCCCGAGGAGGCCATTCATCTGCCGCCCCACTCCGAGCAGGTCCACCACGAGGCCGAACTCGCGGTCGTGATCGGGCGGCGCGCCTGTCGAATCTCCCCCGAACGGGCCCTCGAGCACGTCGCCGGCTACACCTGTGCCAACGACGTGACCGCGCGCGACATCCAGCGTCGAGAAAAGACCTTCACCCGGGGCAAGGGGTTCGATACGTTCTGCCCGCTCGGACCCGCCCTCCGGCGAGCTGAGAGCTTCGAGCCGGCCGATCACGCCCTGCGGGGGCGGGTCGACGGGGAGCTGCGCCAGTCCTCCGGACTCGACGACTTCATCTTTGCGATCCCGACCGTCCTCGCCTACATCAGCGACGTGATGACCCTGCAGCCGGGCGACGTGGTCTTGACCGGCACCCCCGCCGGCGTCGGCTCCCTCGCCGACGGCCAGCGCGTCGACGTCGAGATCGACGGAATCGGCACACTGTCGAATCCCGTCGTCGAGCGTCCCGCCGCCGGACGAACCCGCCCCGATCGCCCCGCGGCCCGCCGCCGAGACGAGGCTTGACGGATCGGCGTCGATATGGTGCAAAACCCCGCGTGGCACGCACGTGCGCCCGGATTGCAATAATTGAGCCGGTGTGCCCGTTACACAGTTGTACGGACACGGCGACGGGCCTGTCATTCCCCCTCGCCGATCGAACTCCAAGTTGCTGTCTCCCCCCTCGAGATCGCCGGAGTCGGCGCCAGCTACCGCCCAGACGCACGGCGGCCGCCGGCCCGGCAGATCGCGGGAGTCGACCACCCAGGGACGAATCGATGGCTCCAGACGGACAAGTGCCAATCGCAGACGACGACGTCACCCTCGACGAAGACCTCGAAGAGGCCGTTGCCCACAGTGAAGAATACGGGGCGGACAACATCCAGGTGCTCGAGGGCCTCGAGGCGGTCCGCAAGCGCCCCGGCATGTACATCGGGGACACCGACGACGGCTCCGGCCTGCACCACATGGTCTACGAGTGCGTCGACAACTCGATCGACGAGGCCCTCGCCGGCTTCTGCGACTGGATCGAGATCACGATCCACGAAGGAGACGTCATCACCGTCGAAGACAACGGCCGGGGGATTCCGGTCGGCGAACACGAGTCGGGCTCGTCGGCGGCGGAGGTGATCATGACCGAGCTGCACGCCGGCGGGAAGTTCGACAAAAACTCCTACAAGGTCTCCGGCGGCCTGCACGGGGTCGGCGTCTCGGTCGTCAACGCCCTGTCGGAGTGGCTGACCCTCGAGATCAAGCGCGACGGCAAGCTGTGGCAGCAGGAATACGAGCGGGGCATCCCGCTGCATGCGCTCGAGGAGGTCGGCAGTGCCAGCGCCACCGGCACCAAGATCACCTTCAAGCCGGACGCGGCGATTTTCGGCGGGACCGAGTACTCGTTCGACACGCTCTCCCAGCGCCTCCGCGAGCTGTCGTACCTCAACGCCGGGGTCCGGATCACGATCGTCGACGAGCGCTCCGGCAAGCGCCACGATTTCAGTTACGAGGGGGGGATCAACGAGTTCGTCCACTCGCTGAACGAAAACAAGGATCGCCTCCACCAAGAGCCGATCTACATCAAAAAGGAGGACGACGAGGAGGGAGTGCTCGTCGAGGTCAGCCTCCAGTGGAACGACAGTTTCAACACCAACGTCTTCGCCTACACCAACAACATCCGCAACGAGGACGGCGGCAGCCACCTGTCGGGGCTGAAGGCGGCCCTGACCCGGACGGTCAACTCCTACGGGGTCAGCAACGACCTGCTCGACGACACGCTCAAAGGCCGCGACATTCGCGAGGGGCTGACGGCGGTGTTGTCGGTGAAGATGCCCGAGCCGAAATTCTCCAGCCAGACCAAAGAAAAACTGGTCTCCAACGAGATCAAAGGGGCCGTCGAGTCGGTCGTCAACGAGCGGCTGTCGTA
>CAZRLK010000011.1:0-53279 GCA_964600555.1 uncultured Bradymonadales bacterium
AAAAAGGCATACTACCCCGGCCTTTGACCGGGGCTACGAGGATCTTGGGTCGCCTGCGACCGGGGCTACGAGATCGTTTGAGAACTCGAACAACCGGATTTCACGCCCGGGAATCCGCTCTGGGGAAGACACACGACTCGTCGAAACACCGCTAGATTGCGGGGTCTCGTCCTTTTTCGGATGCCATCGACTTACCGTGACTTGGAGCCGGTGCCCGGCAGCGGGGGTCCACCGTTTCCGGTCGGGGCCGTGACGGTTTTCGCCTCGTCGATTTCACCTACAATGGGAGGGGCGAGTTCTCGAGAGGCATCGACGATCATCGGACCGACAACCAGGACGATGTGATGAGCGACCACGAGGATCACTCGCCGATTCCGCCCCCGGAGGTCGAGCGTGTCGCCCGGATACTGGAGGCGACCTTCGGCGACGAGTTTGCCGGCCACCCGATCCGCGTCGACGCCGGGGAGCGCGGTCGGGTCTGGATCGCGCTCCGGGGGGCGCTCGACGACGAGGAGGCCGAGCGGGTGACCTCCGAGCGCATCGAGCAGCGGTTCGACGAGATCGGGCTCGACGCACGCGACATCGCCTACCGGATCTCGGCCGGCGCGAGCGGCGAGGATCTGGTGCTCATCTGCGAGCTGTGGCAGCAGGACGACCCCGACGAGGCGTGAGCTACGTCTTTTCGTCGGGGAGGTTGCGGAGTTTGTCGGCCAGCGTCGCGAGGCCGCGGGCGGTCAGCGAGAGGATCCGGCCGAGCGGCGATTCGGCGACCTCGGCCGGGACGTTCGGGGGCTCGGCCTCGGGGGGTTCGGTGCCCGGCAGCGAGACGTCGACGGTGACCACCGAGCCGCTTCGCTCGACGACCTCGACCTCGCCGATCTTTTCGAGCAGGACCCGCATCGGCTTGTTCTCCGCCAGGAGCGTCGCCCGGAACGTCTCGATGCCCCGCTCGCGTGCCGCCACCACCAGCCGCTCGAGCAGCTGGCTTCCCAGCCCCATCCCCTGGAACTCGTCGACGACGGTCACCGCCGCCTCGGCGATCGTCGGCGCCTGCTCGAGGCGAATGCAGCGGGCGACGCCGACCCCGGCGCCGTCGGTCTCGCCGCCGACGATCGTCGCCCCGATCGCCAGGTGGTCGTGCTGGTCGACCTCCGTCAGATACCCGAGTTCCGCCTCGGTCAGCTTCGATTTCGGCGCCAGAAACCGCCGGTAGCGACTCTCGGTCGAGAGGCGCTCGAATCCACGTTCGAGCGTCTCGCGGTCCTCCGGGCCCAGCGGCGCCAGACGCACCCGCCTCCCCGAGTCGAGTTCGAGGATCTCCTCGTACTCCTCGTCGAAGATGCAGGGGCCGTCGTTGGAGCTCCCGCTCATGGGCGTTCCTCCGGATTCCTCAGAGCCGTTCGGCGACGACTTCCGGGATTTCCACCGCCTCGAAGACGTCCAGAATTTGACGATACAGGATCACGGGGCGCTCCGCATAACGCGTCGAGATATGAAAGGTGATCAGACGCTCCCCCTCCCACGGCTCGAGCAGCCGGTCGGGGTCGAAGGCGGCGGAATGGGCTGGAGGTGGCGTCGCACATGGAGTCTCTCCGATGGAGTCTCTCCGACAACGAGCACCCGCTCGCCGGCCTTCCAGGACGTCACTCGTCGAGAAACCGGAGGACCTCGTCGACGAACCGCTCGGGGGCGTCGATGTGGGCGAAATGCGAGGCGTGCTCGAGCGTGCGGTATTCGGCGTCGGGGACGAGTTCGGCGAGGTCCTCGCCGATCGAGGGGGGGATGATCGGGTCGTATTCGGCGTACAGCAACAAAAGGGGCACCGGAAACCCCAGCCCCTCCTCGCGGCGGTGGCGCAGTTCCTCGACGAACTCCCGCATCAACTCGGTGTCGAGTGTCTCGGTGAGGTATTTCGCAAACGTCAGACTCCCCTCCGGGCTCGACAGCGGTTCGGCGTAGGTGCGGGATTCCTCTTTCGATTTCAACGATTCGTCGTAGTAGTGGACCTTTTCGTGTGCCCAGCGCTGGGGATCGCGGCGGGCGAGCCAGGCGACGAACCGGGCGACGCCGGGGACGCCGGCCAGGGTGCGCAGAAGCTTCAGGCGGGCGGTCGGAATCCCGGGTGAATGGACGTTGATCACCCGCGAGACGGCGTCCGGGTCGCGCAGGGCGAGCCACATGCAGATGTAGCCGCCGAGCGAATTGCCGATGATCGGACAGCCCCGGATTTCGACGACGCGCTGAAAGGCGCTGATCCACTCGCCGACCGCACGGGGCGTGTATTCGGTATCGACGATCTTGTCGGTCCGCCCGGCGCCGGGCAGGTCCGGGGCGTACAGCTCGTAGTGGTCGCCGAGCGCCTCGAAGACGTACCGCCACGAGTAGCTCGAGGTCATCAGCCCGTGGATCAACAAAAGCGGCGGCCCCTCGCCGAAGACGCGATAGTGGGTGGCGACACGGCCGAACGCCGCCGTCGCGACGTCGACCTGGCGGGCCTCGGTCTGCTCGTAGTCGTGCGCCCGGCGGGGGTGCTCGGGCAAATCGGCGTAGGGAATCTGCTCGAACGGTTCTCGGTCGCGATCGTTCACGGGTCTGCCTTTCGTCCTCGAGACTCGGACCACCGTTCGTCTGCCAACTTTGTCGATCTCGAAGGTGCTTGTCCAGACACACTTGGCCCGAGGGCCTCTCGAGTGCTATGTCAACAGATACGGTTCGATGCATTCGTCTCAATCATTTGCCGTATTGTTGCAGGAGTGTGCCATGTCGAACTCGATCAGAAGTCTCGTCTCGCTCGGATTGTTCGCATTGTTGCTCGGCGTCGGGGCGTGCAGCTCTTCGAAGTCCGCCGAGAAGGATTCCTCGGCCGGGGACGAAACCGCCGAACAGAAGATGGAATCCGACAAGGGAGAAGCGAGCGGCGGGGAAGGAACCGAAGGCGAGGCTGCCAAGTCGTCCGACCCGGCGGCCGAGAGCGACCCGAAAAAGAAGATGCACGAGCTGCACGGCAAGCTCGTCAAACGCTACGTCGACAACCGCGCCACCTACGTCGACCGCCGCGACAACGCCGACTCCGAGGAGCTGGCGAGTGTGTACGGAAAGCTCGTCGAGCGCCACGACAAGGAAGCCGAGATGTACGGCTACAACCCGGAGACCGGCGAGAAGACCGGCAAGGGCAAACACGGCAAGAAGGGTAAGAAGGGCAAGAAGGGCAAGAAGGGCAAGAAGAAAGGCGAGAAGGCCGACGGGGACAAAAAGGCGAAGAAAGGCAAGAAGGGCAAGAAAGGCAAGAAGCACAAGAAGGGCAAACACGGCAAAAAGCACGGCAAGGCGAAGTGGAAGCACGTCGAGAAGATGGCCGACCTCCAGCAGGAGACCGCCGAGCTGCACACCAAAGCCGCCGATCTCGAGGACGAGGCTGGCGACAGCGAGCTGAACACCCACCACTCGAACTTCGCCGACGCCTACGAGCGCCTGTCGGGCATGCACCGGGAGGTCGCCAAAAAGATGCGTCAAAAGCACGACGACGCCGAGAAGGGTGGCGAGGAGAAGATGAAAGAGGGCGACGACGCGAAAGAAGGTGACCAGAAGGCCGACACCAGCGGCACCGACGCCTGAATCGACCCCTGCGATGAGTGAATCGACCCACACGGCCGGCTCCGGGGGGAACCTCCCCGACCACGCCTGTCCGGAGTGCACGGCGATCTGTCGTGTCGGCGAGCCGTGCTGTCGGATCTGCGGGGCGGAGCGGCCGTCGGCCGGGTGGGCGAAGCTCGATTCCCTGGAAGATCCGTACCTCGGCGCCGTCCTCGACGAGCGCTACCTGATCTCGAGGCGCGAGGCTCGCGGGGGGAGCGCCATCGTCTACCGGGCCGAGCGACTCGTCGACGGCCAGCTCGTCGCTCTGAAGATCGCCCGGATGGCGACTCCCGGCAGCGAGCTGGCGGAGAGCGTGCGCCGGCGGATGCGCCGCGAGGTTCGGGCCGTCCAGATCCTCGACAATCCGCACATCGTGCCCGTCTACGAACTGATCGAACTCGAGGACGGGCCGTGTGCCATCGTCATGGAATTCGTGGGGGGAGAGACGGTCGAAGAAGTGGTCGACCGCCGGGGGCCGATGGAGGTCTCGCGGGCAGCGACTCTCGGGCTGCAGGTTGCCCGCGGGCTCCGTGCCGCGCACCGGGCCGGGCTTTTACACCGGGACGTCAAACCGGCGAATCTGATGGTCGTCGACGACGAGACCGGAGCGGAACGGGCCAAGATCCTGGATTTCGGGATCGCCAGGTTGCGGGCCCGGACCCGCGGCGATCGGGATTTCGTCGGGACGCCGCTGTATGCGAGTCCGGAGCAGATCCGGACCGACGAACTCGACGAGCGAAGCGACGTCTACAATCTGGGCGCGACACTGTTTTATCTGTTGACCGGCCGGCCCCCGTTCGACCGGCCGGAGACGATGGAGGTGTTGCGGGCGCAGCTCCGGGAACCGGTCCCCGAGATCGCTTCTCTCCGGGCGGCGGGTTCGGTGCCCGAGCAGTTCGAGGAGCTGATTCGGTCGATGCTCGCCAAGGATCCGAGTGAGCGGCCGGCCGGGTTCGACGAGGTCGCCTCCCGGATCGGCCGCTGGGCCAAGGACGAAGCGACCGGACATCTCGAGGTCGAGGGAGGGAGGCCGGCGGCGGATGTGACGGTCCCCGGGCTGCAGACCCCGCTGCCCGACTCCGCCGACGGGTCCGGTGACTCGGACGTCCTCGCCGACGGAGGAGAGCGTTCGGACTTCGAGTCGACGGTGGCGGCGTCGGACGCCTTCACGCCCGTCGCCGAGGAGACCTCCGAATTTGCGTCGCTCGCCGAACGGACGGCGGAGGCGCCCATGGCGGACGGAGACGACTCACCGGGGCGTCGGACGCAGACGGGCCTGCAGTCGCTCGACGGCGAGCAGGCGGAGCGCCGGATCGGCGGCGAGACGTCGGTCAGCCTCTGGGACGAGGAGGATCGAGCATCGTCCGACCCCCCGGATGCTGCGAGCCGGGAGGGAGAGGTGGAACCTGCCGGCAGCTCGAGGATCGGGTTGACCTGCGCGGCGCTCGCTCCGGGAGGCGGTGCGGTCGTCAGCGACGTCGCCCGGCGGGTCTGGTACTGCCCGAGCCGCACCGGCGGGGGCGAGGCGCCCCACGCACTCGCCGAGTACGACAGCGCCATCGTCGATCTGGCCGTCGGCGGGGGGGCCGTCTGGGTGGCTCTGACGGCGGGACGCTTCGAGCGCGTCGGGCTCGCGGGAGACGAACGGCGCCCGGTGGCCGAGGCACGGGAGGGCGCCCTGGCCAACGGCATCGACGCCTCGGCCGACGAACAACTGGTGGTCGGCGGCACGCAGCGGGGATGTTTCGTCGACGTCTCCGGTGCCGGGGAACTCGTCTGGTCGTGCGCCTCCGAGAACATCCGCCGGGTCGCGGTCGCCGAGGACGGTGGCGCCTTTGCCGTCGTCGGCTCCGAGGACGAGGCGGCGGTCTTCGAGCCGGATCGACTGGACGTGCCCCGGAGCAATCTGCGCGTGCCCGGCGAGATCGGCGACCTCGCCGTCTCGAACCGCGGGGAACTCGTCGCCTTCCTGGATCGCGACGGTCGCGTCGAGATTCGCCAGACCGATGCCGATCGACGGATCGCCCGGTTCGAGACCGGAGACACCGCGATCCGGACGATCTTTTTTGCAGGGGAGGGCGATCTCCACGGGCTGAGCTTCGAGCGGGGCGGGATCGCCGTCTTCGACTGTGCGACCGGCGAGGAGATGCGCCGCATCCCGGCCGCCGTCGAGGTCCGCGCCGAGCGACGCTAGTCTCTCCACCTGGTTTTTCGCACCGCTCGTCCTCGCTTCTCCCCGCACCGGGAAACAGGGGGGCCGCCGGCAGGTTGCGAGGATGCCGGCACGGACGGGCTCGACAGCGAGGGAACTGCGTCGCCGGAGGTGGACGTGCTCATCGGCGACGACCCGCGGTTACTCGTCGCTCACCAGACGTTTGACGTGGCCGCTCCCGTGGTGGACGAGGAACAACTCCCCGTCGTTGCCCTCCCCGAACGACCCGAGCCCGGTCGGCCCGCCGAGCTCGCTCAGCCCCGGGACCCGCTGGTGGCCGACGACCTCGCCGTCGCAGTAGCGGAACGCCGCGACGTGGGGGGCGCAGAAATCTCCGTACAGATAGGCTCCTTGCAGTCCCTCGTGGGCGTCGCCGCGGTAGACATACCCGCCGGTCACCGAACAGCCGCCGACGACCGGTCCCTCCTCGGCACTGTGGCGGAAGGTCGCGATCGGCGGCACGTGATCGTCGATCTCGTCAGCGAGCGACTCGTCGAAGACGTCGTGGCCCTCGTAGGCTCGCCATCCGTAGTTTTCACCGCCGTCGCTTTCGGCGGGTTGATAGTCGATCTCCTCGACGGCGTCCTGACCGACGTCGCCGATGTACAGATCGCCGGTCTCGCGGTCGAACGAAAATCGCCACGGGTTGCGCAATCCCCCCGCCCAGATCCGCGGGTCGCCGTCTGCGTCGGCGAAGGGATTGCCCTCGGCGGCGAAATCGCGCTGCTCGGCGTCGACGTCGAGCCGGAGGATCGAGCCGAGCGGGGTGTCGCGGTTTTGGCCGTTGCCGATCTCGCCGTGCCGATCGCCGGCGCCGCCCCCGTCGCCCATGCCGACGAACAGATGGCCCTCGTCGCCGAAGGTGATCATGCCGCCGTTGTGGTTGTCCTCGGGGTCCTCGTAGTCGACCAGCCGCCGGATTTCCTCGTCGTCCGCCCGGCGGGTCTCTCCGTCGGCGCGGGCGTATTCGGCGACGACGTTTTTGTGGGCGTCGGCGGGCGTGTAGTAGATGAAAAACCGGCCGTTTTGCCGATAGTCCGGGTGGAAGGCCAGGCCGAGCAGTCCGCGCTCCTGGTGGCCGGTGCCGACCCGGTCGGCGATGTCCAAAAACGGCTCGTCGCGAAGCTCCCCGTCGCGGACGACCAGGATGCGGCCGGGCCGCTCGACGACGTAGTACGCCTCGTCGTCGCCCGGCGCCTGCGTGACGTACACCGGCGACTCGAAGGTGTGCCCGTCGACGAGATCCTCGACCCCGACCCCGGAGACGTCCGGAGGCGAACACGGAGGGTTGCCATCTTCCGGGGCGGTGTCGGAGGATCCCTCCCGGGAGTCGTCCTCCGGCTGTTCGGAGGGCGGCCCGTCGTCGGATTCCGAGCCGCCGTCGGGGCTCTCACAACCGAGCCCCGTCACGGCCGCGAGCATGCACATGACGACCACCCAGCCAAATTCCTTGCGTGCCATCGTCCACCTCGGAGAATCGAGTCGAGTTCGGAGCCGCTCCACGGGCCGCAATCACCCGGTCGAACGCACGATAACGCCTCGCGTCGGGCTTGTCACCGAGCTCGCGCGCCACTCGGACGGCCCCTTGCATCCGGTCGTGCTTTGAGCCACGCTTCTGTGAATATTGAGGCCGTGGATTCGTCTACTGCCACGGACAACGCCGGCGGCGGGTCTCCGCCGCCGGCCCGCCACGCGACAGGTCTCGTTCGCTACCAGTCTACCAAGGTCGAGACACATGGCTTCCTTCGATCACCGGTTTGGAGTTGTCGGATCGTTTCTGCTCGTCACGCTCGTCGTCACGGGGGCGCCCATCGCCCCGGCCGACGCCGAGACGCGCGGCTGGGCGGACGGCGATTCGACGACCCCGACGATGACCGACCTGATCCCCGAGCCGAAATCCGCCGAGGCATACTCCGAGCGCTACAGCCTCTCGGCGAAACTCGACGGTGGCGGCAAGATCGTCGTCAAACACACCATCTCGAATCTCGGCTGGGGCGACCGCCACGGCGCCGCCCAGGTCCGGGTCAAACTGCCCGACCGCGAGAATTACTCGTTCCAGAAGAAGGTCGGCAGCGGCGAGTGGTCGTATGCCAAGGACTCGTTCAAACTCGACATCGCCAAGACCACCGTCGAGGGCCACGACGACGGGAGCTTCGAGTACCGCCACGACGGCGAGGTGAAACTCGAGGCGACCCTCGAGAGTGACGTGTCGATGTGGCAGCCGGGCCGCGGCAGGCTGGATGTCGACGGCGGGTTCATGGAGATGGACATGTACGGCCTGCGGGGCACGCTCGAGGGCCGGGTGAAGGTCGGCGGCGAGTGGCGGTCGGTCAAATCGACACGCAACGCCTACGCCGACCACACCGCCACCAACATCGCGCCGTACGATCTGGGGACGCGCTTTTCGCGCACCCGCATCTACGACGACGACAACGACGTGTTCGTGATGTGGCGCGAGATCAAACTCGTCGACGGCTACGGCGGCGAGTCGATCAACTGGGTGGTCGTCGGCTACAGGGATCGGATCGTCTTTTCGGACCCGGACGCCGACGTCAGCTTCGGCAAGGTGCGCAAGGACCGCGTCGGCTACGATGTGCCTCACGCCGTCCAGATCGAGGGCAAAAGCGGCGGCGACAGCATCAAACTCGTGCTGAAGGCGAACGACATGCGCCGCAAGAATCTGCTCAAACGCTACGGGACCGTCGTCCGGACCTTCGCCAAGACGGTCAGCGAACCGTACAACTACTATCTCGACGCCGACTACGCGCTGCAGATGGACATCGACGGTGCCAGGGCGACCGTCCGCGGCGACGGCGGCTACGTCGTCGACTATCTCAACAAGTGAATCCCCGCCCCCGGAAGCGTCGGCGGCCCCGCCGACGTGCCTTGTTCCCCTCCGTTCGTACCTTTCCATCCCGTGACTCCGAGTTCGAGCGCCCTTCGAGCGACGGTGCCTGGCGATGGGATGGGAGCTGTACATTGTCGCCGCGTTGACGATCGGGGCGGTGGCGGCGTTCGTCACCGAAATCGCGCGCATCGACCTGGTGGCCCTGGGGGTGATGGGCCTGTTGATGATCACCGGCATCGTCACCCCGCGCGAGGGGCTCTCCGGGCTGAGCAATCCGGCGACGGTGACGATCGCGGCGATGTTCGTGCTCAGCGAGGCGCTGCGGCGGACCGGCTTCGTCGCGATCGTCGGGGAGCGACTCGGGCGGCTGTACACCGAGGCCGGCCGGGCGACCGCCCAGGGGACGATGATGGCGGCGGTGGCGGTGGTGTCGGCGTTCATCAACAACACCGCGGTCGTCGCGATCATGATGCCGATCGCCCTCGACGCCGCCCGCGGCTCGGAGGTCCGGCCGACCGAGATTCTGATGCCGCTGTCGTTCGCCTCGATGTTCGGGGGTGTCTGCACCGTCATCGGCACCTCGACGAACATCCTGGTCAGCTCCCTGATCGCCGACCACGAGATGCGGCCGATCGGCATGTTCGAGATGGCCGGGCTGGGGGCGGTTTTGGCGGTGGTCGGCCTCGGCTATCTGCTGACGGTCGGCTCCCGGCTGCTGCCGGCCCGCGAGCCCGCCGAGCCGTTGAGCGGGCCGGTCCGGTTTCACGAGTTCGTCACCGAAGTCGAGATCGCCCCCGACTCCCGGTCCGCCTACCGTCCCGTGCGCCGGACCCCTCTCGGCGACCCGGAGTCGGTTGAACTGCTCGAGGTGATCCGCGATGGCACCTCACGCGGTGCCCCGGACGCGGAGTTCGTCTTCCATCCCGGGGACCGCGTCCGTCTGCGCGCTCCGGCCCATGCCATCGGCCGGATCGGCGCGCGCCGGGGGATGGTGATCCGCCCCGAGATCGCCGCGGCGGGCGGGCAGCTTCAGTCCGGCGACTTCGAGTTGCTCGAGGCGGTCGTCGTCCCGAACGCCGGGCTCGACGGTGTGATCCTCGAGGAGGCCGACTTCGGCGAGGAACTCCGGGTGAACGTCCTGGCGATCCGCCGCCGCCGCGAGATCGTCAGCGACGCCCCCGAGCGCCAGAGGCTGCACGGCGGCGACGTCCTGTTGTTGCAGGTCCCGCCCGAGACGCCTCGCCGCCTGGAGCACCACCCGGCGCTGGTGGTCGTCTCGGAGGTCGGGCTGCTCGAGTTTCGCCGCCAGAAGATCGTGCCGACGCTGACGGTGCTGGCGGCGGTCGTGGCCGTCGCCGCCTTCGGAATCCTGCCGATCGTCGTCAGCGCCATCGTCGGATGTCTGCTTTTGGTCGTCTTCGGCGCCGTGCGCCTCGACGAGGCGTACGCTGCGATCGACTGGCAGGTGATCTTCTTGCTGGCCGGGATCATTCCACTCGGGATCGCCGTCGAGAAGACCGGCGGCGTCGCCTACCTCGCTGACGCTCTGCTCGGGAGTCTCGGCGCCGTCGGGCCGTTCGCCATCCTCGCGGGTCTGTATCTGGTCACCGGGCTGTCGACCGCCGTCATGTCGAATCAGGCGACCGCGGTGCTGGTGACGCCGCTGGCGATCGAGCTGGCCGCGACCCTCTCGCTCGACCCCCGCCCGTTCGCGATGGCGGTCGCCTTCGCCGCCTCGACGAGTTTCATGACGCCGGTCGGCTACCAGACCAACACGCTGGTGTACGGGGCGGGGAACTATCGGTTCGTCGATTTTTTGAAGGTCGGGACGCCGCTGACGGCGCTTTTCGGGCTGCTGTCGGTGCTGCTCATTCCCGTCTTCTGGCCGCTGGGCGGATAGACGGCGGCCTCGGGACCGCTGGTCGCGACATGCGCCGCGAGTCCGTCGGTGTGATGGCCATCATCTCCACGCTGTCTAGTTTTCGTCTCGCGCATCGACCATCCCCGCACACCGATCAGGACGCACCGATGGACGAGCAGGCGCTCACCGGCGGCTGCGTGCTCGTCGCGACGGATCTGTCGGTCCGCGCCGAGTGCACGGCCCACTGGGGGAGGCAGATTGCCCGTGCGATCGGCTGCTCGGTCGTCGTCGCCCACGTCGTCGCCCTGGGCGAGGGCGGGAGGGAGGAGGACGGCGGCGGCGGACAGCACGACGAACGGGCCGTCGAGCAACGCTACCGGTACCGACTGCGCGACTGGTATCGGCGGCGGGTCGGCGAGGAGCCCGCGGGCGTGTGGGTCGGCGTCGGGTCGCCGGCCGAGGCGCTGGTGCGCGCGGCCGAGGAGCGCGAGGCGGCGATGATCGTCGTCTGCAGCTCCGACAAAAACGCCCTCGATCGGCTCGCCCTCGGCTCGACGACCCATCGACTGCTCCGGTCGCCGCCGCGCACGCTCGCTGTCGTCCACCCCGACCGCCACGATCTCCGGGAGGAAGGCGCCGCCGTCGTCGGCACGGATCTGACGCCCGACTCCGATCCCGCCGTCGCCGCCGCCGGCGAACTCGCCGGTGCCCTCGACTGGCCGCTGCACCTCGTCCACGCCAGCCGCCTCGACTCCCGCTACCTGGCCGACGAATACCTCCCCGATCCGATCCGCCGGTGGGCGACCGCACGCCGCCGCGGCCGGGCGATGCGCGAGACCCTCCGGCGCACCCGGGCCTCGCTCGAGGACTGTCCGGTGTACCCCCGGATCGTCGACGATCTCCCCGTGCGCGGCCTGTGCCGGCACATCGAACGCGTCGACGCCGACCTCGTCGTCCTCGGCCACCACCCCGATCGCAGCTACGCCCGATCCGTGCTGACCAGCGTCGCCGTGCGCTGTGTCCGAGCCGTCCGGGCGACCTTCCTCGTCGTCCCTGTCGGCGAGTAGGTCCCGGGCCTCGGGTGTATTCGAGTTGTATACTCAAGGGCGGGAATACCGACGTCTGGTTTTTGACGAACGTTAGCGCACATAACGTATGTAAAACACTGGTATATCGGAGTAAAGTCGATAAAAATGTTTTTGATCGGGCCGGCCGACAACTGTATACTCGAATAGTGAAGACAGTGCGCGTATACAGGTGAGGTCGCGGGGTCGCGGGGGCGATCCCGATTCCAGCGGCAGGATGTAGGTTATGGATGCAATCCGCTCCGGCTCGTTCGGCGTCTGCTCGAGTCTCGTCGTCGCGCTTTTGGTCGCGGCAGGGTGTGGAAATGACGTACAGACTCCGGCCCCCCGGATCGAGGGAGAGGTGGGAGCCGACGATCCCGGCGAGGCGGCCGTCCATCCCGGCTTCGCCTGCAACACCCAGCAGTCGAAATGGATCCAGGTCCGGGGGAAAAACTTCACCCCCATGGTCGTCGACGTGCTCGAGGACGGGGAGCAGCAGGTGCGCTGGCCACGCGTGCGCATCACCCGTGTGCGGGATCTCGAAGGGAACGAAGTCGACGAGGGCCGCTCGGTCGAGATCCAGACCGACGGCACCAGGGTCGAGGCCGGCTCGGACGAGGACATGCAGTCGACGACGATGGCACTCGACGGTGGGATGGTCGACGCCGACTCGGGCGGGTCGGACCTCGACGGGGAGGTCGGGATCGATGTCGCCGGCGATACGGTTGGCGGAGAGGATGGCGGCGGAGACGTCGCGGCTGACGGGACGAGCGATGTCCGTGCGGATGCGACTTCCGATGCCTCGACGACCGACACCGGCCCCAGCGACCCTGGCGACGCTGGCGTCGAGCCGACCGAAGATGCGAGCGGCGATACCGTCGCCGACGCCGTTCCCCCCGGTGCGCGCGGCGATGCCGGTGGGTCCGATGGCGGCCTCGCGGATGCAGACTCCGGCCAGGGCGGGGAGGGCCGGCACCTGGTCTGGCTCGACGAAACCCGGCTTCGCTTCAAGGTCACCCCGGAGATGGAACTCGCGCCGGGCCTGTACGATGTGACGGTGCTCGCCTCCCGCGTCCCCGAGGGCCGCCGGGCACGAGAGGCGACTCGCCAGCGGGCACTCGGGATCCTGCCGCGCCCGGCGATCGAGCAGGTCGAGCAAAAACCGGTCTGTCTCGACGGCGCCGAACGGACGCTCTCGATCTCCGGCCGTCACTTCCTGCGCGACGACGAGCGCGAGCCGAGCATTCGCATCGGCGGGGAGAGCTATTCGCCCGAGAGCATCTCCGGGGAGAGTTGCGAGACGCCGGGAGAGCCGTTCGCCGGCTACGAGACGTGCAGCGAGATGAGCGTCACCGTCCCGGCAGACGCCCTCGGGCCGGGAAGCTACGAGGTGCGGGTCGAAAATTTCGATCCGGCGGCCTGTCACAGTCGCCCGGAGCGCGACGAGTCGACCTTCCGGGTCGTCCCGCCGCCGGCGGTCCGCAGCGTCGAGCCCGATCCGGTCTGCTCGGCGCAGACCGCCTACGAGCCGGTCACGATCACCGGCGAGAAGTTCCTCGGGATCGGGGGCGACTCCGGCGCCACTCCCTCCGTCGAGATCGGTGAGGCCACCCCCGAGTCGGTGGAACTGCGGGATTGCGAGCCGGTCGACGGCAACGTCCCGGACGGGACTCGCCACTGTACGATCCTCGAAGCCGATCTCCCGGCCGGGGCCCTCTCGAGCGAGGAGGATTCCGAGACCGGCACCCATCCCGTCCGCGTCACCAATCCCGGCGCGGCCAGTTGCGCCGGCGACGGGCAAGTCGCCGTCACCTCGATCGACCCGCCCGTCGTCGAGGCCGTCGGCCCCCAGCCGGTCGTCAACGCCCGGCTCGGCGACCGTCTGACGATCTCGGGAGAGCGATTCGCCCTGGTCGACGGGGAGCGGCCCGAGGTGCGCATCGGAGACGAGGACGACGGGCCGCCCCCCCGGACGTACACACCGGTCGCGATGGAGGACTGCCGCGAGATCAAGGGCCCGAACGAGCGGCGAGTCAACCTCTGCAGCGAGATCGAAATCGAGATCGAGGAGGGCGACCTGCCGATCGAGGAAGACAGCGCCGAGCTGCCGGTTCGCGTCGCCAATCCGGCGCCGCTCGAGTGCGACAGCCGGGAATCCGCCGCCGAGCATGCTTCGCTGACGCTGATCGACGCTCCGACCCTGAGTTCGGTCTCGCCGACGCCGATCTGTACGAAAGACGGGGCGCGCGAAGTCGAGGTTCGCGGCGAGGATCTGCTGCGCGTCGAGGGGCGCACGCCGATGCTCGCGGTCGGCATGCAGGCGTACCCGACGCGCGTGGCGGAGGAGGTCGAGTGCGAGCCACTCGAGCACGCCGGTGATCTGGAGGTCGAGCGTTGTCCCGGCCTGGTCGCCGAGATCGCTCCCTCGCAGTTGCCCGCCGAGCACACGGTCACCGTCTACAACCCCGAGCCGGTCGGCGGCTTTACGAGCGAACAAGGTGAGGCGGCTGAACTTCAGGTGCTGGAGCGGCCGCGCGTCGACCGGGTGTCGCCGGTGCTGACGTGTCTGGCGGAGGGAGAGCGCACCGTCGAGATCGTCGGCGAGGGGTTTGTCGGCGTCGACTCCGAGGAGGGGACGCCGGCGGCCGAGATGCCGACGGTGACGACCGGCCAGGTCGGTGCGCAAGCGAGCGTCGAGTCGATCTCGGAGTGCGACGACGAACCGATCGCCGAGACCTCGACCGAGACGTATCGGCGATGCGAGCGCCTCGAGGTGACGCTCAGCGGCGGTGAACCCGGCCTCGCCGAGCTGACGGTCACGAATCCGATGCCGGTCGGGTGTGCGAGCGACGAGAGGGCGACGGTGCGGGTCGCCCCTGCCCCGACGGTCACCTCCGCCGCTCCGTCTCCGAATACGACCTGCGACGAGGAGAATTTCCGCCGGATCGTCGTCGAGGGTGACGACCTGCTGTCGGATGCCGGGCGCCTGCCCGAGGTGCAGCTCGGCTCCCAGGAGCCGATCGAGCCGAGGGCGGCCGACGGCTGCACCGAGGTCTCCGATTCCGGCGAACGCCAACTCGAGTCGTGTGACGCGTTGATCGTGTATCCGACGACCGACGAGCTGGATCAGAGCCGCCAGCTGACCGTCCAGAATCCCGGACCGTCGGAGTGCAGCAGCGAGCCGGTCACGGTCGATCCGTGTCCGTAATCGAGTCGTGCCCCGGCGGCGGCTCGAGGGGGGCCAGGGGTCGCCGGTGGCCGAGAGATGGTCCAGTCAGTCCCCGATGACCTGGAAGCGACGCGATGGATGTCCTGGTGACGAAGAGAGTCTCGATGTGGTGCAGAGAGTGTGCGAATCGCGGTGTGTGGAGTCTGGTCGCCGTGCTTGCGTCGGCTTTTCTCGGCGCGGCCGGCTGTGCCGACCAGATGGAGGGGCCGGAGCCGAACCTCGACGGCGAGCCGGGGGCCGAGGGTGACGAGGCATTCGCTTCGCCGGGGTTTGGCTGCAACGCCCAGAGCGGGGAGGAGAGCGAGGTCGACCCGTGGATCACGATCCGTGGGGAGTCGTTTGCCCCCGTGGTCGCCGGCAGCCTCGAGGAGGAGTCGGTGGAGTATCCGACCGTCGAGCTGCGGCGCACGGCGGCGATCGACGGGGAGTTCGACGGAGAGCGAAGTACGGCGACGCTCGAAGCGGCGGACGAGGGAGTGGAGCGACCCTCGCGGATCGAGTGGGTCGACGAGACGACGCTGCGGATGCGAGTCGACGCGGGGCTGGAGCTCGAGGCCGGCGTCTACGATGTGCACGTCACGAACCCCAGCGGCGAGAGCGTGCGCAAAAAGCACGCCTTCGGGCTGGTGTCGCGTCCGACCGTCGAGGCGGTCGTCCCGGGGTTGGCCTGCACCGCTCAGGGCGAACGCGAGATCGAGATCCGCGGGGGCCCGTTTTTGACCGAGGGCGACGAGCTTCCGGGCGTTCGGGTCGGCGACGAGACGCTCGAGCCGGCCGAGGCCTCCGGCTGCGAGGAACTCCACGAGACCTTCGGCGAGCACGAAGTCTGCGAGCGCCTCCGGGTGACCCTGCCCGACCGGGACGAGACGAGGGAGGTCGGCGCGAAGGACGTCGAGGTGACCAATCTCGAGCCGGCCAACTGCAGCAGCCGTCCGGCACGAGACGACAGCCGGCTCGAGGTGGTCCCGCCCCCCGAAATCGAGTCGGTCTCGCCGGTGCCGGTCTGCTCGAAACAAAAGACCTACGAGCGGTTCCGCATCGACGGCAGCGGGTTCGTCCGCATCGACCACGACGGTGAGAGGCGGCGTCCAAGCGTCGAGGTCGGCGGGCGGAACTTCGAGGTGCAGTCGCTGGAGAACTGCCAGTCGGTCGAGAGTGCCGGCGGGCGGGGCACCCGAAGCTGCGAGACCGCCTACATTCGCATATCGGCGGGCGTGCTCGACGAGATCAGCCAGGGGGATGGCTCGTGGGAGCCGCTCAGCGGGCATCTCGATGCGGGGGCCGATGCCGGGACGACCGACGCGGGATCGGGCGATGCCACGAGGAGCGACGTGGCCACCTCCGACGCCGGGACGGCCGATGCGGCGACGGTCGACGCTTCGGCGAGTGACGCCGGCTCCGATGCCGGGGGGCGGGATGCGGGGAGCGATGGCGGGGACGACACGGGGCTTCCGGAGACCGACGGTCCGAGACCGAACACCGAACTGACCTCCCTGCCGATGACATTGATCAACCCGGAACCGGTCGGCTGCCGCTCCGCCGAGGCCGAGCTTCCGGTCGTCCCGCCGCCGATGGTCCACGACGTCACGCCCGACCCGTTTTGCAACATCGACCAGGACGGCGAACAAGACGTCGGGACGACCGAGATCGCGGTCGACGGGGCGGGATTTTTGCAGATCGAGGTCGACTCCGAGGATGCGGCGAATCTGCCCGAACTGCCGGACGACTGGCCGGTCCTCGACCGCGACGACGGGCCGACCAGCGCGGTCCCCGTCGTCGAACTCGCCGGCGAAACCTTCGAGGCGACCGGTCTGGCGGGATGCACCGACCTCGAGATCGGCGACGAGCGTGTCGAGAGCTGCTCGCGAGTGATCGCCGAGGTGCCCGAGGGAGCGGTCGGCGACGGATCGGTCGAGGTGAGCGTACGGAATCCGCCGCCGGCCGACTGCCGGAGCGAGGGTTCGGCGCCGGCGCGCCTGACGCCGCTGCCGGGCGTCGACGGTGTCCAGCCCCAGCCGGTCTGCACGGCCGACGGTGCCCGACAGGTGACCATCCGCGGAGAGGATTTTTTCGTCGTCGACGGCGAGCGGCCGGAGGTGGCGTTTGGCATGTTCTCGACGCGCGCCGACCGGGCGGAGGACTGCAGCGAGGTCGGCATCGACGATCGGAGTGAAGACGTCCTGCGCTGCGAGACCCTGCAGGCGACGATCCCGGCGGGGCAGTTCAGTCCGGACGTCGACGGGGCGTTCGACCGCCGCGAAGTGGGCGTCACGAATCCGGGGGCGACCGGATGCAGCTCGCCCGAACGGGTCGCGCTGCGGACCGTCGACGCCCCCGACCTCGCCGGGATCACCGAGGAGTTCGCCTGCCTCGAGGAGAGCGAACGAAGCTTCACCATCCGCGCCGAGGACCGGGAGTTTCTCGAAATCACCGACGGGGCTGCCGGGACGATGGGGGCGAATCCGATGCGGCCGACGGTCGAGGTCGGCGGCCAACTGTTTCCGGCCGACGCGATGGACGAGTGCTCGTCGGTCGACGACTCGCCGGTCGGCGAGACCCGCCTGTGCGAGACGCTCACCTTTACGGTACCTGCCGAACAGGTCGAGGCGGGCACCCACCGGGTGCGTGTCCACCAGCCGCCCCCGGCCCGGTGTGCCGGGAGCGACACCCTCGAGCTGGTCGTCGAACCGGCACCGACCGTCGCCGCCGTCTCCGAGCAGCCGGTCTGCGCCGCCCAGATCGACAACGATCTGACGTTGACCGGCGAGTTTCTGATCGTCGACGGCCACGAGCCGACCGTCCGGATCGGCAACTACACCGCCTCCGACGACGAGGTGACGCCGACGGGCTGCTCGTCGGTCGACGCCATCGACGGCCGCAGTGTCGAGCGGTGCGGGCAACTCGAGGTGCAGACCGACGCCGGCGACCTGGAGGCCGGCCAGCAGCTGGTGACTGCCACGAACCCGCTCTCCTCGGACCCCTCGAGCCAGGGATGTACCAGCCGCGACGATACCCGACTGCGCGTCGAACCGGCCCCGACGCTGACCCGGGTGCAGCCCGAGCCGATCTGCATGGCCCAGGGGACGAACGCCGTGAGTGCGGTCGGCACCGGTCTGCTCTCGATCGACTATCAATCGGAGTCGACGCGCCGCCCCGAGGTGACCTTTCTGGAAGGGGGCTCGCCGCTGGCCACCTACTCGACCACCGACGTCGGTACCTGCCAGGCCCGGCCGATCGACGGGGACAATCCGCGGGTGAAATCGTGCCAGACCGCCGACTTCGAGATCCCCGTCGAGGGCTCGGCCGACGGTCTGCCGACGACCTCCTCGCCGACGACCTACCAGGCGCGGGTGACCAACCCCGGACCGGCCGGCTGCCAGTCGCCGACGCTGGTCGACTACACGGTCGTCCCGCCGCCGAGCATCACCGGCATCGAACCGGAGGTGACCTGCCTGCAGGACCGCCAGCAGACCTACACGCTCAGCTCGGCCGCCGACCAGCCGTTCCTCGCCATCGACGATTCGACAGGGACGGTCCGGATGCCGGAGGCGAAGATCGACGGCGAGCGGTACCCGACGTCGGTCGACGACCTGGCGCAGGACTGTACGGCCATGAACGCCACCCCGACCCGCCCCGACTACACCGTCTACACCTGCCCCGAAATCGAGGTGACGCTCCAGGAGGGCGAGCTGGGGAGCGGCGACCACGAGGTCCGGGTGCACAATCCGACCCAGGCCGACTGCGAGTCGTCGAATGCGGTCAACCTGCGCGTCGAGCAGGCGCCGGTCGTCACCGACGTGGCTCCCTCGCCGGTGTGTACCGACCAGAACGCCTACACCGACGTGCGCGTCGAGGGCCGCAACTTCATGAGCGTCGACGGGGACCTGCCGGACGTGACGATCGGCGGCGTCGACGTGCAGACGAGTGACGTCGTCGACTCGACGTGTTCGGGGACGGCCACGCCGGGCGTCCGCGAGTGTACCGAACTGATCGTCGAGGTCGCCGAGGATGCGCTCGCCCAGGGGGCGCTGACCGACCACCGGGTCGTGGTCACCAACCCCGACCCGGTCGACTGCGAATCGAGCGAAAACGTCTACCAGGCCGACGCCCCGCCCCCGACGATCGGCAATGCGGCCGTCCAGGAGACGTGTCCGTCGTCGGATCCGAACCGCATGATCGTCGAGGCGCAAGACGACGATCGCGACTACTACGAGATGGGGGGCGAATTGCCGCGGGTGACGATCGAGGGGCAGGACACCGCCGCCCCGGCGCTGATCGGCACGTGGGAGAGCGTCGCCCCCAGCTCCGCCTCGCCCGACCGCTGCCCCGTGCTGTCGGTCGAACTCGAAGGCGGGCAGTCGGACGCCGCCGGCGGTCGGGATTACACGATCGAAGTCGACAACCGCGGGGATCTGCAGTGTTCGGTCACGCGGACGCTCCAGGTCGGACAGCGCGCCGCCGAGCGGCCGACCGTCACCGACATCCAGCCGGCGAGGACGTGCGCGTCGGGCGGAGTCATCGAGATCGACGGCGAGAACTTCCAGAACACTCCGAGCGTCGAGCTGGGCGGGGTCGAGGCCGACAGCGTCACCTTTCACGACTCCGAGAATCTGACGGCGAGCTGGAATGGTACCAGCTTTCCGGAAGGCGGCTCGCTCGATCTGACGGTCACCAACCCGAACGGCTGCCAGAGCGACCCGTACGGCGAGGACGTCGAGGTGCTGACCGGGCCGCTGGCCGTCTACCTCGATCCGGCCGTCCACTACCGCGAGATCTCGCTGTCGGGACGGCTGTACTTTACCAACGGCGATCCGTCGGACGTCACCGGGGTGCAGATCCGGGATCCGTCGGGCAACGTCCACGATTTGACCTACAGCTCGGTCAGCGGCGAGGACGGCCAGTTGCGAGTGACGCTGCCGGACAATTCGAGCCTTCCGGAAGGGATGTACGACGTCCGGGTGACCGAGGAGGTCGCCGGGGTCGACTGTGGCGCCTGGCGCGACGAGCTGCTCGAGGTCGTCGGTACGACCGAGATCGCCGTCGAGGGCATCGAGCCGGAGTACGGCTCGGAGCTGGAGGATACGAGCCTCCAGATCACCGCGACCGACCCGCCCCCCAGCGGCCAGACCCAGTTCGAGCCGACGCCGCGCGTGTACCTCAACCCGACCTCGAGCGGCTCCTCGGCGACGGCGACCGAGTTGACCGGGACGACCTTCAGCTCGGCAACCGAACTCGAGGGCATCGTCGAGGGGACCGAGGTCTCGCCGGGCGACTACCAGGTCGTCGTGGTCAACCCCGATTCGACCGTCGGCGTCGCCCCCGACGAATTTACGGTCACCCGGGAGCGCACGCCGGTCATCGACTCCGTCTCGCCGGGCACCTGGGAGACGCCCGAGAGTGCCGTGGCGGTGACGATCGAGGGGGAGAACTTCCGGATCGATGCCGGCCAGGCCGACCCGACGCCCATCGAGGTCACCTGTGACGACGGCGCGGCACCCTCGCTCGCGGACGGCACGATCACCATCGACAGCGAGTCGTCGACGAGCGTCGAGCTGACCGTGGACACCCGCGACATGAACCGGGGAGATGCCTGCGAGCTTCGGCTGACCAACCAGGACAACACCTATGCGACCTACTCGCCGATCGCGACGGTCAACCCTGCCTACAAGTTCATCAGCTTCGAGGACGGCCCTGCGTTCCAGGACCCGCGGCGCTGGCCGGCGATGGACTCCGGCGAGCCGTCGCGCCAGCAGCGGTTCGTCTACGCGTTCGGCGGCGACAACGGCGCCGGGACGCTCGGACCGGCCGACGTGCGGGCGACCGGCGAGATGGCCCCGATCGACCGGTTCGGCGAGCCGGGCGAGTGGCGCTACCTGCCGAACGATCTGCCGGGCGACGGGCGGACCTTTGCACGCTCGACGCGGATCCGGGATTTCATCTACCTGATCGGCGGGCACGACGGGACCTCGGTGACCGACGAGATTCTGCGGGCGAACGTTCTCGACCCGACCCACACGCCCGAGATCACGGGGCTGGAGTTCAACTTCACCGAAGGCTCCGGGGGCGGTCTCGAGCCGGGCGTGTATTACTACCGCGTCTCGGCCGTCCACCCGACCTCCAGCGACCACAACCCGGGCGGCGAGACCCTCCCGTCGAGCGTGCAACCGGTCTACGTGCCGGATCTGCAAGACTACCAGGTCAGCGTCACCCTGGAGTGGTCGACGTTCACCAACGTCGACGAGTATCGCGTGTACCGCTCGCCGAGCCCCGACCTGGCGGCCGGCGAGGAGGAGCGGCTGACGACGACCGGCGCAGGGACGACCAGCGTCACCGACGACGGGTCGATGTCGACCTCCGGCGAGGCGTTTGTGCCGGTCGGTTCGCTCGGCGAGTGGAACCAGGTCGGGACTCTGAACACCCCCCGGGCTCGCCACGGTGTCCAGGGCGTGATCGATCCGAGCGACCCCGACACCGCCTACATCTACGTGCTCGGCGGCCAGGATACGACCGGAACGGTCACCTACGACTCGATCGAAAAGATCACGATTCTGGGCGACGCCGACGTCAAACGCGCCCAGAGCGTCGACGCGGTCGCGACCTCGAGCCGGGCGCTGTCGGCGGAGCGCACCGAGATCGACGCGATGGTCGCGACGCCGGCAAACTCGAGCAACCTCTCCTCGGGCGAGGCCTACCTGTATTCGATCGGTGGCGAAGAGCCCGGGGGCGGCGGGACGACCACCGAGATCGACTACTGGCCGCTGGCGGGAGGCACCGGCGACCTGGGGGCGATCCGGGACAGCACCAACATGCAGCGGGCACGGTCGGGATTCGCAGCGACGATCGCAAACAACGTCTCGCTGGCGTTCGGCGGCCACAACGGGGCCCCCGACTCCAATGGCGACATCTCGGGGGAGATCGAGACTGACGGCAATCTGCCGGGCTGGAGTTCGCAGGGCGGGATTTCGATGAGCGAACGGCATCGGCTCGGCCGGACCTCGTTCGTCGGCTTCCTGTATCTCGGAGGAGGTGTCGGAACCGGCGGCGCGGTGCTCGAGACGATGGAGTATGCGGTCATCGGCACGACGCGGCGCTGAGGGGGAGAGACGGCGTCGGACGAGCAACTCGACCAGGAGACGAGGAGCGACGAGATGGAGGAATTCGGCATGGAGCGGACGATGAGCAGGCGATACGTGCAGTTGGCGGTACTCGCGGCATTCGGGCTGGCGACGATGCCGGCGGCGGCCCAGCAGAGCGGCGAGTCGACGGAGAGTTCGACGGTCGGCGAGGCGTCCGAAAGTTCGGCCGTCGGTGAGACGGAGGCCGGCGAGGACGACGGTGACGAAAAGGAGGCGACGAGCGGGGTTGACGAGGGCGATGCCGAGCCGGGCGGGGCGGCACCGTCGGAGGCGTCGACGAGCGACACCGACGCCGGGGCCGAAAGCTCGTCGGGCGGGCATCCGTCGACCCGCAACGTCTTCGTCGTCGCCCCGCACGTCGGCATCGCCGTCCCCGGACTGTTCAGTGACCTCGGCTCCTGGGGCATCTTCAGCCTCGAGCTCGGCGTCATTCCCCCGATCGACAGGTTGAACAATCCCCTCGAGATCGCCGTGTACGGCCACTACACCCAGCCGTCGGCCAGCGGGGGCGGCTCCGACCCGAATCTCGGCGAAGGGGGCGGGGAGTACGACTGGGAGATGACCCAGCGGATGCTCACCCTCGATCTGGTCGCCATCTGGCGAGGCCGCGACCTGGCTGCGAATCTCGACCCGTACGGCCTGATCGGGCCCCGGCTCAACCTGATGGAGACGACGATGAGCGCCGAGGGCAACGGTGCGCAATTCGGCGAAGTGCGCGAGACGAATACCGAATTTGGGATGGTCTTCGGCGGTGGCGTCGACTACCGGCTCGGGCCGGGGACGCTGTTCGGCGAGCTGAAATTCGGCTGGTCGAACATGGACCAGAGGCTGACCGGCGACTCGAATGCCGGCCAGTTCAGCTTCGATGTCGGTTATCGCTTCTACCCGTTTTAGACCGACCTTCTCGGAGGAGAGAGCCGTCTCGTGTTCCACCCGCCTTCATAGCCACTGCCGGACGATGTCGAACGCCTGGCGCCCCCAGTGTCCGCCGAACAGATTGTAGTGGTTCATGACGTGGTACAGGGAGTACAGCGGCAGCCGGTCGCGCCAGCCGTCCTGCAGCGGTCGGATTTGTTGGTAGGCGCGGTAGACGGTCTCGGAGTAGCCGCCGAACAGTTCCATCATGCCGATCTCGGCCTCGCGGTGGCCGTAGTAGGCGGCGGGGTCGATCAGGGCGGGGCGGCCGTCGGGGGTGGCGTGGAGGTTGCCGCTCCACAGGTCGCCGTGGATCAGCGCCGGCGGTTCGGGGTCGACGCCGAGAAACTCGTCGAGCCGGTCCAGAAGCCGCTCGAAGGCGCGCCGGTCCGAGGAAGCGACCTGCCGGTGGTCGACGGCGAGCTCCAGCTGGTGGCGTAGCCGGTGCTCGCGGTAAAACTCGACCCACTCGTCGGTCCGGGGATTGGGCTGGGGCGTCGTCCCGCAGTAATTGTCGTGGGGGAAGCCGAACGCCTCGCTCGACGTCTCGTGCAGTTGGGCCAGGCCGCGCCCGAGCTGCTCGTCGAAATCGTCGACCCGGGGGCCGGGCTCGAGGTACTCCATCACCAGCATCCCCGGCCGGTCGCCCTCGGGGCGCGCCGCCGCGATTGGCTCCGGGATCACCAGGTCGGTCTCCGCCCGGCGCATCTCCCCCAGCGCCTCGGCTTCGCGCACGAACAGGTCGTCGGGTCCGTCGCGGTTCCACTTGACGAAAAACCGCCCGGCGTCGGTTTCGGCGACGGCCGCCCGGTTGATGTCGCCGCCGGCGACCGTGCGCAGCTCCTGAAGCTCGACCTCCCGGCCGAGGGCGTCCGCGAGAAGGTCGGTGACGTGGGTGTTCACGGGGATCGACTCCGTCGTGGGGGCGAATGAGTGTGCGCGGGCATTGCCGCCGAGATCCGATCCTCGATCCCTGCTCCGGGTTTTTCAATCGGCGCCGATTTGCGCGCGAAGTAGGGTGGTGTCACGAGGGTGGATCGGCGACGGGGATGGGTCGGTCGAGCCAGGCGTTCGAGGGGGTGACGCGGCAGCGGAAGGCCAGCAGGAGGACCCCTCGCTGGCGGGCGCGGCGGACGGCGCGGCGCCAGTCGGGGTCGACGCGGACGGCGCCGGTGTCGCCGAGCGACAGGCGTTTCGGGTCGCCGCGCTGGAGGACGAAGGCGACCGCCGTGCGTTCGCCGCGTTCGGCCAGGTCGCCGAGGGTCTCGAGCTGGCGTGTGGCGCGGCGGGAGGGCGTGCCCGACAGGTAGGCGGTCTCGTCGATGCAGCGGCTCAGGGACTTGACCTCGAGCCAGGTTTCGGGGCCGTCGGGGTGGGTGAGCCGGAAGTCGACGCGGTAGTCGTCGAGGCTCTCCTGGGCGGACCATCCCTCGATCGCGCCGAGTTCGGGGAGTTCGCCGTCGAGGCGCATCGACTCGGCGAGTATCGTCTCCGCCCCCGTCGCCTCGAGGGCGACCCATCCGCCGGCGTCGCGGAGGCGCCGGACGGTGTAGTCGGTCGAGCGCGACGGGTCGTCGGCGGGCTCGACGAGCATCTCGCGGCCGTCGGTCAGAAGCTCGGTCAGCCGGGCGGTGTTCGGCATGTAGGCCCGCGCCGCCTCTCCACTCTCGAGCTCGACCCGCGCGACGAACCGGTTCGGCCGCTCGACGAACTTCGCGCGCCGACCCTCGCCGGCCCAGATCTCGCCGGGCAGATCGTCGGCCGGGGGAGCGAGTCGGACGAGGTGGCCGGCGCAGTCGCAGTCGCTGGCGCCGAAGCCGGCGACGTGGCGGGTGGCGTCCTCGCGCGAAGCGAGTCGGTCGGCCAGGGCGCATTCGCTCGGGGCCTCGGGGGTGCGGGCGGCGATCCAGCGGGTCGCCTCGCGCAGGTAGTCGACGTGCCAGCGGAGCGACTTGTCGTCGAGGCGGCGATGGCGGGCGAGGCGGGCGTCGTAGCCGCGAGCGGCGCGGCCGACGTACACGTAGTCGCCGCCGGGGAAGTCGAATTCGCCGAGGGCGCCGATCGAGAGGCGTCGATCGACGGGCAGATGCAGGGCGGCCAGGTAGTGCGGATCGTCGTGGCTCATCGGAAGGGGGCGGCGTGAAAACGACGGACCGGCACCGGCGAGTCGGGTCGCCGATGCCGGCCGGGAGTGGACAAACGTGTCACCACTCGGAGGAAACGTACTCGAATGATCGGAGAGGTCTCATCCGGCGCTCACGGCACGCTCTCAAACGAGGCGGTGCGCCGCTGGACGCCCTCGAATTCGCCGCCGCTGAATTCGTTGTCGACGGTGCCCTCCCGCGTACGGTCGACCTCGATGTCGACGGTGCACTCGGCGTCCGGATCCTCCTCGTCGGATGCGATCGCGCTCGCCGAGATGGTGACCGTATCGCCGGAGAAGGTCTCGGTGACCGACTCGTCGAGGCAATCGCCCTGGAGGCGTGCAACCATCTCCGGGCCGGACTGCGAGTTGCTGAGCTGGATCTCGACCGAGTCGTTCTCCCTGGAGAAGCTCTCGCCGGAGGAGGGCGACTCGATCACGAACGGGTTGGGGAGCTCGACTTCGGAGTCGCGGGCGCTCTGTTTTTCCTCGCGGCTGAAGGCGATGCGGATATTCGTGCCGCCGCCATTGCCGTCAATGGTCCGCAGGTAGTGAGCGCCGCCGCCGATGTTGCTGAGGTTCGGCTCGTACTCGTCGTCGTTGACGAAAAAGTTCAACTCGTCGCCGTCGTTGAGCTCGAGGAAGGTGTTGGAGTTCGGGCCGCCGGTCTTGAGGCCGGCCTGGATGTCGGTGGTGTTGTCGCCGGTGCCGGTCGCCGAGAACTCGGCGTAGACGCCGTCGGTGTCGACCGAGCTGGAGTCGACGGTTTCTCCGCACGCGATGGCGGCGAGGGTCACGAATACGGCGAGTCCGAGATACAACCATTCGTGTGTACGCATAACGTTTACCCGTAGGGTGTGAGTCGTCTCATTCGTGTCCGGGAGTCGCCTCCCGACTTGTTCGTCCGATGAAGATATGCAAATCCGGTGCCATCGAATCGGGAGGTCGCTTCGCCGGCAGTTCGCCCCTCGTCGCGGGGAGCGACCGGACGACGACCTCGCGGTGACATTCGCCAGATTCGCCCGCAAAGGAGCGACGTGACCTGGTTCGTCTTCGCCATCCTCACCGCGCTGGTATACGGGGGGCAGGCCGCCTACCTCAAGGGACTGACCGACGAGATCGACCAGATGCTGGTGACCTGGTCGCTGTTTTTGTTTGCGCTGCCGCTGTATGCCGGGGCGCTGACGTACACGGGCCTGCCGGTCGTCGAGGGGGCGTTTTGGTGGGCGTGCGCGGTCAGCCTGGGGGTGAATCTGGCGGCCTGGCCGCTGTTCGTCCGGTCGGTGCGCCTGTCGGACATCTCGCTGGTGATGCCGCTTCTGGCCTTCACGCCGGTCTTCGTGCTGGGAATCGAGTATCTGATGCTCGGCGAGGCGCCGGGCGGCCGGGGGCTGGGCGGGATTTTGCTGATCACCGTCGGGGCCTACGTCCTCAACATCGAGCGGGGCATCTCCGGCGTGCTCGATCCGGTGCGGGCGGTGGTCTCGGACCGGGGGGCGGTATACATGCTGTTCGTCGCCGCGATCTGGTCGATTTCGGCGACGGTCGAAAAGATCACGGTCACCTCCTCGTCGCCGTCCTTTTATCTGACGGCGTTCGGGGCGGGATTCGTCGTCTGTTTCGTCCCGGTAATGCGGACGGTAGGGGATGCAAGCATGGAGGATATGCGGCGCCACTGGCCGGTGCTGGCGGGGGCGGGCGGGCTGACGGGCCTAATGTCGCTTCTGCAGATGAGTGCGATCAAGCTGACGCCGCTGGTCAACTACGTGATCTCGATCAAGCGGGCCGGAATGCTGGTGAGCGTGGTGTTCGGGTGGCTGCTGTTCGCCGAGCGCAACATCGGCTTTCGGCTGGTCGGCGCGGCCCTGATGGTCGCCGGGGTCGGCCTGATCCGCATCGCCTGACCGCCGGCGCTACGCCAGGAGGTGCTCGTCGGGGACGAACGTCGTAAAGGTCCCCTCGAGGACGATCTCGTCGCCGACCGTCGCTTCCGCCTCGACGATGCGTTTGGCGCCGTCGCCCTCCACGACCCGCGCGCCGGCCTCGACGGTCTCGCCGACGGTGACCGGAGCGAGAAAGCGCGTCTCGGCGGCGCCCAGCACGACGTTCGGGTGGTCGACTGCGAGCATCGCGGCGTGATCGGCGAGTCCGAACACGAAGCCGCCGTGCACCAGCTCGTGGGTGTCGACGGCCATCCGCTCGGTCGTCTCCAGGCGGACCCGGGCGGTCCCGTCGCCGAGGGCGATCGGTTTGCCACACAGCTCGTGATCGATCTGGCGATGGGTGGACGGGGCATCGGTGCTCATGGTCTGGCTCCTGGCGGTGGGGGACGGTGATGGGTCGGTCGGGCGTCGGTTGTCGTCGGGCGCTGGATTGCTCGGTGCGAGGCTAGCGAAAAACGGCGCGAAAAAAAGTCCGACTGCCGGCTCGAGGCGGGAACGAAAGCGACTGGTGCGTAGGAAATCGGCGCGAATCGGCGGAGGCCCGACGGGGGGGAGGCTTTTTCGCGTGTGAGGCTTGACCTCGAGGGGGAGGTTGCACAAGGTAGCCAGCGCGCACGGGTCCGCCTGCCGCACAGAGGGTGGAAACTCGCTTTGCGGACGGCGGTGGTGAATCCGCTACTGGATGTGATGGATTTCGAGGTACTCGAGCATTGCAGGATAGAACGATGTTGCGACACGAGGAAGACTGGAGATCGGTCGCCTACATGGTTGTCATCACCGGGCTGTTGGTGGCGGCCTGGTCGATGCCCTTTTTCAATCCCTGGCTGTTCGCCGCCCTGATGATCATGGCGGTGCCGGTCGGCGTGATTGCCCACAACCACAATCACGTCCGGTTTTTCGATTCGAAGGCGCTCAACGTCCTGACCGATTACTGGATCACCCTGTTTTACGGGTTTCCGGCCTTCGCCTGGATTCCGACCCACAACAAAAATCACCACAAGCACAACAACAAACAAAAAGATCACACCCGTACCTGGCGGTACACCGAAAAAAACAACCTGGCGACACTGGTGTCGTATCCCGCCATCAGCAGCTATTTCCAGCAGGGGGCGATCAAGGAATACCTGCAGTTGATGTGGAACCGGCGCCCCTCGCGGTTCTGGTTTTACGTCTCTCAGTACCTCCTGATCGCGGCGTATCTCGGGGGAGCAGCGTACTTTAGCTGGCAGAAGACGCTGATGTATATCTTCATCCCCCAGCAGTTCGCGCTGTTCAGCATCCTGGCGATCAACTACCTGCAGCACATCCACGCCGACGAGCAGTCCGAGTGGAACCACTCGAGGAACTTCGTCGGTCCCTGGCTGAACGCCTTCCTGTTCAACAACGGCTACCACACGGCCCACCACGAGCAGCCGGGCACCCACTGGAGCGATCTGCCGGAAAAGCACGACGAGATCGCCGACAAGATCGACGACCGGCTCAACGTCGAGAACTTCTGGTGGTTCATGTTCCGCTGCTACATCCTCGGGCTGTTTTCGGACCGCTACGCGAGCGATTCGCTTCGCATGGAGCGCAAGCGGCGCGAGGGCGAATTGCAGCAGGGCTGAGGGGAGGTCAGTCGGGGGGTTCGGCGCGGGGGCGCCAGCCGCCGATGCCGCCGTCGAGCAGGTCGAAAAAGTGCCAGACCGGACAGAAGTCGTCGCGGGGCGTGAACTGCCGGTGGGCGACCCGCTCGAGGTGACCGTCGTCGGTGGTGGCAAACGTCGAGACGCCCGATTCCCACTGCTCGCCGGTCTTGAAGCCCATCGCTTCGCTGAACTCGCCGCTCGTATCCGACAGCATCGCAAACTCCCAGCCGCGTTCGTCGGCGATCTGACGCTGGACGGCCGGCTGGTCGGGGGAGACGACGACGAAGGCGGTGCGCTGTTCGAGGTGTGGCAGCAGACCGTTGAATCCATCCGCCCACAACCTACAGTACGGGGAGTCGCGACCGATCTGATGGACGACGACCAGGTCGCGGTGGCGGCCGAATAGCTGGCGGAGGCGCTGTTTGCGTCCATCTTTTCCGGTGAGGACGTGGTTTTTGACCGGCTCGCGCTGGTGGGTGCGGCGCAGTTCGGCGAGGTGGCGTTTTTTCTCCGAGATTTCGCGTTCGAGTTCAGCGATTTTGGCGAGGCCGCCCATGGGGACTTCCGGGGGCAGGGGAAACGAAGAACGGCGATTTTACCAGAAGAATCGAAACAGGTCGAATACCAAAGTCGACACCGTGACATGAAAGGCAAGTCAACCGATCGAGACGGGAGTCTGCCATGACGTATCGCATCGAGTGTCTGCCCCGCGAAGCCGGGGCTTTCGGCGCACGCGACCTCGAGGAGTACGGGGTGCGGCGGCGGTGGTGGGAGATCGGAAACGAGGGAGTCTCGTACGCCGATACCGACACCGAGCTGCAATTCGACCTCGAGATGCGCGGCGGGGAGGAGGGAACGCTCGAGGCGGTCGTCTTCGCGCTGCCCGAGGGGGCCCCGGAGGTGTACGGCCGCGAGATTGGCGAAGAGCTGGAGGCCTTCGCGGCAGAGTTCGAAGTTGAGCTCCGGCCGGCGGGGGTCGGCGACGAGCCGGCGGAGGTGGTGTCGGGCCCCCGGGAGGCGGTCGAGGCGTGGGGCGAGGCGAATCGCCGGGCGATCCGGGCGCAGATCGAGGAGGGAGAGACCTCGCTCCGCCGGATGGACCGCGAGGACGTCCAGGAGGCCTGGCGGTGGAACCGGGCGCGGCAGCGGTACCACCGGGACCTGGAGGGGTCGGTGTTCGTGCCGCGGGTCGTGTATTTCGAGCGCGAGGGGCGACTCGAGCGGGGCGTGATCTGGCCGGACGCGATTCCGCTGGCGCTGCCGGAGGTGGAGATGTTGCTGGTCAGCCTCACCGACCCGTCGCTCGGCGGCGACGCCGATCCGGACGCGTACGTCGTCGACTACGAGCAGTTTCGCGAGGCGGTCGAGTCGGTGGCCGAGCCCCGGGAGGAGCCGGTGGAACATCTGGTGGTCGTCTGGCAGGAGGCGCCTACGGAGCTGATCGAGGAGTTGATCGCCGAGGCGGAGCCCGCCGAGCCCGACGGACTGGAGGGACTGGCGGCTGATCGCATCTTCGAGCGTGACGTCATCGAGGAACTTCGAGATTAGAAAAGGTCGGAGGCGAGGGGCGCGAGGAGCGACCATGGAGAGTGCGCTGGAGCGGATCGACGCGATCGTCGACTGGTTGACCGAGGGGACGCCGGTATTTTTGCTCGATTTCGACGGGACGCTCGCCCCGATCGTCGACGAGCCGGGCGAGGCGTACCCCTCCGAGTCGATGCGCCGGGTGGTTCGACGACTCGCCGCACGCTGGCCGGTGGCGGTCGTCAGCGGCCGCGAGCTGGTCGACGTGCGCGAGCGGGTCGGGCTGGCCGAGATCGCGTACGCCGGAAGTCACGGCTTCGAGATCCAGCGGGCGGCAGATGCGAGCGTCAGCTTCGACCGGGCAGAGGAGCATCTCGAACGGGTCGACCGTGCGGAAAAACGACTGGGCGAAGAGGTCGGCGACGGGGAGGGCGTGCAGATGGAGCGCAAACGCTACGGGATCGCGGTGCACTACCGGAAGGCGGACCGGGCGATGGCCGAGCGGACGCGCTCGAAGGTCGACGAGATCCTCGAGGAGACACAGGGGCTGGAGGCGACGCGGGGGAAGGCCGTCATCGACGTTCGTCCGGCGATCCCGTGGGACAAGGGCGATGCGGTCGAGTGGTTGCTGGAGCGTCTGGACGTCGGGCGAGCCCGCCCGCTTTTCATCGGCGACGATACCACCGACGAGGATGCCTTCGAGGCGTTGAGAGACGACGGGCTCGGGATCCGGGTCGGGGCGGACGACGGGTCGACGGCCGCGCGGTTTGGCCTCGAGGATGTCGGCCGGGTCGAGGCCTTTCTCGGCGACCTCGCCGATCGGCTGTGAGCCCCGAGCAAAGCGGGCGGGCGAGGTTTGACTCGGCGTCGAGGTGATCATGTTTTGGGGTGATATCGTGCCATTGCGCGGTCTCATCGCACCCCCCCTGGAGCTCATGGGAAGCTCACTGACGGTGGTCTCGAATCGCCTCCCTCTCGTCCTGGAACGCGCCGACGGCGACTGGGCGATCGAGGCCGGATCGGGAGGTCTGGTGCAGGCGATGCGTCCCCTGCTCGAAGAGCACGGGGGCCGCTGGATCGGATGGCCGGGAACGACCGCCGATCCGCAGGAGGGATGGCGGCCGACTCTGGAGGCGTATCGCCAGCAGCAACCGTACGATCTGGTCGCCGTCCCCCAGTCCGAACGCGAATACGAGGAATTTTACGCCGGATTCGCCAATGCGGTCCTGTGGCCGCTGTTTCACGGGTTTGCCGAGCGCTGCAACTTCGAGCCGGCCTACTGGGAGGCGTACCGGCGGGTCAACGAAAAGTTCGCCGGGGCGATCTCGGCGTCGATCGAGTCGGACGACCTGCTGTGGGTCCACGACTACCACCTGATGATGGTCCCGGAGTATCTCGACACCGCCGGCCTCGGCCGCGAGGTCGGTTTCTTTTTGCACATTCCGTTTCCCGGCATCGACACGTTCAAGAAACTCCCCTGGCGCGACGAGTTGCTCGAGGGACTTTTGGGCTATGATCTGATCGGGCTTCAGGCCCGGCGGGACCTGCGGAATTTCGTCCAGTGCGTCGAGGAGATGACCGGGGCGAGCGTCGAGCGGACCGGGGGGCGGGCGAGCATCGAGATCGGCGGCGAGCAGCTGCGCGCGGGGGTGTTTCCGATCGGGTGCAACTACGAGGAGTTTGCGACGATGGCCGGAAGCGCCCAGCAGACCCAGGCGCTCTCGAACCTGCACGACGGGATCGGCGACTATCAGATTCTGCTCGGTGTCGATCGGCTCGACTACACCAAGGGGCTGATCGAGCGGTTCCGGGGGCTGGAGCGGGCGCTCGAGAAGTATCCGTCGCTGCGCGAGGAGATCGTCCTGTATCAGCTCGTCGTGCCGAGTCGGGAGAGCGTCCGGGAGTATCGGGAGCTGAAGGGCGATCTGGATCGGATCATCGGCCGGGTCGACGGGCGGTTCAGCACCTCGGAGTGGCAGCCGATTCACTACCGATACATGTCGGTCAGCCCGGAGGAGCTGAGCGGGCTGTACCGGTATGCCACCGCCGAGATCGTCACCTCGCTGTGCGACGGATTGAACCTCGTCTCCAAGGAGTATTGTGCGGCGCAGGTCGACGAGACGGGGACGCTGGTGTTGAGCGAATTCACCGGAGCCGCCGACCAGCTCGGAGAGGATGCGCTTGTGGTCAATCCGTACGATCGGGAGGCGGTGGCCGATGCGATGTACCGGGCGGTGACAATGCCGCGCGACGAGCGGGTCGAGCGAATGCGGCGCCTGCGGGAGACGGTCCGCGAGCGGGACGTCTTCTGGTGGGCGGACGAGTTTCTCGGGGCCCTGGCCCGATGAACGGGCTCATTTCAAGATGCGAACGTTGACCGGCCCCTGCCGCTCGAGGATCTCGATGCCGACGTCGTTGGAGTAGCGGCGCAGGACGAGGTCGACAGAGTGCCCGCCGACCGGCAGATCCGTGATGCGCAATCCCTCGATTTGCTCGGGGAGGGTCGGCTGGTCGAATTCGATCGCCGATCGGCGGGCGTCGATCCGAACGTCGAGCATGGCGGCCAGCAGAAGATAGACTGCTCCGGCCGCCCAGGCCTGCGGACTGCATGCGACCGGGTAGCGGGTCGGCCCCTCGCCGAGGCGCTTGGGGATTCCGCAAAAAAGCTCGGGCAGGCGGTGCAAATCGAAGTACTGGGAGGCTTCGAAGAGACTCTCGAACAACTGCTCGGTCTCGGCGTGGAAGCCGTAGTTGGCCATCCCGCGGGCAATCAGGGCGTTGTCGTGCGGCCAGATCGAGCCGTTGTGATACGAGAGCGGATTGTAGCGCGCCTCGCCGTCGGCCAGGGTGCGGATGCCCCACTGATTGAAAAACGCCTCCGAGGTCAATTGCTCGACCAGGCGGCCGGCGCGTTCGGGCGAGATGAAATCTTCGAACAGCAGGCAGTGGCCGGCATTCGAGGCGCGGACCTCGCAGGGTTGTTTGTCGCCGTCGAGTGCGAGCGAGTACATGCCGAGCCGGTCCGACCAGAAGTCCCGTTCGAATTTCGCGCGCAGCGTCTGGGCCTTTTCGCGTTGTTCGGCGGCGAACTGCTCGTGGCCGAGCCGCTCGGCGATGTCGGCGGCGGCCCGGCGGGCGCCGTACACGTACGCCTGCACCTCGCACAGAGCGATCGGGCCGGTCGCCGAGCTGGTATCCCGGTGGAAGACCGAATCGTGCGAGTCCTTCCATCCCTGCTGGGCGAGTCCGGTCGGTGAGCGGCGGTGATACTCGACGAACCCGTCGCCGTCCTCGTCGCCGTACTCTTCGATCCAGTCGATGGCCGCGCGAATCGACGGCCAGATCGACTCGACGAACGCCCGGTTGTCGGTGCGTCGCAGGTACTCGCCGGCGAGCCAGACGAAGAGCGGGGTCGCATCGACGCTCCCGTAGTATTTCGAGAAGGGGACGTCCCCGACGGCGGCAGCCTCGCTTTGTCGCGTCTCGTGCAGGATTTTGCCCGGCTCGGCATCCTTGACGGCATCGACCTCGGTCGCCTGGTGGGCGGCGAGGTAGCCGAGCACGCCCCGGGCGAGCTCCGGGGAGACGGTCAAGACCTCGTAGGCCGTCCATATGCCGTCCCGGCCGAATTCCGTGTTGAACCACGGAATCCCGGCGTGCGGGTACGGGCCCCAGTCGGTGTCGGCCTGGAGCATGAACAGATCGGAGCGGCTGCGGGTCAGCCAGGCGTCGAGCATTTCGTTCGACGATTCGATGCGGCATTGATTGCGCTGGAGTTGCGCGCGGCGCTCCCGGACTTCGTCGAATTTTTCGTCGAAGGTGAGGGGGGCGACAATCTGCGAGCGTCCCTCGTCGATGGGGCGCGATCCGCACGCGATGGTGTATTCGACGATCGTCGACTCGCCGGACAGCAGGTCGAGGTGGTAGACCGCGCGGCCGGGTTCCAGTTCGTCGGGCGGCGTCGCAAAGGCGATCTCGGTGGTGCGGACGCGATCGTCGAGGCCGGTGTAGGCGAAACTCATCTCGTCGCCGTCGATTTTCGTGCGGTGGTGCTCGCCGTGTCCCCGCCGCTCGTGGCCGCGGATTTCGAACATGTCCCGGAAGTCGGCGTCGAACTGCAGGGTCAGTTCGATCGGATACGAGCCCTTCCAGCCGAAGTTCTGGATTTCGAGCCGCTCGAAGCAGGCGTTGTCGTACAAGAACTTGCTGCGGAAGATGTGCAGCATGTCGTCCGGGATCTTGAGGCCGCCGTGCTCGAAGTCGGGATTGGTCAGGTCGGCGGTCAACAAAAGGTTGTCGCGTTTGACCGTCGAGCTGAGCAGGATCGGGCGCTGGCCGTACAGGCGAAGGTCGTGGTGGTGCAGGTGGCGCGTGTCGTCGAGATACAGGCCCTTGACGCCGGTGCCGTAGGTTTCGATGTCGCCGGCGACGTTGAAGACGCCGAACATGTCGCCGTCCTTGAGGACGCGCGTCTCGGCGGTCTTCAGGAGGTTCGAGGCGTAGATATGGAAATCGTGGATGTCCTGCTCCATGCGACACCCGCAGATCGTCAGGCGCGTGACTGGGGAAGTTCCGACAGATCGGACCACGAGTCGGCGGCGTTGCACTGCCGGGCGATCAGGGCGCGATACGTCTCGGCGTATTGCTCGGCCATGGTCGTGGCACTGAAGCGTTTTTCGAACTGCTGGCGGCAGGCGCGGCGATCGAGGGCGTCGAGGCGGCGGACGGCCTCGACGGCGCCGGATTCGTTTTCACACACGAAGCCGGTCAGTCCCTCGTCGACGACCTCGGGGATCGAGCCGCAGCGCCGGGCGACGACGGGGGTCGCGCAGGCCATCGCCTCGATCATCGCCAGGCCGAACGGCTCCGGCCAGTCGACCAGAAACAACAGGGCGGCGGCCTCGGCGAGGAACGTCTGTTTTTGCGCCTCGTCGATCTCGCCGACGAACTCGATCAGTGGGTGGTCGAGCATCGGTTTGATCTCGGCGTCGAAATACGCGCGGTCGGAGGCGTCGACCTTGGCGGCGATTTTGAGCGGGCGGTCGGTTTCGAGGGCGACGCGGATCGCGGAGTCGACGCGTTTTTCCGGGGAGACGCGGCCCAGAAAGGCCAGGTACTCGCCGGAGGTGTAGTTCGGGGAGAAGTGATCGAGGGGGAGGCCGTGATAGATGTTGGCCGCCCAGCGGGTCGACTCCGGGAGCGGCCGGCGCTGGGCGTGCGAGATCGAGACCAGCGGCATGTCGTCGTATTCGCGGTACAGCTCCGGCAGATGCGGGAGGTCGAGCCGGCCGTGCATCGTCGTCACGGTCGGGGTCGCAGACCGGCGGGCGAACGGATACGACAGGTGGTCGAGGTGGGCGTGGATGACGTCGAACTCCTCGGCGCGGCGGTAGACGCGCTCGAGCATGGCGAGCTGGAGGGGGAGGGCGGCCTCGGGGGTGCCGGCGGCGCGGAGGCCCTGCGGGGTGGCGGCCCAGAGGTCGGCGCGGGTCTCGCTGTCGCCGCTTGCGCACAGGGTGACCCGGTGGCCGGCCTCGAGGAGAGCCTCGGTCAGACACGAGATGACGCGTTCGGTGCCGCCGTATTTTTTCGGGGGAACGGCCTCGATGAGCGGGGCAATCTGGGCGATGTGCAGTCGGTCGTTCATGCAGCCTCCTGCAGGTCGGCCGGGTCGGGGCGAGCCTCGCCCGCCGGGTCGGTCGAAAGGGCCGGCAGGTCACCGACAATGGGTAGGCGCGACGGCGGCGTGGACAAACGCCCGTCGAGGAGTGGAGGGCGTCGGAGATCCCGGGCGATCCGGGAGGCTGGCGGCGAACCGTGGCGGGTCCGATTCTCCGGGACAGGGGGCGATTTGCGTGGTGAGCGTGAAGCAGTGCTCGCCCGCCAGAACGATCCTCGGGGTGGCCGGCGGTGTGGTTGTGTCGGCCGCCGACGTCCCTCCCGAGGCGGCTGCATCTGGGGCCGGCGAACGGGAGGGGCGCCGAAATGTTGCATTGACACCGGGCCCGACTCGCCCGCACGATGACGGTCCATCGAAGACGTACCAGAAGTCGCAGCGACGAGGGATGCAGTGACCAGACAAGTTGCCGTCGTCGGGGCCGGTGCGCTCGGCCAGCCGTTCGGCTACCACCTCTCGGAGGGCGGGGCCGAGGTCACCTATGTGGTCAAGCAAAAGTACCGGCAGGAGGCCGAGGAGGGTTTCGCGCTGCACCGCCACCGGGTGATCGGCGGGCCGGAGCGCGTGGAGTTCACCGATTTCGAGGTCGTCGTCGACTACGAGCATCTGGAGTCGGTCGACTGGGATCAGGTCTGGCTGTGCCTCTCGTCGACGGCGATCCGGGGGTCGTGGCTCGAGGAGTTGCTGGAGGCGGTCGGGGAGACGACCCTGGTGTCGATCCAGCCGGGGCTCGGCGACCGGGCGTATCTCGAGGAGGCGTATCCGGCCGAGCGGATCGTGTCGGCCCGGGTCTCGATGATCGCGTACCCGACGCCGCTGCCGGGCGAGGAGCTGCCGGAGGGGGAGATCGCGTATTTTTTACCGCCGGGCGAGCCGATGTGGCTGGGAGGGGGCAGCGAGGGGCGTGCGGAGGGGGTCGCCGAACGGCTCGAGGCCGGGGGATGTGCCGCCGACGTCCGCGACGACGTCCGGGCGTACACGATGTTTACGGGGGCGCTTTTGGAGACGGCGGTCGCCGGGCTGGAACTGGCCGACTGGTCGCTCGGGGCGTTTCGAGGTGGGGAGCTGCTCGATTTTGCCGTGCGCGCCGGGGGCGAGGCGATCGCGGTGGTCGAGGCGTACTACGGAACGAGGGCGCCGTGGTCGGTGCGGGTGGCCGCCTCGCGGCCGGTGTTCAAACTGGGGTTGCCGCTCGCCCGCAGACTCATCCCGTTCGATCTGGAGGCGTATCTCGAGCGGCATTTCACGAAGGTCGGCGACCAGACGCGCCGCGAACTCGAGGTGTTCGTCGAGGAGGGGCGGGCACGGGAGCTGCCCGTCGAGGCGCTGGTGCAGTTGCGGGAGCGGCTCGGCGGCGGGGGGTGAGCGGAGGGGGAGACGCGGCGGAGACCCCCGAGATTCGGGGGCTTCGGGAGAACCGCCGGGGATTTCATTGCTCGCCGACGCTTCGTGGGCACCCATTTGTCCGATGGACGTGTGATTGCCGAGATGCCGTCACCGAGCACGCAAGAACCCAACTCGTAGAGAGGCCAACATGAGCAAGCAAATCGCGGTGTGGACGGCCTTGTTCGCCGTACTGGGGGTCGGATCGCTGTGGTCCTGTGAAGCCCAGAACGGTGCCGAGGAAGCCCAGCCGGCCGACGAAGAGGCCGAACAGGGAGCCGAAGCGGTCGGCGAGGAGGCCGAACAGGCGGCCGACGAGACCGAGCGGGCCGCCGAGAAGGCCGGCGAGGAGATCGAAGGGACCGTGCAGAGTCTCAAGGACGAGACCGAGCAGCTCTCCAGCCAGCTCGACGAGCAGGTCGAGCAGTATCGCTCGCAGCTCGACGAGCAGGGCGAGCAGATGAACGCCGAGCTCGAAAATTCGGTCGACGAGCTTCGCTCCGAGATCGACGACGCGCAATCACGCCTCGACGAGATGGGTGATGAGGCCGGCGAGGAGGGCTCGGAGGCCCGGGAGAATCTCCGCCAGGAGCTCGACCAGTTGCAGGAGCAGTGGAACGAACTCAAAACCGAGATGGACGCCGAATCCGGCGGGGAGTCGGACATGGAGTGATCGGCGTCGGTTCGTGCAAGTTGGCTCGACGAGTTCGACAGCCACCCGGGACGTTTGGGTGCTCGCGGTGGTTGTCCGGTCGGTTCCGGTGTGGTGCCCGGGCCGGCCAGATCGGTGGTCGACCCCGTCCCCATGAGTCTCTCGCAAGAGAGATGGTCCGGCGGGGGGCCACCGATTTTTTTTGCCTCGACGGCCGTCTCGCGGCTCATCCCCCGGGAGATTGCTTTTCGCCCTCCGGGGCCCCTTCGAGCTGCACGTCGACCTGGATGCGTCCCCCCGTCGGTTGCGTCCACCGGACGTTGGGCAGGGGCACGAGTGCCGTCTCGACCGTCGTCGACTCGTCGATCTCGGCCAGATCGATCGGGGTGGTGGGAAGTTCCGTGATCCGATTCTCCAGTGCCCGTCGCACGCGCACGGTGACCGCCGGGGGCTGCGGCTCGAGGTCGGCGACGCGCAGGCCCTCCGGGGGCGAGTTGCGCGTGCGGACGGCGACCGGAAGGGTCGTCTCGACGAGTTCGAAGATCGTCACCGACACCCGCGACGGTTCGATGTCCCGAACCGCCAGTTCACTCGGCAACGAGAGCTGGTCGCTGGAGAGGATGAACTCCCGGCTGCCGGGAGAGACCTCCGAGAGGTCGAGCGAAATCGACAGGGTGTCCGGATTGAGGTCGCGGAAGGCGCGCTCGGGTCCGTCGATCTGGACGCGCACCCGGGAGGTCTGCTGTTCGATCGCCAGGGTCTCGCGGAGGTTCCGATATTCGATCGGGACGCGGTAGGTGCGCTGGACGGTCGCCACGTCGTTGGCGAGCACGAACCACAGGACGGCCGCCAGCAGAATCGAGCCGATCTTCGCGGCGGGGTTGACCGTCAGCAGCCGCTTCCAGCGCGGGGTCGACTCGGCGCCGGCGCCGAGGTCGAAATGCTGCTCGAGGCGATCTTCGAGTTCGGATTGAGTCTCGACCGCCTCGAGGCGCCCCTCGCGGGCGAGACTGACGCGGCCGGTCTCCTCGGAGACGGCGACGACGATGGCGTCAGTGCGTTCGGCGAGACCGACAGCGGCGGCGTGGCGCGTCCCGCGGGTGACCGGCTGGCCGTCGTCGGTCGACAGGGGCAGATGCACGCCGAACGCCTCGATGCGCTCGCCGTCGAGGACCACGGCGCCGTCGTGGCTCGGGGTGCCCGGGTGAAAGAGGCTTTCGAGGAGCGATCGGGTGACGCGGGCGTCGATCTCGGTGCCGCCGTGGGTATGCACCTCGAGCGATTCCTCGCCCTTGAGCACGATCAACGCGCCGGTCGACGCGCGACTCATCGCCCAGACCGCCTCGGCGATCTCGTCGAGATACGACCACGAATCGTGCTCGCTGCGCCCGTCGCTCCAGAGTCGAAACGTGCGCAGCCGCTCGAACAACCGCCGGATATCCTCCTGGAAGACGAGCACGAATCCGAAGACCAGAAACGTCAGGCCGACCCGAAACGCCATCGTCGTCAGATACAAATCGAGGATCTGGGCGAGGATGTAGGCGACCATCAGTGCCGCGAGCGCCAGGCCGACCGCCCGCGAGACGCGTCGGCGCAGCCACACGAATACGAAATAAAAGGCCAGCGACACCAGGGCGACATCGAGTAGATCGACGAGCCGGAGACTCGTCCCGAACGGGTGGTTCAAAAAGTCGAGAAAGTCGGGCATGGCCGCTCCGCGCGGGCCGAGGGTCGCCGTGGGGAAAGTTCGATTCGTAACCTCCCCAGCACGCCGGCAGATACAAGTCGAAAAAGATTGCACACCGGAAGGTCCCGAACTATGCTGAAAAGTGGAGACGTCTTCTCGTCAACACAACGGACACGTCGCGTTCCCGCCCATGGGGGAGGGCGAGCCGAGCAGTTGGTGTCGGGCAAGTGGCGCGACACTGCAGACACACGGCATGCGAGTGTCGTCGATGGAGTCGGCGCATGGAAGCTTCGGTCAAGGAGGCGGAGGGATTCGAGTTCGTCTGTCCGGACTGCGTGTGTTGCTTTCGCGACGACCCGGAGCGGTGCCCCGAGTGTGATCGTCGGCGCCCGGAGGCCGGTTGGAATCGGACCGCGTCGACGCCGTACGCGTATCTGGGGCGAGTCGTCCAGGAGCGGTACCGACTCGAGCAGTTTCTCGGAGGGGGCGGGGCGGGGACGGTCTACCGGGCGCGCGACCTGGAGCTCGATCGGCCGGTGGCGCTGAAGATCCTGGACGTGCCGGGCAGCCCCGACGAGGAGCGCATCGAACGGGTCCGGCGGCGGTTTCGCCACGAGGTCGAGGCGCTGAGTCGGATCCGCAATCCCCACGTCATCAACATCCACGAGTCGCTCATGCTCGAGGGGGGCGTGCCCGGGATGCTGACCGAGTATATCGAGGGGCGGACGCTCGGCGAGACTCTGGAGGCCTCGGAGGAGATCGAGCTGAAGGCGGCGCTGGTGCTGGTCCACCAGATCGCCAACGGCCTCCACGAGGCCCACCTGCGAGGGGTCATCCACCGCGACATCAAGCCCGACAACGTGATCGTCGAGCAGCTTCCGGCCTCGGGCTGGTTTGCCCGACTGCTCGATTTCGGGCTCGTCCACCTGGTCGACACCCAGCGCCAGACCCGGGGGTTCCACGGGACGCCGCTTTATGCCGCGCCGGAGCAGTGTCGAAGTAGCACCGAGATCACCCGGTCGGTCGACATCTACTCGCTGGGGTGTCTGCTGTTTCACCTGGTGGCCGGCCGCCCCCCTTTCGTCCACTCCGACGCCCGGGCCCTGATCTTCGCGCACGTCGACGAGCCGGCGCCCCGGCTCTCGGAGGTGACTGATCGTCGAATCCCGGAGCGCCTCGAGGATCTGGTCGCCTCGATGCTCGAAAAGGACCCGGAGGAGCGACCCGACGATCTCTCCCACGTCGTCGCAGAGTTCGAGGCGTTGATCCAGCAGCTCGAGGGGACCCGATCGTCGAACTTCGGGGTCGAGACCCACGACGGGCTGGGGACGACGACCAGCAGCCTGCGCCGCGAAGCGAGTTACGGATTGAATCGGGGGGACAGCATCGCCGAGAGCTTCGCCGAGGAGGACGACGGGGGACCGGATACCCGGCGACTCGCGCAGCTCGTCCAGTTTGTCGATCTCGAGGAGCTCGACGGGCGGTTCGACGGGCCGGTGGTGGCGACGAGCGTCGACGGAGAGGGCGACTGTGCGGCGGTCTCGGATTCGGCCGGGGGCGTGTACGCGATGAGTCTTCGGGGCAACCGGTTTTGCGAGAGCTACTCGCCGGCCGGGGCGCGCGTGATGGCCTTGACGGCGGGTTCGCGGATCGGGGCGTTGTTCGGGGTGACCGAAAAGGGCGAGATTCTGGAATGGGAGCTGGCCCGACCCGAGGCGCCGCCGGAGTCGATCGCGGAGGTCTCGAGGTACGTCTTCGGGCTCGACACCGACTCGCGCGGCGAGAAGCTGTACTGGGTGAGCGATGCCGGCGACCTGTGGCGGCGGGACCGGCGGCTGGCGCGTGGGGACGTCGTCTGCGAGCTTCCGCCGGCGACGACCCACCTGCAGGTCGCCGACGACGGCTCGCGGGCGGTGACGGCCGGGTCGGACGGGAGCGTCCGGGTGACGAGTCTCGGGGAGGGCGGGGCCGAGACGTCGGTCGTCACCGAACTGGAGAGTGGCGTCAACGCTCTGTACTACAAGCAGACTTCGGGGGTCGTGCTGGTCGCCTGCGAGAACGGCTCTCTGCACGGCGGACGGGCCGACGACGAGCAGTTGCAACTGCTCGATTCGTCGGTCACGACCGTCCGCGCGCTGGGGGTCACCGGAGACGTCCAGATGGTCGGGTTGGGGGTGCGGGGATCGACCGTGCAGACCTGGCGGCTGCGCTATGAGAAGTTCGAGCGGCGGCTCGGATGGTTCGAAAGCCAGGAGACGACCAACAGCGACCGAATTCCGCCCGATTTGCTGTCGGAAGACGATGAGTGACGAGTCGGCGACGACGAGCACCAGGGGATGTCGAGCGTCGGAGCCGTCGGCCCTTCGCAGGGGCTCGTCGAGACGGACTGACCGGGAGTGACGGATGAGACGACTGGATGCACGGACGGCCACGACGATCGGTGTGGCGGCGTCGATGCTGGCGGCGGCAGGTGGATGTGCCGAGAGCGGGGACGGGGAGTCGTCTCCGCTGGTGATCGAGGCGGACGGGGGCGTCACCGACGCCGCGCAACGCGACGGGCGCAGCGTCGACGCGGCGCCGCGGGGCGACGGGGGGAGCGGGGTCGACGGGGAGGATGTGGCCGACGGCTCCGGAGGGGAGGAGCCGAGCCCGCGCCGGGAGATCGTCTTTCGCGGGCTCGATTTCTCGGAGTCGAGCTGGGAGGTGACGGCCAGAGAGGGCGTGCATCTGCGCGATCCGGACGAGCCCGGCGATTCGAGCGAGGGCGATACCGCCAGGGGGGTGATCGACGAGCCGCTCGAGCGCGACGTCGTCTACGCCTGGGGCGAATTTGAGACTTTCGAGGTCGAGGGAACGGCCCGGGCGTGGGTCGACGGTGAGATCCGGCGCAACGGGCCCGAGCGCCTCAAGGCCCCGCCCCCGGGCGAGGGGCCGCCGATACGCATGTCGGTTCGCCCGTCGGTGAAGCTCCTGGAGAGAAACGGCCGGGCCGGACCTCCGATGGTCGCCCGCTACGCCGCGCGAGCCTTCGAAGAAGCCGGCTACGGCTACGAGATCGTCTACAACTTGATGCCCGAGCAGCCCCCCGACGAAAAGTCCAACTGCTCGGCCGGCGACGCCCCGCAGTGGTGGAGAGAACGGGTCGAGCTCGATGCGGCCGAGCGGCTGGTCGCGGATGCCAACGTCTTGATGCTCGATGCCGACGGCGGCGGGTGCGCGGGGGTCGGGCGCAAGTACGGGACGACGCCGGGCCGAAACATCGACGAAGAGCGGCAATGGCGAGAGATCGCCGTCGGCGACGACGACTGGCAGCGCAACATGCACGGGACGCTCCACGAGATCGGCCATCAGCTCGGGGCGCGCCACGACCACGACCCGAGTCAGGAGGGCCAGCAGCACTGGGGGGCGGGTTGGATCGAGGAGACCGACGACGGGGAGATGTGGTGGCACCGGACGCCGAATACGGCCGGCAACGGTGCCCCGAACTACTGCGGCACGGCGATCGAACAGCGCCAGCGCGATCGGGAGACCGGGGTCAAGCGCCACCAGGTGTACAACGAGTGCGCGACCGAGCGATTCGAGGTGGCGCCGCCGCCGCAGTGACGGTCACATCTGCCATTTGTCCAGCAGTCGCTCGCGCAACTGGCCGAGTTCCGGGGCATCGACCCGGGAGGGGTCGCCGTCGACGCCCATCAACTCCATCAGCTCGGAGTTGAGCGCGGATTGCCGTCGCGCCAGCATCCGCAGGATGTTGTGAGCGAGTTTGTAGGCCGCCAGTTCGTCGTCTTCGCGCAGGCGGTGGAATTTCGCCCCGTCGATGCAGAAGACCTCGGCGCCCTCGTCGGTGGCGCGGACGGTCGCCGAGCGCGGCTGGCCGAGCACCAGCGCGATCTCGCCGATGACCGTCCCCGCCTCGAGCACCGCCAGGCGTCGTTCGGCACCGCTCTCGTCGCGTTTGGCGACCTCGGCGGTGCCCGCCTTCAGCCCGAAGACATCCCGTGTCTCCTCCCCTTCGCGCACGATCACCTCGCCGGGCTCGTAGTGGCGGCGCTCAGTGATCTGCAGGATCTGGGAACGCTCCCGATCGTCGAGTCCGGCGGCGAATCCCGTCCCTTCGAACAGGTCCGGGCTGATGTGGTCGACGCGTTTCATCGGCCTCCCTCGCATGCATCGGGCAGAACTCGCAAGCCAATGTATCGCACCGGCCGCAGCGGCGACAATGGTGGATCATTTCGACAAGGCGCGGGTGGGGGCTAGCTTTCGGCGTGTTCGTGGACGGCAGCATTGAATCACCTCGGCCGAGAGACGTCGAGAACTCCAACCGAGAGGCCGGTATGACTACGCGAGCCACGGTGTACGCGGTTGTCGCCGTCGCCTTGAGTGCCACGATGGTTCCCTGGGCGTGTGCAGGCGAGGAGGAGACCCGCCAGCGCGACGAGATTCCCCCCGAGGCCGAGCGCACCGGGGCGCCCGGCGTCGAGGAGGATGCCGGGGTCTCCGACCGACAGGGCGGGCCTGCCGACCGGCGCGCAAGCGAGGAACTGACGCCGGAGGACGCCACCGACGACGGCGAGTCGATGTATGCCGACGTCCGTGACTACGAGCCCGACGCCGACGACGGGGGCGGGGGAGGCGGTTACGGAGACGTCCGCGACTACGAACCGGACGCCGGAGAGGTCGGGGGCGATGCGCCGGACGGGCCGGACCCCTCGATCGAGGAGCGGGAGGAGCCCGACGAGCCCGAATTCGACGACGAACCGCCGGGTGGCGGGGCCGGTGACGGGGCCGAACAGCGGCGCGGCGGACCGGGCGACGAGCGCGAGGGAGGACGGGCGGAAGATCTCCCGGACGGCTCCGACCATCCCGACCACCGCGATCCGAACCCGGGCGGCGATGTCGGCGGCTGGGGGAGCGAACCTGAAGGCCGCCGGGATACGGGCATGTTGATCGAGGAAAAATCCGTCGACACCGGCGTTTCGGAGGATGCCGGACTCGAGTTCGAAGAACCCGAACAGTTCGACCGAGACGTCGGCCTCGACTTGCGTGAAGAACACGGGACGACCACCCCCGAGGCGAGGGAGCGCCAGCGAGTCGGCCGGGGGTCGGGCGCCGAGTGAACAAGAAGGTCGCACTGGCCGGAGGGGGGGCGGACCGGGCGTTCGGGCGGATTCCATCGGGCCGAGCGGCCGAGATAAAAAAAAGGACTTGATTCCTCGCCGACGTGCCTATAGTTGTGGACATCGGTGGGCGGAGGTCCGTTCACCATCTCGAACAGTCTCTTCGGTGCGTATCGCATCCCGTTGAAACTGAACGAGGCAAATCGCCCCGGTTCGCGGGGTGTCGAAGCATCCTGGTGAGCCCCTTTGTGGACTCGCCAGTCGATCATCGAAGAATCGCGCAGCACCCTTTTGAGGACAAGCATGTCAGAACGCGTTCAAGGTAAAATCAAGTGGTTCGACGAAGACAAAGGTTACGGCTTCATCGCCCGAGACGACGGCGGTGATGACGTCTTCTTGCACTTCAGCGAGCTCGATCAGTCCGGATTCAAGACGATCGCGGAAGATGCGGCCGTCGAATTCGACGTCGAGCAGGGTCCGAAAGGTCCCAAAGCGTCCAACGTCACCGAGCTGTAAGTCGGTTCGTTGAACGTCGCACAAAGCCCCGGTCGCCTTCGTGGCGGCCGGGGTTTTTTTGATCGTCGGTCAGTCGGTCGGATCCTCGAGGTCGCCGAGGATGTACTCGAAAGCATCGGTCGAGGTGACGAGGCCGACGACGCGCCCGTTGTCGGCGACGAGGGCGAGCTCCTGGCGCTGCTCCTGGAAGATGTCGACGACCTCGGCGATCGAGGTGGCGTCGGGGACGGTCAACGGCGGGGCCGCCAGATCTTCGACGTCCAGCTCCCCGTCGCACAGAGTGTCGAGGTGGTCGAGGGTCCGGGGCAGATACAGGATGCCGACGAATTCTTCGGGGCTGTCGCCGACGACCGGATATCGGACATGGTCGGTCTCCCGGAGAATCTGGATGTTTTCCTCCGCGGAGTTTGCCGTCGAGAGGGTCACCATCGCGTCCCGCTCGACCATGATGTCCGTCACCGTCTCGCGTCCGCTCTCCAGTGCTCGAAGCACCTCCTGGCGGCGCTCGCTCGAGATCTCGCCGCTCGCCAGAAGCTCGCCCATCTCGGTGCGGAGGTCGGCATAGCTCGAGATCGAGGGTTCGGTGTCGGTTTCGGCGTCGGTCCAGGAGCGAGTGATCTCGACGTTGATCAACCCGAGCGTCCATTTGGCCAGGATGTCGCCGAAATAGATGAACGGGTACATCACCTTCGTCCACCAGTACAGCGGGGCGGTGAACCACTCGGCGATCTCGAGCGGCTTTTCGACGCCGAGATACGTCGGGGCCTGCTCGCCCCAGACCGAGTGGATGAGGTTGATCAGGACCACCGAGACCACGACCGACACGTAGCTCGTCTGGGTTTCGGGCAGGCCGACGAGGCTGAACAGGGGATGGAGCACCTCGGTGACGGCCGGCTCGGCGACGATGCCGAACAGGATGCTGGTGAGGCTGATGCCGACCTGACAGCCCGTCAGGTGAAGTTCCAGATGCCGCGTCATCTCCCAGGCCCGGAGCAGGGTCGGCGACTGCTCGATGTCCGACTTGTCGAATTGCCGGAGCCGAGTCAACGCGAATTCGATCGAGACGAAAAAGGCGTTGACGAGGATCAGTCCGACGCCGGCCGCGATCCGAATCCCGATCTCGAGCGAATTCATCGAGACACCTGCATCGACAGGAGAAGAGCAGCGAGGGTGCGAGATGGTCGCACGACGAGCACATGTGGATAGACAGGCGTGGCAAACTGCGCGGAGATGTCAACATTCGAAATGCCGAGCGCCGAGTGAGGGGGGCTCCGCCGGTGGATTGATCTTCGGGTGGGGTGCCACCACGATCGTCGCGACTCTGCGTCTGGAACCGAGGAGGTAGCGCCCGTGAGCACGTCGAATGGAATCGAACGCATCGAGGGTCCGCCGCAACTGGAGACGCCGGGCCGGGAGCGGCGACTGGAGGTCTCGTGTGGGGACGGATTTCAAGCGAGTACGTCGGTCGGCAACCACGGTGGCGGGTTCGAGGGGCTGCGCATCGAGGTGACCGGAAGCGCGGTGAGCGAGGGGCTGGTCGAGATCGAATCGATCGGGGTGCACGGGGGAGCGGCGCAGGAGCGCACCGACCTGGATGCCGAGCGGGTCGACGAGGAGGGAACGCGGCATTTCGTCGCGGTCTTTCGGGACGTCGAGCTTGCGGCGGCCCTCGCCGGGGAGGTCGATTTCGCGGAGATGAGTGACGAGCGGGGCCGCGAAGTGATGCGCGCGCACCGGGGCTCGCGCGCTTCCATTTATATATCCGGGCGCGCGATCGAGGCGGGCGACGGCGAGCTGTGCATCGAACTGGCGCCGATCGAGGCGCCGGAGCGGAGGGTCGGCGAAGAGGCGCACCTGACGGTCTTCCCGACGGCCCGGCGTCCGCTCGCCAGCGAAGAGGAGCCGCCCGCGCACACGCTCCGCCAGATGGCGAAGGACGAGACGTTGTTTGGGCTGGTGCATTTCGACGCGCCGGTCGGCGCCTGGGCCGACGAGGCGACCGAGGCGATGGGCCGGTGGAACGATCTGATCGCGGGCGGAGACGACCGATACATCCGCGTCGAGGTCGAGTCGCGGGGGACGCGGCCCGACGAAGACGAGGTGGCGGCGTCGGCGTTCGACGAGCAGGGGCTGGCGGAGCTGGCGCGCCGGCTCCCGGAGCTCGATCAGTACAGCGTGCTCCTGTCCGGGGCGGCGATGAACGAGGGGCGGATGCAGCCGCACCGGAGTGGGGGATTTTCGTACTTTTCGTGTGCCGGGGCGCTGGCGGGGGGTGGCGAGCCGGCCCCGGCACTCGGCTTCTGGCTGGGCGTCGACGATCGGTCCCCCCGGGATGTCGAGCGGTTGCGCACGGAGCTGGCGGCCATGCTCGACCGCCTCGCCGAGTCGGGCCACCTCGTGCAGGGAGTGCTCGATTCCTGGGCGTGGGCGCCGGCGCTCAAGATCCGGAGCCTCCCCTACGAGATCGTCTGCGGCCTGCAGTCGTCGGCGCATCTGCGCTGCGGGTGGCTGAAGCGCCATCTCCGCGCGGTCACGCCGCAGATGTGGCTCGGCGGTGGGTTGGTCGAGCGGCTGGACCGCGAAAAACTCGAGACCTGCGCCGAGACGACCGACTTCGAGGGCGGTCTCCGCGTGCAGCTTCGCCCGGACAGCGGGCTACCCGCCCTGGAGGAGGTACTCGCTCCCGTGGTCGCGGGAGAAGACGAGTGGCGCGCCGAGGCCGACTCGTGAGGCCGGCGGCCCCGGGTGGTGTGCCCCTCGAGACCGGCAGACCCCGCGCGACCGCGAGGGGGTTCGCGTCCGGGTCGAGGAGTCTCGAAACGAGCAGGAGCCGGGTGATTTGGGACCGATCTGCGCGATCGGCTATGATGATGAAAGTGGGTGGTTGGCGAACAACACGTAATGGAGTCTGGAATGGTGCGGCGTCTGTCGATGGTGCTCGGAGCGGCCGCGTTGATGCTGGGCGCGGCGGCGTGCTCGAGCTGTGATCAATCGAGCGGAATCGTCGGTGGGGGAGATACCGCTGTCGACGGGGGAGACTGGCGGGTCGGCGCCGATGCGACCGGCGACGGTGGCGGTGTGGCCGACGCCGACGAGCGGGAAGACGGCGGAGAGGGGCTGGCCGACGGCTCGGGCGGTGGCAATTGCGGCGACGGCGTCGTCTGTGGCGATGGCTGCTGCGAGGCCGGGCGGGTCTGTGTCGAGGGCGTCTGCAGGGATCCGTGCGACGGGACGCGCTGCGGCGAGATGAGCGAGCAGTGCTGCAGCGACAGCGAGGTCTGCATCTTCGAGAGCTGTCAGGCGCCGGGCGAGACCTGCCAGAATTCGTTTCAGTGCCCGGACGACGAGTACTGCGAGGAGACCCTCGGCCGATGTCTCTCCCGATCGGCGCAGAGCGAGCAGTGTACCTGGCAGCCGCCGACCGGCGAATTCACGCCCGAGCGCAAAGGCCACTACGAGGGTGTGGAGACCGACGGGCGGAGCTACGACAAGGTGATGGCGACGCCGACGGTCGCCGACGTCGACGACGACGATCTCCCCGAGATCGTGTCGTTGCTGTATCGCGGGGGACTGAGTGGCGCGTTGATCACGATCGTCGACGGCACCGAGATGTCGACGATCGCCTACGGGGCGGTCGAGGAGATCCAGCCGAACTCGGCCGGGATCGCCGTCGGCCAGCTCGATCCCTCGACGCCGGAGCTCGAGATCGTCGCCCCGCACGTCGGCGGGGGCCTGATCGCGCTGCGCTACGACGCCTCGGAGCAGACCCTCTCGGAGTGGTGGACGCTCGAGGAGGGCGGGCTCGGCGACATCTCGACCGAATCCGCCCCGGCGATCGCGGACGTCGACGGCAACGGCGAGCCGGAGATCGTCTTCGGGTTCAGCATCGTCACCGCCGACGGCGAAGTGTGGAACGGCGTCAACGAGGGCCCGGCCGGCGGCCAGCGCGCCAACAGTGCGATCACGACGGCGGTCGATCTGGATGGAGAGGCCGGCATGAACGGCAACGACGATCTCGAGATCGTCGCCGGCAATCGCGTCATGCGCCTGGACGGCTCGCTGATGTGGGATCGCTCCGACGAGATCTCGGAAGGGTTTCCCGCGGTCGGCGATTTCGGGGGCGACGGAAGCCCGGAGGTCGTCGTCGTGACCGACGGGGAGGTCTACGTCCTCGACGCGCAGACCGGCGATACGGTCTTCGGCCCGCGGGCGATCCCCGGCGGCGGGGAGGGCGGCCCGCCGACGATCGCCGATTTCGACGGCGACGAGTCCGTCGAGTTCGCCGCCGCCGGCCAGGGGCGCTACACCGTCTACGATCTCGCCTGCGAGGGCGACGACCCCTCCGAGGATCTGTGTCCGTCGGGCTCGAGCGACGGCATCCTCTGGAGCGTCGACGTCCAGGACACCTCCAGCTCGCGGACCGGCTCGAGCGTCTTCGATTTCGAGGGCGACGGGCGGGCCGAGGTCGTCTACAACGACGAGTGTCACCTGCGGGTCTTCGACGGGCGCACCGGCGACGTCCTGTTCGAGCGGGCGAACACGAGTCGAACCGGCTCCGAGTACCCGATCGTCGCCGACGTCGACCGGGACTTCAACGCCGAGATCGTCGTCGCCTCGAACAACGATCAGCTCGATCGCGACGACTGCCGTGAGACCTACGACGACTATCCCGACCAGGGGACCCACGGGATCTTCGTGTACGGCGACGCCGACGACCGGTGGGTGCCGACGCGGACGGTCTGGAACCAGCACGCCTATCACATCACCAACGTCCTCGAGGACGGCACGATCCCGACCGACGGGCCGGTCCACTACGACTCCTCGATCACCAATTCGTTTCGGCTCAACGTCCAGCCCGACGGGCTGTTCAACGCGCCCGACCTCATCGTCGACGAGGTGACGGTCCGGGAGGGGCAGTGCGAGCCGGTGCCGACGCTCGAGGTCCGGGTGACGATCGCGAACGACGGGGCGCTCGGGGTCGGGCCGGGGGTCGGCGTCGAGGTGGTCGCGACTTTCGGCGGTTCGACCGTCGATCTGGGGCGCGTCGAGACGACGGGCCGGCTTTTGCCCGGTCAGTCCGAGACGGTCTCGGTCGAGTGGGAAGTGCCCGAGCAAGTTCGAGAGGGCTCGGTGAGTCTCTCGGCGACGGTCGACGGGGCCGACGAGATCAACGAGTGCGACAGCGACAACAATACCGCCGATCTGGAGGTCGACGGGACGTCGCTCGAATTCGCGTCGCTGACACCGACGGCCCTGAGTATCGACGACACCTCGTGCGGGGCGGCCGACCGGCAGGTCGACTTCGAGGTGACCGTCGAAAACCAGGGGGCGGGCGAGGTGCCCGCGGGCGTGCCGGTCGTCGTCCGAGCGAGCGACGAGGGGGAGACCATCGATCTGGCGAGCGTCCAGACCTCCGCGGCCCTCGGACCCGGCGAGTCGGAGACGGTGACCGGGAGCTGGGAGACACCGGAGCGGCTCTTCGAGCAGGCCTACGAGGTGGCGGCTTCGATCGATCCGAATCGCACGGCGGAGACGTGCGGAGGAGCGGAGTCGGAGTCGGTCGACGCCGACTGTACGATCAGCCAGTAATCCGGTCGCCGGTCGGCCGGACGCGATAGCAGCGAGTTATCCGCAGCAGCCGGACTTGCCGCAGCGGTCGGCGACGCGGGGGCGATAGTGGGCAGCGAGGAACGACTCGGTGAAGACCTCGTCGGCGATGCGCGGTTCGACCTCCAGCACCCGTTTGATCCAGTACTGCAAGATCGTCGCGTCGCTTCGCCGGGCGGCGGCCATCACCAGTCGGGCGGCCTCGACCCGGGCGTAGGCTTGCCACAGTTGTCCGAGCGCGTCGTCCCAGTGGGTCGGGCGGCGCTCTTCGGGCGCCGCGGTGACGAATTCGACGACCGGTTCCGGCGACCCCGTCCGGCGGGTCTGCTCGACGGCCGTCGACAATTTCGCCCCCTGGCTCGCCTGGGAGACGAAAAACAACAGGACGGCTGCGACCGTGAAGACTGCCAGCCCGATCACCATGGTGTGCTCTCCTTGCTGTCCGTCGTGGGAGGTCCTCTCGTCTTGCGGGGGCTCGCGACCCGCGTGACGAGGCTCATCGGGCCTCGTCGAGCCTCTCTCGCCGATCTCGCAGATACGCCCGGTAGTTTCCCTTGAACCAGACGACGCGACCGTCATCCTCGAAGGCGATGATGTGCGTCGCGATCCGGTCGAGAAACCACCGATCGTGGCTGATGACCATCACGCTGCCGGGAAATTCCTCGATCGCCAGCTCCAGTGCCTGGAGCGTCGTCAAATCGAGGTCGTTCTCCGGCTCGTCCAACAATAACAGATTGCCGCCCTCGAGCAGAGTCCGTGCGAGCTGCACCCGGCTGCGCTCCCCGCCCGACAGCTCGCCGACCGACTTTTGCTGCGACTGCCCCGTCAGCCCGAAGGCCCCGACGTACGCCCTGGAGTTGATCTCGCGGTCCTGGAAATTCAGCACGTCCTCGCCGCCGGTGATCGCCTCCCAGACCGTCTGCTCGGAGCGGGCGTCGAGTTCGTCGCGCATCTGCTCGACCGCCGCAATCTCGACGGTCTCCCCGAGCTCGATCTCGCCGGCGTCGGGGGATTGTTCGCCGGTGATCATCCGAAACAGCGTCGACTTGCCGGCGCCGTTCGGGCCGATCACCCCGACGACGGCGCCGGGAGGGACGTCGAAGGAGAGATCCTCGATCAACGTCCGCTCGTCGAACCCCTTTTCGAGGTGCGAGGCCCGGACGACCTTGTCGCCGAGCCGGGGCCCGCGCGGGATGGTGATGTTGCGTTGTTTCGCGCCGAGCATCGGCCCGTCGTCGGAGTCGGCGGCCTCCTCGAGGGCCTCCAGCCGCGCCTCGGCACTGCGGGCCTTCTCGGCGCGTTTCGCCCACTCGAGCTCCCGGCGCAGGGCAACCGCCCGCGGCGAGTCCGCGTCGTCCTCCCGGCGGAAGCCCTCGAGCTTCTGTTCGATCCACGCCGTGTAGTTGCCCTCGAAGGGAATCCCCTCGGTCCCCTCCAGCTCGAGGATCCATTTGGTGACGTTGTCGAGAAAGTACCGATCGTGGGTGACGATGACGACCGTGCCGTCCCACTCGCGCAGCGTCTCCTCGAGCCAGGAGACGGTCTCGGCGTCGAGGTGGTTGGTCGGCTCATCGAGCAGCATCAAGTCGGGATCGGACAGGAGGAGTCGACACAGCGCCACCCGGCGTCGCTCGCCGCCCGACAAATGTTCGATGTCGGTGTCTCCCGGCGGGACCTGGAGCGCCTCCATCGCCTGCTCGACCGTCCGGTCCAGATCCCAGCCGTCGACCGCCTCGATCCGGTCCTGCAGCTCGGCCTGCTCGTCGATCAGATCCTGCATCTCCTCCGGGGACGCCTCCCCGAATCCGGCGCTGACTTCCTCGTAGCGCTCCAGGAGATCGAGAATCTCGGCGACCCCCTTTTCGACGTTGCCCCGCACGTCGAGTTCCTCGTCCAGCTCCGGCTCCTGGGGCAGATAGCCGACCGTCGCCTCCGGGTCGACCCACGTCTCCCCCCGAAAGTCGTCGTCCCCACCGGCCATGATCCGAAGCAGCGTCGACTTGCCCGAACCGTTCGGCCCGACGACGCCGATCTTGGCCCCCGGAAAAAACGACAGCCAGACGTCTTTGAAAATGACGTCGCCGGCCGGAGTCCGCTTCTCGAGCCCCTCCATCTGATAGATGAATTCCTGTCCCATCGCTCGCACCTCGCCGTCTCGGTCGCTTGGCCGTTCCCCGCACGCCTAACACTACCCATCGGCGGTGGCCAGTGCAGTGCTCCCGACGCGACATCCCGCCGATCCCCTCAGACCCGCGAGGGGACTGGTCCGACGAATCGGCCCGAGCCTGTTGTCAAACGCCGGCGAACACGCTAACGACCCCGCTCCAATTGAGCCCGAAACCGCCGCTGCCGGAGTGGCCGGCCGCTGCCGTCGTGGCGACCGGATTTTTCCGAGGGACGACCGATGGGCAAGAAACTCGAACGCGATCTCAGCCTGCTGGAAGTCTGTGCGATCAGCATCGGGGCGATGGTCGGGAGTGGGATTTTCATCCTCCCGG
>CAZRLK010000012.1:0-50815 GCA_964600555.1 uncultured Bradymonadales bacterium
GATCTGGAGGGGAACAACGAGATGCTGGTCCTCACCCGGCCGGACCTGATCGAAGGGATCCACCGGGAGTACCTGGAGGCCGGCTCGGATATCGTCGAGACGAACACCTTCAGTGCGAACAGCATCTCCCAGGAGGACTACGAGACCGAGGATCTGAGCTACGAGATGAACGTCGAGGCGGCGAAGGTCGCCCGGCGGGCGGCGGATGCGGTCGAAGAGGAGACCGGCGAGCCGCGGTTCGTGGCCGGGGCGGTGGGGCCGACCAACAAGACGCTGTCGATGTCGCCGGACGTCGAGGAGCCGGCCTTCCGCGAGATCGACTTCGACGAGCTCAAAGAGGCGTACGCCGAGCAGATCGAGGGGCTGATCGAGGGGGGCGTCGACATCCTCCTGATCGAGACGATCTTCGATACGCTCAACGCCAAGGCCGCGATCGTCGCCTGCGAGGAGGTCATGGAACAAAAGGGCGTCGATCTGCCGCTGTTCATCTCGGTGACGATCACCGACCAGAGCGGGCGGACGCTCTCCGGTCAGACCATCGAGGCGTTCTGGATTTCGATCGAGCACGCCGACCCGGCGGCGGTCGGCATCAACTGCTCGCTGGGCCCCGAGGAGATGCGGCCGTACGTCGAGGAGCTCTCGGAGATCGCCTCGACGCACCTGCTTTGTTACCCGAACGCCGGCCTCCCCAACGAGTTCGGCGAATACGACGAGTCGCCCGAGGAGATGGCCCCGGTACTCGGGAACTTCGCCGAGGAGGGGTGGTTGAACATCGTCGGCGGCTGCTGCGGGACGACCCCCGAGCACATCGAACAGATCGCCGAGGCGACGGCCCCCCACGAGCCCCGCGAGATCCCCGAACCCATCGAGCACCCCCGATTTTCGGGCCTGGAGCCGTTCATCTATCGGCCCGACGCGAATTTCATCATGATCGGGGAGCGGACCAACGTGATGGGCTCGCGGAAGTTCCGGGGGTTCGTCGAGGACGAAAACTACCGGGAGGCCATCGAGGTCGCCCGCGATCAGGTCGAGGGCGGGGCGAACGTCATCGACATCAACCTCGACAAGGGGCTTTTGGACAGCGTCGAGGCGATGAAGACGTTCCTGCGGATCATCGCCACCGAGCCGTCGGTTGCGAAAGTGCCGATCATGGTCGACAGCTCCAAATTCGAGGTGCTGGAGACGGGGCTGAAAAACGCCCAGGGCAAATGCATCGTCAACTCGCTGAGCCTCAAGGAGGGCGAAGAGGAGTTTCTCGAGCACGCCCGCTACTGCAAGAAGTTCGGGGCGGCGGTCGTGGTCATGGGCTTCGACGAGGAGGGCCAGGCGACCGAGCTCGACCACCGCGTCGAGATCGCGCACCGGACCTACGATCTGCTGGTCGAGGAGGCCGGGTTCGACCCGAAGGACATCATCTTCGACCCGAACATCCTGACGGTCGCGACCGGGATGGAGGAGCACCGCCAGTATGCGATCAACTATCTGGAGGCGGTCGAGCGGATCAACGAGGAGCTGCCCGAGACGCTGACGACCGGCGGGGTGAGCAACATCTCGTTTTCGTTCCGGGGCAACGAGGTGGTCCGCCGGGCGATGCACTCGGTGTTTCTGTACCATGCGACCAACGCGGGGCTCGATTCGGCGATCGTCAACGCCGGCCGGCTGACGGTCTACCGGGACGTCGACGAGGAGCTCAAAGAGCGCATCGAGGATGTGCTGTTCGACCGCCGCGACGACGCCACCGAGCGGCTTTTGGAGCTGGCCGACGAGTACGAAGACCAGGACATCGAAGAGGAGGACGACGACGCCTGGCGCGAGGAGCCGGTCGAGGAGCGGATCGAGCACGCTCTGGTCCACGGGATCGACGAGTACGTCGAGGAGGACGTCGAGGAGGCTCGCCAGAAGCTCGACAAGCCGCTGGACGTCATCGAGGGGCCCCTGATGGACGGGATGAACGTCGTCGGGGACCTGTTCGGGGCCGGCGAGATGTTTCTCCCGCAGGTCGTCAAAAGCGCCCGGGCGATGAAAAAGGCCGTCGCCTATCTGCTGCCGTACATGGAAGAAGGCGAGGACGGCAAAAAGAGCGACCAGGGGACGATCGTGCTGGCGACGGTCAAAGGGGACGTCCACGACATCGGCAAAAACATCGTCAGCGTGGTGCTCGGCTGCAACAACTACAACGTCGTCGACATGGGGGTGATGGTGCCGGCCGACGAGATCCTCGAGAAGTCCCGGGAGGTCGACGCCGATATCGTCGGGCTGAGCGGGCTGATCACGCCGTCTTTGGACGAGATGGTCCACGTCGCCAAGGAGATGGAACGCGAGGAGATGGACATTCCGCTTTTGATCGGCGGGGCGACGACCAGCCGCAAACACACGTCGGTCAAGATCGCGCCGAAATACGACGAGCCGGTCGTCCACGTCATCGACGCCTCGCGGGTGACGGGCGTGGTGAGCGACCTGTTGAGTCCGATCCGCAAGCAGGATTTCGTGGAGGAAAACGAGGCGCGCCAGGAGCGGGACCGGCGCATCCACGAGGGGGACGACGGGCGGCCACTTCTCAGCTACGAGGAGGCCCGGGAGAACCGGCTCGAGCTGGACTTCAAGCAGGAGGAGATGCCGGAGCCGGAGTTTCTCGGCACGCGGACCGTCGACGAGGTCGCCGTCGAGACGCTCTCGGAGTACATCGACTGGACACCGTTTTTCCTCGCCTGGGAGTTGAAATACCCGTTCCCCCAGATTTTGGACCACGACGAGTACGGGGAGTCGGCCCGGGAGGTCTACGAGGATGCCCAGGCGATGCTCGAGAAGATCGCCGACCAGGAACTACTGAGCGCCTCTGGGACCTACGGGATCTTTCCGGCGAACGCCGAGGGCGACGACGTGGTGTTGTACACGGACGACCAGCGCGACCAGGTCCTCGAGCGGCTGTGCAATCTGCGCCAGCAGCGCAAACGCCACACGGAAGGCGAGCGCAACCTGTGTCTGACGGACTACGTGGCGCCGGTCGACAGCGGGCTGGACGATTACGTCGGGGGATTCGCGGTCACCGCCGGGCACGGCCTCGAAGAGATGCGGGCGAGATTCGAGGATGACCACGACGACTACAACAAGATCCTGGTCACGGCCCTCGCCGACCGGCTCGCCGAGGCGTTCGCCGAGTATCTCCACGAGCGGGCCCGCGAGAGGCTCGGCTACGGAGACGACCTGACCAACGAGCAGCTAATCGACGAGGAGTACCGCGGGATCCGGCCGGCGCCCGGGTATCCGGCCTGTCCGGACCACACCGAAAAGAACAAGCTGTGGGATCTGCTCGAGGTCGAAGACGAGACGGGCATCGAGTTGACCGACAGCTACGCGATGCATCCCGGGGCGTCCGTCTCCGGGTGGTATTACTCGCACCCGGAATCCCGGTACTTCAACGTCGGCGGCCTGGGGCGCGATCAGATCGAATCGTACGCCCAGCGCAAGGGGATGGCAGTCGGGGTGGAGGAGCGGTGGTTGATGCGGAATCTCGACTACGAGCCGGGTGAAGACGGCGGGTGAGGGGTGATCTGAAGATAGAGGAACCCCGTATACACCCTCCGGGAGCCCTTCGGCTCCGCCCCGACCGGTGCCTTCCAGACCGGGGTCGGCGGGGAGCGCTGGTCACACGCCCCTCGCCCGGCGGCGTCCCCTCCGACAATCTACCCCATGGACGCCGTACACACCCGGCCATCTACATTACCGACGCTCGATCGCCGATCGTTGCCCGCTGACCGCTCGCTCCCCCGACGAAAGCCCGATGGACCGGCGGGCGCGTGTTCGTTGACGCCGCAGGGGAGCCTCTCTAGGCTCCGGTCGGAACCGAGATCGTGTCGTCGAGGAGGATCCGGATCGATGCGCATGGCGCGAAAGGAGCTTCGAGCGGCGGGGAGCACGCTGGTCCTGGTCGCCGGGGCGGCGCTGGGGGCGGGGTGTCCGTGGAGCGCGGCGACTCCCTCCGAGACGTCGACCGACTCCGAGAAACGCAGTGTCGAGGCGGAGCCCGACTCGCTCCCCGGGACGTATCGCGTCACTGCTCGCCGCGAGGCGACCGGCGGCTGTGAGCCGGGGGAGCCGGCCGAGCGCGAGGGGAGTGGCGTGGTGCGTATCAGCTCGCTCGAGTCCGACGCCGATCGAGTTTCCGAACGGGTGCGGGTGCAGATCTGTTCGTCGGGTGGATCGTGTGACCAGCCCGTCTGGGAGGGGAATCTGCAGCAGCTCGTCGACGAGGAGGGATGGGGGAGCCGGGAGGGGAAAGCGAGTGCACTCGACGGCTCGGAGCCGGGGAGGCGTTGCCGGTTGGAGGTGACGATGATGCGGGCGGCGCCCACGCGCCGGGGAATCCGCCTCGAGCGCACGGTGCGCCGCAGAGAAGTGGCGCTCGAGGGAGACCTGCGGTGTCTCAAGGCGCAGGCGGCCGAGTACGCCGACCAGCTCGATTGTGTCTCGCGGACGGTGTGGACGGCGGCGGCCGGATCGCGGGAGTGACGAACGGCCGCCCCGGATCGGACGCGGGTCCCGGGGCACCGATACCTGGTTGGACGAGTTAATTGCGCCGGACACGGCGCTGCCTGTAGACTCGGGGTTCACGGGCCGAGTCGATTCGAGTTGCGATCTGCGAGTACGGGCCGATGGATGATCGGGACAGTGAGATGGCGTCGGAGACGGCCGAGGAATCGGCGGGGAGGGAGACGACCGAGATGCAGGCCGTCCAGCGCGAGGCCGCCGAGCTTCTGCGCTCCAGCGAGCTGTTCGCCGGGCTCACCCCGGAGGAGGTCCGCGAGATCATCCATGTCTCCGAGCGCTGCGCCCTCGACCAGGGGGAGTGGCTGTTCGAAGAGGGGGAGTCGGCGGAAGCGTTGTATGTCGTCGATGCCGGCGAACTGGAGGTGCTCACCCGGACCGACGTCGGCGAGCAGGTGGTCCTGGCGGAACTGGCGTCGGGGGAGGTCGTCGGGGAGATGTCGATCATCGGCGGGGGCACCCGGTCGGCGAGTGTGAGGACGATGTCCGCTGCGGAGCTTTTCCGGCTCTCGCGCGAGGCGTTCAAGGCGCTGCGCGATCAGGATCGGCCGGCGGCCTACAAGATCATCGTGCGGCTCGCCGAGACGCTCGGCCAGCGGCGCCGGCAAACCGACGCGCGCATTCAGGAAGTTTTCGAGGATCCGGCCGAACACGTCGAAGAATTCGAAGACCAGGTCCACGAGATGCTCGGCCAGATCCGAAAAGCCTGAGGTGACCCGACCCATGGAATCAGATGCGTACGAAAAGCGGTTGCGAGGCTCGTCGCATCTCGGCCGGCTCGACGAGGAGGCGTTGGCCGAGTTCGTCGATCGATGCGAGGCCCGGAAGTTGATCGCCGGTGATGCGCTCTGGAAGGCCGGGACGAGGGGCGAGAGCGCCTACGTGGTGGTGTCGGGACACGTCGAATTGGCGTGGAGTGTTCAGCCGGGCGGCCAGCACAAAGACCAGATCACCGAGCCGGGGACGATGGTCGGGTTGCCGCATCTGATCCATCCCTGGGAGCATGAAAGCTCGGCGTATCCGCTCGAGACGACCGAGGTGTTGCGCCTCGATCGGGCGCAGTTCCAGGAGATGTTCGAGGCGCGTCATCCGGCGGCCTACCGGCTGGTCGATGCGGTGGCCGAAGAACTCGTCGAAGAAGTTCGCGATGCCAATCGGCGGCTCCAGGAGGTCTTCGGCCATCCGGCCGAGACGCTCCGGACGCTGCGCCGCCGAGCTCACGATTCGACCCGGAGGTAGAGGCGATGGAGATCGGAATCATCGGAGGCGGCTCCTGGGGGACGGCCCAGGCGAAGCTGTTGGCCGACAACGACAACGACGTCGAACTGTGGTGCTACGAGGAGTGGCTCCCGGAGGTCATCAACGAGCAGCGCGAGAATACGGAGTTTTTGCCGGGCTATACGCTGCCGGACAACGTCCGGGCGACCAACGATCTGGAGGCGACGGTCGCCGACAAGGATCTGATCGTGTCGGTCTCCCCGAGCCACGTCGTCCGCCAGGTGCTCACCCGGGTGGCCGACGAGATCCCGTTCGGCGTCCCGATCGTCAGCGCGACCAAGGGGATCGAAAACGAGACGTTGATGCTCGTCTCAGACATCCTCGAGGACGTGCTGCCGGATCGGTGCCATCCGTATCTGGCGTATCTGTCGGGGCCGAGCTTTGCGGTGGAGGTCGCCCAGGAGCAGCCGACGGCTGTGACGGTCGCTTCGTACAATCACCATCTCGCCGAGAAGGTCCAACAGGTCTACTCCAACGGGTATTTCCGGTGCTATACCTCGACCGACGTGCCGGGGGTCGAAGTCGGCGGAGCCACCAAAAACGTCATCGCCATCGCGGCCGGGGCGGTCAAAGGGATGGGACTCGGTCAAAACGCGATGGCCGGCATGATCACCCGAGGCCTGCACGAGATCAGTCGCCTTGCGGTCTCGCTGGGAGCCAACCCGTTGACCCTGAAGGGACTGTCGGGGATGGGCGATCTGGTGTTGACGTGCAGCAGTGATCTGAGTCGCAACCACACCGTCGGCCGAAAGCTCGGCGAAGGCATGTCGCTGGAGGATATCCTCGAGGACATGAACATGGTGGCCGAGGGGGTGAAGACCTCGATCAGTGTTCACGAGTTGGCCGAGCGACAGGATATCGAGATGCCGATCTCGGAGGAAGTCTACCGGGTCTTGCACGAGGGGAAGTCAGCGCGCCAGGCGGTCGAAGACCTGATGGGCCGCGATCTCAAGCCAGAAATCCAGGGATATTATTGAAACGGACGGGCGGGGCCGGCCGAATAACACCATCACCTGGTCTGTTGATCATTCGACTCGTGAGCCTTTTATCCAGACTCTACGGATGGATCATGCGGAACCGACGACAGCTCGAGATTCTCTCTGGCGACGAGATCGACAAGATGCGTCGGGCGGGGCGCGTGGCGGCGGAGCTACTGGCGGAGCTCGGCGAGATGGTCGAGCCGGGGGTGACGACCGGGCAGCTCGACGAGCGGGCGGTGGCCTTCGGCGAGGAGCGAGGCGTCGACGAGCACGCCCCGTACGACTACAAGGGGTTCCCGCGCTCGATCTGTACCAGCGTCAATCACGTCGTCTGCCACGGGATTCCGGACGACGACGAGCCGCTGCGCGAGGGGGACATCGTCTCGATCGACGTCACCCCGGTCGTCGACGGGTTCCACGGCGATACCTGTGCGACGTTTTTCGTCGGAGAGCCCGACGAGCCGACCCGGCGGCTGGTCGAAGTCACCGCCGAGGCGCTGCGGCGGGGACTCGGTGAGGTCGCAAGTGGCAAGCGCCTCGGTGACATCGGCGCGGCGATCCAGAAGTACGTCGAGGCACAGGATTTCTCGGTGGTGCGCGATTTCATCGGCCACGGCATCGGCCGCAAGTTTCACGCCTCTCCCCAGGTGCCTCATTTCGGCAACTACGACACCGGCATGCGCATGCGATCGGGCATGGCCTTTACGATCGAGCCGATGATCAATGTCGGCGACTATGCCACCAAGGTGCTCGACGACGACTGGACGGCGGTCACCACCGACGGAAGTCTCTCGGCGCAGTTCGAACACACGATCGTCGTCGGTGAGGAGGGCGTCGAGGTGACGACTCTGCTCGACGGCCAGGATCCTTTCGCAGAATCGCCCGCCGGCGTCATCTCCTTCGGCGACGAGAGCTGAGAGCCGGTGTCAGACCCAAGGTGACCGGCGGGGAGCGAGGGGGCGACATGCGTTTCTTGAATTCACCCGCCGGTTTCACTATCCAAGATATTAGGTGCGGGGATCGGTCCCCATATCCGAATACGCGAGGGGATCTCCGTGCAATCTTCTAGCATTTTGAATTTGGAGGAGTGATGCGATTTTCGACTGCGAGCCTTTCAGTGATTTTTGCCGCTCTGCTCGTCGTGGCAGGGTGTGGCAACGGCGATGAGTCAGACGATGGAAACGGCGATCCGGTGCCGGATGCGACGATGGATGCCGGCGACGAGATGGATGCCGACGACGAGGATCCGATGGACAGCGGGGAGGAGGAAGACACCCGCGATGAAGAAGATCCGGACGTCGAAGAGGACACCGGCGACGAGGATCCGGACGTCGAAGAGGACACCGGCGGAGATGACATGGATGCCGGGAGCGATGCCGGTGGAGATGAGGATGCGACGTCGGGAGACGCCACCGACGAGACCGATGGCGATGACATGGCGGACGCCACATCCGACGGGGGGACGATGGATTCCGGAGACGGGACGGCGGCGAGTAACACCGTCCAGGACCTTCGCGCTCAGGCGGAGTCGCTGAGTGAGGGCGATTCGCTGTCCCAGCCGTATCGCGTCGAAGATGCCGTGGTGACGGCGGTCAACACCAATAAGGCGACGGGCTTTTTCATCCAGCAGCAGTCGGGAACCACCGACAACAGCGGGCTGTGGGTGTACACCGGCGGTGACGCTGCCGACCTGCCCTCGCGGGGTGACGTTGTCACTGTCGAAGGATCCGTGACCAATTACGGTGGTGTCATCGAAATCGAGCAACCTTCTACGGTCAATGTCACGGGTACGGGGAGCGTGCCGAGTGCCGTCTCGGTCACTGCCGACGAGGTGATGACCGGAGGCTCCCGGGCCGACGCGCTGGAAGGCGTGCTCGTCGAGGTCACCAACGTGGAAGTCCTCGACGGCAATCCCGATTCCGACGCCGGCGACTTTCAAGAATTCCTCGTCGGTCCCAGCGGAGCGTCCGACGGCGTCCGAGTCGACGATTACGTCTATGACTACCCGTCGGACTCGATCGACCCGGCTCAGGGTGACACCTTCCAGTCGATCACCGGGCCGTTGCACTACACGCACGGCAATTACAAGATCGTCCCGCGCGATGGGAACGACATCGTCCAGTAATCGGACGTGATGAGAGGCAACTCTCGTGAACGAAAAAGGCCCGCACGCAGGTTTGTTCTGCGTGCGGGCCTTTTTGGTTGAGGCCACCAATTGAGTACCTCAAAACTCCCAGCCGTGCTGGCGCAGCTCGTCGAGGCCGGGAGTGCCGGGGGGGTTGGGCAGGAAGTCGAGTTCGGGGTGCTGGTCGACGACGTGGTTGAGCGCCCAGTCGTTGCGAAACAACACGATCGGGAGATCGTCCTGGTCGAGCAGGACTTTCGTGTAGTTGTGGCGCTCGAATTCTTCCGGGTCGAACGCCTCGCCGTCGACCCAGCGGGCGTAACTGAAATCGAGGTTTCGAAGGGAAATCTCGACGTTGTATTCGGTTTTCAAACGGTGTTTGAGGACCTGGAATTGCAGGATGCCGACGGCGCCGACGACAGCGTTTTTCGAGCCCATGTGGCGCTGGCGGAAGACCTGGATTGTCCCCTCTTCGGCGAGCTGTTTGAGCCCCTTGGTGAGCTTTTTGCGCTTGAGGGGTTCGTCGATCTGGACGGTCGCGAAGTGCTCGGGGCTGAATCGAGGGATCTCCTGGCTTTCGACCGGGTCGCCGACAGACAGGGTATCGCCGATCTTGAAATAACCGGGGTCGTGCAGGCCGATGATATCACCGGCGAACGCCTCCTCGGCCATCTCGCGGTCCTGGGCGAGAAACTGCTGGGGGTAGGCGAGTTTCAGATCCCGGTCCTCGCGGACGAGGTTGGCGTGCATGTCGCGCTCGTACTTGCCGGACAGGATGCGCAAAAAGGCGACCCGGTCGCGGTGTTCGGGGTCCATGTTCGCCTGAATCTTGAAGACGAATCCCGAGAAGTCCTCGCGTTTGGGGTTGACCGGGAAGCGTTGCCCCTCGGCCGGCGAGGGCGCCATCTCGATAAACCCCTCGAGGAAGGGTTGGACGCCGAAGTTCGTGATCGCGGAGCCGAAAAACACCGGCGTCATCTCGCCGCCGCGAACTTTCTCGAGATCGAAGTCGTCGCCGGCGATCTCGAGCAGCTCGACCTCCTCCTGGAGTTGCTCGTAGCGGCGGCGGCCGATGATGCGCTCGATTTCGGGGTCGTCGATGTCGACCTCGTCGAAATCGACGATCTCCTGGCCGTGGCTGGTATCCTCGTCGAACAACAGGACCTTTTCTTTTTGGCGATCGTAGACGCCCTGAAAGTCCTTGCCCATCCCGACCGGCCAGTTCATCGGGTAGGTCTCGAGGCCGAGTTCCTGTTCGATCTCCTCCATCAACTCCAGGGGCTCTTTGCCCCAGCGGTCCATCTTGTTGATGAACGTAAAGATCGGAAGCTCCCACATCGAGCAGACCTTGAACAACTTTTCGGTCTGGGCCTCGACGCCGTTGGCGCAGTCGAGCAACATCACGGCGCTGTCGGCGGCGGCGAGTGTCCGGTAGGTGTCCTCCGAGAAGTCAGCGTGGCCCGGCGTATCCAGCAGGTTGATCGCGCAGTCGTCGTAGGGGAACTGCAGGACCGAGGAGGTGATCGAGATGCCGCGGTCTTTTTCCATCTCCATCCAGTCGCTGACGGCGTGTTTGGCGGCCCGACGGGATTTGACCGACCCGGCCAGGTGGATGGCCCCCCCGTACAACAGGAGCTTTTCAGTGAGCGTGGTCTTGCCGGCGTCGGGGTGGGAGATGATGGCGAACGTCCGGCGGCGCTCGACCTCGCGGGCGATCTCGTCGGCTGTGTCGAATCCGCTGTCAGTCATCGGCTCGAACGAGTCGGGTCGGTTGGTGGTTCGGGGAGGCGGGCGGCTCGAGTGGCGAGCGCTTCGAGCGGCGTCGAAATTCGAAGGCCGCACCGGCGGGGACCATACGCTTTCGGCAGGGTTGACTCAAGGCACCGGCCCGGGCGGGCTGGTGGGGGCGGAGCATCCGCCCGCGGGGCGGTTCCCGTCGCCGGGGGGATTGCGTCGTCGGCCAGTGTGGTTACCATGCACTCGATGCTGCATCTCGCCGGCGCTCGTGCGCCGCGAGCGAACCTCACCTCGATCCCGCCCGAGATCTCCCATGGCCGACGAGTTGACTGACGAGACCCTCACCGAGCTTCGCGAACAGCTCGAAGAGAAGCGGGCCGAGCTCGTCAACAAATCGAAGATTGCGCTCGAAGATCTACGCACCGAAAACGAACGCGGCGGTCGCGATTCGGGGGACGAATCGATCGAGCAGCGCGGCCAGACCGCCCAGCTTCGGCTCAAGGATCGCGAAAAGAAGTATCTGACCAAGGTCAACCGAGCGCTCGAGCGCATCGAGGAGGGAAGCTACGGGGAGTGTCTGGAGTGTGGGGCGCGGATTCCCGAGCCGCGCCTTCGCGCCCGGCCGGCCGCGGTGCTTTGCCTGTCGTGCAAAGAACAGCGCGAGCAGGAAAAGGAGCGCACAAAGGTCCGGCCCGGGTTGATGGACGACTTCCAGATGTGATTTGATGGGGGGCCGGGATTAAGCCACCCTCCTCGAGTGTTTTCGACGGTGCAAAGTGAGCCCCGGCCAGGGGACCGCCAGCAGCCAGTCTTTTCCGACGTCCAGACGAGCTTTATGGAACCGACCGATCCGAACAGCAAAGTCCGTTGTTCATTTTGCGGCAAGGAAGCGCGGGACGTCCGCAAACTGATCGCGGGGCCGAAAGTGCATATCTGCGACGAATGTGTCTCGCTGTGCCGCGAGATCATCGTCGAGGACGAGGAAGCCGACAGCGAGCAGGGGGCGAAGGGGCTCGAGGAGATGCGCCCGAAACAGATCAAGGCGTTTCTCGACGAGTACGTCATCGGGCAGGACCGGGCGAAGCGTGCGATCTCGGTGGCCGTCTACAACCATTACAAGCGGATCAAAGCCGAGGAATTGACCGAGGAGCTGGATGTCGAATTCGACGAAGACGAACAGGACATCGAGCTGACCAAGGGCAATATTTTGATGCTCGGGCCGACCGGCAGTGGCAAGACGCTGATGGCACAGTCGCTGGCCCGCAAACTCGACGTGCCGTTTACCATCTCGGACGCCACCAGTCTCACCGAGGCCGGCTACGTCGGCGAGGACGTCGAAAACGTCATCAAAAACCTCTGGCTCGCCGCCGATCGCGATGCCGAGCGTGCCAGCCGCGGGATCGTGTGCATCGACGAGATCGACAAGGCGACCGGCCGCGGCTCTTCGCCCTCTTCGGCGCGCGACGTCGGCGGCGAGGGTGTCCAGCAGGCGCTGTTGCAGATGGTCGAATCCAACGAGGTGATGATTACGCCGGAGGGGTCGCGCAATCGGCCTCAACAGGAGTTCATCACGATCGACACCTCGAACATCCTGTTCATCTGCTGCGGGGCCTTCGACGGGTTGACCGACATCATCGCCCGTCGGATCGGTGAGTCGCGGATGGGCTTCGGGGCTGAGATCGAGTCGAGCGAAGACGATCCGTCGAAACTGCTCAAACACGTTCGCCCCGAGGATCTCATCGACTACGGGCTCATTCCGGAATTCGTCGGGCGTTTCCCCATCAGCGTCACCTTCGACGAGCTCGACGAGGAGATGCTGCTCGAGATTCTGTGGCGGCCGAAAAACAGCCTGATCAAGCAGTACAAAAAGCTGTTCGAGCTGGAGAACGTCACGTTGCAGTTCAAGGAAGAGGCCAAACGGGCGATCGTCCAGAAGGCGATCGAGCGCAAGACCGGCGCCCGCGGGCTGCGTTCGATCCTCGAGGAGATCATGCTCGACATCATGTACGAGCTCCCGAGTCTGCAGAATGCTCAGGAGTGTGTGATCACCGAGGAGACCGTCCGAGAGGGCGAAAAACCGATGATCGTGTACGAGAAAAAATCCGCGTAACGCTCGGGAGAGCTACGGGGAGGAAGGGGGGGGAGGCGCCGGCAGCCTCGTCGGCGCGATTTATTTTCGGCTTTTCAATCCGGTGGGGGAATGCTGTAAGGTGAGCGGTCACTAATTTGTGGGGCGTTAATATTTCTTTGTCGCTGGATGGGAGTGGACGCATGTCATATCGCAACGGTTTCGCGTTCGTCTGCACGCTCGTAATCCTTTCAGTTGGGCTCGCTTCCTCGCCGGCCGACGCCCAGGAAGGCTACGAAGCTCCGTTTATCGAACTCGGGCTCGGGGCGACCAACATGATCGCCACGGTCGGCAACGGGGGGCTGACGACGGGCGTCTCGAAAGACGGCGACGTGAGTGTCCTCTCCTGGCCGTCGCCGTCGTATTACGACCATCTCTCGTACATCACGACCAACGCTCCGGATGCCCGGGAGCGCCCACGCTACGGGGCCCCCGAGCGCTCCGGGGTCTTCGCCGGAGTTCGCGTCGTGGAATCGGCGGGTGACGATCCGCAGGTCAGCCTGTTGAGGGACTGGGACAGTCAGGTGACTTACGCACAGGACGACGTGCGGGTGATCGAGACGACGTTCACCAACTCCGATCTCGGACTGGAGGTCGTCCAGCGCGATTCCGTCGCCCCCGACGAAGACGTGCTGGTGCGCCGGTATCTCGTCGAACTTACCGGCGATCAGAGCTACGAGTCGATCGAGATCATCGGCTACGCCAACCTGGCGCCCAATCAGTCGAAGATCCCGCAGGTTCCCCTGCTCGACGTGATGATGGACCACAAAAACGATTTCCTCGCGGTCTGGAACGACACCGAGGATGCGATCGTGCAGTTTCACCCGAACGACACCGGAATTATCAGCGATATCTCCGAGATCCTGACGGAGGGCTCCGGTACGATCGGGCGTGATTTCGGGGCGCTGGGGGAATTGCTCGAAAATGAAAATCCCGAGATGTCGCAAATTCAGTCGCTCGTGGCCGATCTCGATGACGAATACGCCGAGGGGGTGTACGCCGCGCTCGGGGCGAGTCCGTCGCCGGTCTCCTATCAGATCGGCGAGGACGAAACGGATTTTTGCGGCAAGCTCGACGAGGTGGCGGACAACATCGCCGAGTTGCAAGAGGAGCGGCCGGATGCCGACCTGCCGGCCGAGCCGGCGGTCGCCGACGTCGCCCGGTGCAACGACGATTTCGATCCGGTCGACTCCGTGCGCGACGAGCAGGGATGGTCGTATACGGCCGAGGATGCCTACACCGACCTGCAGGACGGCGAATTGAATGAGAACCCGATCGCCGGCGCCCAGGCCAACACCGCGATGCGCGTGCCGGTCGAATTCGGAGAGTCGGGCGAGCAGGGCGAAGCCACATTGTATTTCGCCTTCGGCGAGACCTCCAGCCAGGCGCACGATACGTTGAACTGGGCGAGAGACCAGGGGGCTGAGAGCATCGAGCAGTCGATCGTCTCGGCCGACCAGCAGTTCGTCTCCGATCTGTGGATCCCGGAGGAGATCGACGGAGGCCTGCGCCAGTTCATCAAGCGGGCATTTTTGAACCTCAAGGTCGGGACCGACCGCGAGACGGGCGCGATCGTCGCCTCGATCTCGCGGCAGCCGAGCTATCAGCTGGACTGGCCGCGCGACGGGGCGTTTTTCAACACGGCCCTCGATCTCTCCGGCCAGCATGATCTGGTCTCGAAGCGCATGGACTTTTATTCGGACACGATCCGCGACGAGCAAGAAAGTCCGGTCCCGTTTTTGAATCCGCAGGTGCCGGGTTGGCCGGATCAGCCCGGCAAGGCGGAATATCCGCCCGACTCCTGGGAGATGAACTACTACGCCGACGGGATGCCCGGCGGCAACATTCGCCTCGAGATCGACAATACGGCCCTTTTGATCTGGGCGTACGTCGCGCACGTGGGCCACCTGCCGGAGGGCGACCGGGAGGCGTACATCGAGGGGATCTGGCCGACGGTCGAGCGGGCGACGAATTTCGTGGCCGACTGGCGAGACCCGGAGACGGGATTGATGTGGGAGGCGAACGAGGATGACAACGCCGGATTTACGCAGGGCCTGCAGGGAGCGTCGACGAGCTATCTGGCGTTGGTCTCGGCAGCCAGGCTCGCCGAGCACCAGGGCGAAAGCGAGCTGGCCGAGGAGTGGGCGCAGCGGGCCGGCGAGCTGCACGCGGCGACGATGCACTACATGGCGGTCGACGAGGAACACGGGTTCAGCGACTACCAGGAGTCGGGTTCGGCGGCGGGGCGGGCCTGGCTGGCCTGGCCGACGCGTTTTCTGCCGTACGACAACTCGCGGCTTCTGGACATCGTCAAATCCCAGGTCGACAGCCAGGCTCAAAAGGTCCGCGGCGAGCAGGGGAATTTCAACTATCCGACCAAGGCGGCCATCAGCGCCGCGATCGCGCTGGAGGAGGGAGAGGATCGCGACAAGGCGCTCGAAGTTGCCGAGCGGCTCGCTACCGAGGTCGCCAACCAGAACACCTGGACGATCGGCGAATCGGTCGTCCCGGTCGACGAGGACGACGACGGGGAGAACGAAGATTTCATCAACGCCGTCTCCCCGCCGCATCTGTGGTCGTCGGTGCTGGTGTACGTGACCGCCGTCGCCTACCACCGCCCGGAGGAGTTCGACAAATATCGGGAGGTCTTGCCGGAGGTGACCGTGCCGGAGGTGACCCCGCCCGGGGTCGATCCGGGTGGCGATGCGGGCCTCGATGCCGGAGGGCCAACGAGCGACGCGGGTGGCGACGTGGGGGCGGGGCCGGACGCCTCGGAGCTCGGCGACACGGGCTCGGAGGGAGCGGACGCTTCGGACGGATCGGGGGGCGACTCCCCGGACGACGGCTGCAACTGTGCCTCCGCGGAGGCCGGTCCCCCGATCGGCGGGGCGCTGTGGCTGGCGGTGCTGGTCGGGATCGGTCTGTGGTCTCGCCGGCGTTCGACCTGACGGGCGTCGATTCGATCCTATCCATTCGGCAGGGTTCACCTCGCATGATCGATCGGGAAGGTCGACCGGTTCGCCGGCGTCGGCCGGCCCGTCGATCGGGAGCCGACGATGCAACTCGACGGGACGAAAATCGCGCTGTTCGCCGAGGAGGGCTACGAGGCTCTCGAGCTGTGGTACCCGTATTTTCGGCTGCGCGAGGAGGGGGCGGATGTCGACCTGCTCGGGACCGGAGCCTCCAGCTACGACAGCAAACACGGCTACGCGGTGAGCGTCGACTACAAGATCGACAACGTCGTCGTAAGCAACTACGACGGCGTGGTCGTGCCGGGAGGCCATGCGCCGGATCGGATGCGGCGGCACCCGCCGATGGTGCGTTTCCTGCGCGATCTGTATGAGGGCGGCAAGGTCTGTGCGGCGATCTGTCACGCCGGTTCGATGCTGATCTCGGCTGGCATCACCGCGGATCTGACCTGTACGTCGTTTGCCTCGATCCGAGACGACCTGGAGGCGGCGGGCGCCGACTGGGTCGATCGGCCCGTGGTGCGCGACGGCAACGTCATCACGAGTCGCAAGCCGGACGATCTGGCGGCGTTTTGCCGCGAGATCATCGGAGCGTTGGCCAGTCCGTAGTTATCCTGCGATCGGAGCGAGATGGTGGAGTGTCGAGCCATGGTGGTGGCGGGAACGCACACCGGGGTCGGCAAGACGACGGTGAGCGTCGGGACGATGGCAGCACTGGCGAGCCGAGGCCACCTGGTGCAGCCGTTCAAGATCGGCCCGGACTTCATCGATCCGAGCCACCATCGTGCGGCGACCGGCCGGTGGTCGCACAATCTCGACAGCTGGATACTCGATCGGGCGACGAATCGTCGCCTCTTCGTCCGCTCCTCGCGCGGGGCCGACATCGCCGTCGTCGAGGGGGTGATGGGGCTGTTCGACGGGGCGAAGGGGGGCTCGCCGGCCGGAAGCACCGCCGAGATGGCCCGGTGGCTCGGGGCGCCGGTCGTCCTCGTCGTCGACGCCTGGCCCCTGGCCGGGAGTGTGGCGGCGTTGGTCGAGGGGTACGCTCGGTTCGATCCCGAGGTCGAGATCGGAGGGGTGGTGTTGAACCGGGTGGCCGGCGAGGGGCACGCCGAGTTGCTCGAGGAGGCGCTCGCTGCGGCGTCGGAGGTCCCGGTGCTCGGGGCGATCCCGAAACGCGACGAGCTCGAGTTGCCGGAGCGCCATCTGGGGCTGCATCTGGCCGGCGAACCGGGTCTGCCGGAGGGATGGCTCGAGGCGCTCGGCGACACCGTCGAGGCCGGGCTCGATCTCGACGAAATGATCCACTCGGTAGCGCGGCCGGTCGAGATCGACGAGTCGCCGCGGGGTCCGCGGGTCGCCGGCGGTTCCAAGCCGCGCATTGCGGTGGCGTACGACGAGGCGTTTTGTTTTTACTACCGGGACAATCTCGAGCGGCTCCAGGAGGCGGGGGCGGAGCTGATTGCCTTTTCGCCGCTGAGCGAGGGGCTGCCCGAGGCAGTCGACGGCGTGTATCTCGGCGGCGGCTATCCCGAAAACGCCCCGGAGCGGTTGGCGGCGAACGAGGATTTTCTCGACGGCCTGGCGGCGTTTGCCGGGGCGGAAGGGACGGTGTATGCGGAGTGCGGGGGCTTGATGGCCCTGGGCGAGTGGCTCGAGACCCGCGATGGTGAGCGCTACCCGATGGCGGGGTTGTTCGACTGGGGGACGCGGATGCGAGAGCATCCGCGGCTGGATTACGTCGAGGTGACGGTCGAGCAGGGCGCCGCGGTGTTCGAGGAGGGGATGCAGGCGCGCGGCCACCTGTTCCACCACTCGGAGATCGTCGAAGAGTCGGAGGACGCCAGAGCGAGCCGCTGCTACCGGGTCGAGCCGGTGCGCGAGGCGCCGTATCGAGAGGGGTATGCGACGGGAAGGGTCCTCGCCAGCTACGTGCATCTGCACTTTGCGAGCAACCCGGCCTTCGCCGAGGCCTTCGTCGAAGCGTGTCGCGACTGAGCGGGGCGACGGCTTACCCGACCGGTTCGCTACAGATCCTCGCCGGTCGAGCCACGCCTCGTGAGAGGGGGATGGTCGGCGCGTCCTAAAACGAAACCGACAGCAACGTGACCGTCGCCGGGGGAGTCGGCTCCCAGGGGGTCCCGGCGGCCGGCTCGTCGGCGAGCCGAAGCCGGCGGCGCAGTCGGCGATTGTAGCGGCGGACGCCGAGCGCACTCGTGGCGAACCCCGAGACGTAGGCGCTCCCGGCGAGGCCGGCGCCTCCCCAGGCGAAGGCCGCCTGATCGGTGGCGAGCCCGTAGGGAATGACGACGGCGGCGAAGGCCATCAGCGTCGCGTGCAATCCCCCGAGCAGATACTGTTCGGCGTAGAAGTTGCCGAGCCCCGGGAGCAGGGCCGTCCGAAGCGCGGCCGTCGAATACTGCAGACGCCCGTCCCGATACAGTTCGCGTCGGTGAGCGTCTCCGAAATACTTGAGGTCCTCGTCCGTTTCTCCCTCGTCGCCCGCGGAATCCTCCGGCCCGGTGGGCTCGGGGCTGGAGGGGTTGCCGGCTTCGTCCGGCCGTTCGGATTCGGAAGAGTTGTTCGTCTCCCGGCCGGAGGGGCTCTCGGTGGCCGCCGCCGGGGCCGAGGCGAATGCGCCCCCCCCCAGAACGACGACGAGTAGCGAGGTCGAAAGTGTCGTTCGAGCCTCGGTTATGGCGCGGAGCATTGATCGCATGGTCGCACGTCGAGATAGTCCCTGCGTCCGGGGTCGTCAACGAACGGCTCGTGTCTCAATGGCGCGACGGCCGACCCGGCTGCCGCGACCACGCGTCCCTCAGGAGTTTCTGACCTCAGATCGGAGAAGGAAATGGTTGAAGGATTCGAGCACGAACCGGGGGTTTACTGCGGTTCGGTCGCGATGGCAGACGTGCTTCGCTGGGCGGGGATCGAGTTGTCGGAGCCGATGGTGTTCGGACTCGGGAGCGGACTGGCGTTTCACTATCTCAAAGGCGAGTCTCTCTCGCCGAGTCGCCAGGTCCGGGGAAGAGCGTTGAAGCTCGAATCGAATGTCGCCGAGGCGCTCGGGCTGGAGTTGCTGGAGCATCACCCGCGCGATCGGCAGGAGGCGTGGCGGGGAGTGCGAGAGGCGCTCGAAGCCGAGGTTCCGCTCGTTGTCCACTGCGATCTCGCCGAGCTTCCGTACTGGGAGACCGATACGTCGTTCGACGATCACCGCATCGTCGTCGCCGGCTACGATTCCGCGAGCGAACGGGTCCGGGTGGCGGATACGCACTTCGAGGGGCTTCAGACGATCGATCGCGAGACGCTCCACCGGGCGCGGGCCTCGAAGACGTCGCCGTCCAACGGCCGCCAGTTTGCCTGGTGGCGACTCGAATCCGGTGAGCCGGCACCGCTCGAAGGGGCGATTCGGCAGGCGCTTCGGCGCAACGCCGAGCAGATGAGAGACGACGCCTCGGAGGCCGGCGGTCTGGCGGCGCTCCGTACGTTTCGGGACGAGGTCGCCGACTGGATCGAAAGTGACGATGCCGCCCGGAGCTATCGGTTTGCCTACGAATGCATCGAAAAACGAGGGGCCGCCGGGACGATGTTTCGCGATCTGTATCAGTCTTTTCTGTCCGAAGCTTCGGAGTATGTTCCGGAGCTCGCTCGCTTCCAGATCCCGATCAGCATGAGTCGCAATGCGGATGCCTGGTCGACGTTGGCGACGTATCTGAAGGCGATGGCTCTGTTTTTGGAGACGGAGGGCGAGGAGCCGGGCGAGAATCCGCGCCACCATGTCGAGTCGATGGCGGAGGCGGTCTACCAGTTCGAGACGACGTTCTGGCAGCGAGTGGGGCAGTTGAGCGGTTGAGCCGTTGAATGGTGGGGGGTTGAGCAATCGAGGTCGGTGAGGGGGAGAAGCGAAGGTCGGCGGTTAGATGCCGGCGGCGACGAGGTAAGCCCAGTTGAGGAAGGGGGCGACAATGATGGCGGCTTTGACGAACGTCTTTTCGGTCTCGGAGAGGGTGAGGACGACGCGGCGTCCGGCGAGAAAGGAGCTGAAGCTGATCAGCCCCCAGGTGGCGAGCAGTCCGTACAGGGTGACGATCAGTGGCTGAAGGGCGAACGCACCCGCCAGGTCGCCGCCGGTCAGCGCGATCGTCGCCCGGGTGGCGCCGCAGGTGAAACACGGAAGCCCGAGGAGCATTTTCATCCCGCACTCGCCGAACGCCACCCAGCCGTGTTCGACGAGCCAGGCGCCGAGCGGCAGCAGAAGCAAGACGGCCAGGGCCAGAGAGCCGACCGGGACTTCTCCGGGGCGGCGCTGTCGGGTCCGTAGATTCACGACGGATCGGGCGGGGGTTCACAGGGGGATCAGGCGAGTACTCGGGTCAATACGATCAACGGAATGACCACGAAGGACAATCCGACCAGGATGTGCACCGCCAAAAAGGGGCCACGCCGCCCCTCGCCGGTCTTGTGGAGTTTGCGCATCTTGAAATGCAAAAACTGGTCGGCGCCGATCAGAATGACGACCAGCAAAAGCTTCAGATGAAAGGTCCCCCCCCAGGCGTCGGAAGCGAGGTAGTGGCCGAAGCCCAGCTCGAACATCGAGTACAGTCCCGACGAGATCGAGATGATGAACCCCGGCAGGACCGTCATGTAGTAGGTCTTCGACTCCCAGTCGGCGAGCGACTCGGAGCGTTGGTCTTCCGGGAGGTCGGCGTGGTACATCAGGTGGCGGGCGAGCTGGAAGAGTCCGCCCATCCAGAGAATGAGCCCGATGACGTGAAATGCTTTGATCAATCCGCTCATGGTAGTGTCGACCCGTGAGTTGCAGGAAATCGCAGGCACACACGGGTGTGTAGAACATTCCCGCCAAAACTCAACACTCCGCCGGCCACGGCCCATGGAAATCCGAGACTACGTCCTGCAGGCGAAACGCGAGCCGAGCCGCGAGCACCTCGAGGAATTGTGGCGAGCGGTGTTCATGCTGAAGGCCTGGTATTTCGTACCGGCCGCCGAGGACGAAGGGCCGACGCGGCCGATGGTGACCGTGCTCGAGGGAGACTGCTGGATCCCCACCTTTACCGACGTGCGAAACTACCGCGGGTTCGTCGACCACAGCGAGCAGCTCGCCTCGGGGCGAGAGCTGCACGCATTGCTGCTCGATCCGGGGGAATCGCTGCAGCGCATCCTGCAGGTCCGTGAGGCGGTCGACGGGGTCGTGTTCAATCCTGGAAGCGCCTTCGAGTTTCGGGCGCCGGTCGGTGCGCTCGAGGAGTACGCCGAGCATTTCGACGTGCCTGTCGGCGGGGGAGGCGAGTATCGGGAGCCTAACGAGTCGTAGAGTGGTTTTGCCTAGGGGCTTCTGCTTGTGATAAGGATATCCAGAAACTAAGATTCCGCGGCGGATGCAAACGCGTCCGCCAGACGGTCTCGGCCCGTTGTTTTGAGACGTGCGCTGACACCATCGAGGAGTCCCGTGGCGAACGAAACCATCCTGGTAGTCGACGACGATACCCAGAGCCGCAAGGTTCTCGAGGTCAGCTTCAAAAAGTCGGGGTATCGCGTCTCGATGACCAAGTCGGCGAGTGAGGCGCTGGCGTCGCTCAAGGAGGAGACCCCGGATCTGATCGTCAGTGACACCGATCTGCCCGACTGGGACGGATTTCGCCTCTGCAAAGAGGTCAAGTCGCGGCCGGACTGGGAGCACATCCCGTTTTTGTTTCTCACCGAAGAGGCTTCCCTCCCGCAAAAAGTCGAGGGCCTCGAGATCGGGGCCGACGACTATCTGACCCGTCCGATCTACATCAAAGAGGTGACGACTCGGGTCGAAGTGTTGTTGCAGAAGCGCGACCGGGAGATGTTGAGCGAGGGGGGCGTCGAGGAGTTTACCGGCGAGCTCGCCGAGATCACCCTGATCGATCTCTTGCAGACGATCGACGAGGAGTCACGCACGGGGCTGGTCGAATTCGAGCGCGACGATCGCCGGGGGACGATGACGTTTCGCGACGGGCAGATCATCGATGCGCGCTGCGGCAAGTTGCAGGGCGAGCAGGCGGTCTATCGGTTGATGTTGTGGCCGTCCGGGAGGTTCGTGGTCAAATACCGCGAGGAGGTGCCCGGCACGGTTCACATCGACAAGGCGACGCGGGATCTGCTGCTGGAGGGGATCCACCACCTCCAGCGGTGGGACGAGTTGATCGACGACGTGCCGTCGCTCGATCGGGTCTTCGAGACCGACTACCACGCGCTGCCGAACCTGCTCGACGACGTGCCCGAGGAGGTCGGGCGTATCGTGCGGCTGTTCGACGGGTTTCGGACACTGCGCGAGGTGATCGACGACAGTCCGGTCGGGGACGTCACGTCGCTGCGGATCATCAAGCGCGTCGTCGAAGAGGGGGTTTTGGAGGATGTGACCAGCGAGGCGCAACGCGAGTCGGACTCGGAGGCGCGAAGTCACCTGGCGGACTGGCTCGAGGAGGGGCCGAGCGAGACCCCGGAGAAGGGTGCGCAGGAAGAAGATACTTCGCCGGGTTATCCGGGCGGCGGGGCGGAGCCGGACGATCCGAGTGAGACACAAAAGATCCAGCACGACGATCTGGCGACGGCGCTGTCGCGCGAGCTGGAGGGCAACGACCGGCAGCTCGAGGGGGTGGAGTCGGTCGAATCGACGCTGGAGGAGGACTCCTCGGCGGAATCGTCGGGACCGAGATACAGGCCCGATGCGAAGCCGGAGCGTCGCGAGCAAGAACGGCCGGCCTCGGCCGACGAAACGCTCCGGGAGTTGGCCGAGGCGGAACGCCTGCGACGCAAAGAGGAGGCGAAGCGGCTCGTCGAGCAAAAGGACGGCGAGGTGGCGGCCGACGGCGGTGTCGAGCAGGCCTTCGAGCCGGAGGATACCGAACGCGAGATCGACTCGGAGGAGCTTCGGCGCGTCCACGACGAGGGGGTGCCGCGGATTCCCGGGGCGACTCAGGAGTCGGGAACAGAAACGAGCGGCGGCGAAGGGGGACGGGCCCCGGCCGACGAGACGGCCTCGGGAGAGTGGCAGTCGACGTTCGGGGACGAAGATGAAGCCGGCGGGAAGGGAGCGCCGGGGCAGGGAGGGAGCGACACGCCCCGGGCTCGTCCGGCCGCCGAGCAACGACAGGAGCGCAGCGGGGAGTCCGGCGGCGAGGAGCCGGGGCGACTCGGGCGGGACGAGGCCGACTCCGGCGTTCCCGTCTCGTTTCAGACCGTCGAGGGGGACGAAAAAGAGGGCGAGTCGGAGGCCCCTCGAGGAGAGAGGGAGCGACGGACGGCGTCGGGGTCGATCCGCAAACGTGCCCAGGAGGCGCTCGACGAAGCGGCTGCCGAAAGCGAACGAAATGCCGCAGCCGACATCGAAGAGTCGGGGGACGGGGAGAGACCGGAGGTCGAACGAATCTCGACCGACGGCAAGATGGTCCGCGAGGAGTATGATCTCTCGAGAGCGGACGAGGACGGTGAACCGGGAGCGTCTCGGGAGGGGAGACGCCGGGAGTCCGCCGACACGGCCCAGGGGATGGGGTCGGGCGAGAGCCCGGAGGCCGAAGAGGTGTTGATCGACGAGGGGCTCGAGTGGGACGACGAGCCGAGTGCCCGTCCCGGAGAATCGAGCGCCGAGTCGGGGGGGGCGTCGGGGGCTTCGCGAGCCGATCGGGCGCAGGGCGCCTCGGAGGCCCGCGAGGAGGACCAGCCGCTCGCAGACGTCCCTCCCGACGAGCTCGAAGAAGCGAGTGCCAGTGGAACCGACGAGTGGCCGGGCTCCCGCGTCGAATCCTCGGAGGATGAGGCGGCCTCGGGCCCCGAACATGAAGGCTCGGGTTCCGGGGCCGAAGTCGACGAGTCGGCTCCGGCGAGTGAAACGAACGAGGGGATGAGTGCCCGGTTTGCCGACGAGGACGACTCGGAGGACGAGGCCGAGGCGCTGGTCGACAGCTCCAGCGAGGCGTCGTTTTTCGAAGAGGAGCCGCAGGAAGCCGACGAGGAGCTCGACTGGGACTTCGACGACGACTACGAGCCGGGTGGGGCCGGCGCCTGGCGATACGCGGCCGCGGTGGCGCTCGCTTGCGGTCTCGCACTCGGAGGAGCCTGGGCTGCAGGGGTCGGCCCGTTCGGGGGGGCGTCCGATGGCGACGAGGCCGTCGCCGAGAGCGACGAAGCGAAAGAGGCCGAAGAATCGGCCGAGGTCTCCGAGCAGGAAGGGGGGGAGGTTGCCGGAGAGGCGGAGGACCGCGACAAACCGTCGCCGACGGCGCGGGGCGAGGAGGAAGTCAGGCCATTCGCCGAGGCGGCTGCCTCGTCCGTCGACGAAGACGCCCGCTCGATCGCCATGATCCTCGGCGGCCAGGATCCGGCGGTTGTCGACAGTGACGACGGGCAGGGAGCCGAGGAAGGCTCCAGGCGAGAGGAGTCGGACGGGGACGGGGAGGGGGAGAGGGAGGAGACCGAGGCCTCCTCCGAGCAGGCGCAGGCCGCCGGTGCCCAGCCCGACCAGGGTGGCGGCGCCGAGTCCGCTCCTGCCGGTTCCGAGGAGACGACCGACTCGCCGCCTTCGTCCTCCGGATCCGGAGCGGACGATGGCGGCGGCGCGGGGGTGAGTGCAGGCATCGCCGAGGTTCGACAGATGCTCGACGGCGGGAACTTCTCGGGTGCGCGGAGTCGCCTCGACGAGCTGCGCCAGCAGGCGCCCAACAACCCGGATGTCGCCGGACTGTATCTGGATCTGGCGTCGCGGCTTCAGATGGACGGGAGTGTCGGTCAGGCCAAACAGGCGTATCAGCAATATCTCGAGATGCGGCCGAACGGCTCGCGCGCCAGTGAAGTGCGTTCGATTTTGCAACGACTGTAACCACGTTTACGGTCGTCGCCACGGGGGGCATTCGGGCTCGTCGTGAAGATTTATTCGCGCGTCTGGCGTCAGGTCGCCGGGCCCCGTTCCTCCGCTCCCCCAGTTCATCCCCATGCTCGCTTTGACGATTGAATCGAGCTGCGACGAAACCGCTGCTGCCGTCGTCCGCGACGGGCGCGAGATTCTGGCCAATGCCGTCGCCAGCCAGATTCCGGTTCATCGGCGCTACGGCGGGGTGGTCCCCGAGATCGCCTCGCGCAATCACGTCCGCCACATCCAGCCCGTGATCGAGCAGTGCCTCGAGGAGGCGGACCTGCAGTTGCACGAGATCGAGGGCGTGGGTGTCACCTCCGGGCCCGGGTTGATCGGGAGTCTGCTGGTAGGGATCGAGACGGCCAAGGGGCTGGCTTTCGGGCTCGACATCCCGTGCGTCGGGCTCAACCACATCGAGGGGCATCTGACGACGGTGATGCTCGAGGAGCCGGGAGGGGAGCTGCCGGAGTTTCCGTACGTCGGGCTCGTGGTCAGCGGAGGACACTCGGATTTGTACCTCGTCGAACAGTTCGGCGCCTACGAGCGGCTCGGGGGGACGCGAGACGACGCGGCCGGGGAAGCGTTCGACAAGGTCGCCAAGATGCTCGGGCTTCCCTACCCGGGCGGGGTTGAGATCGATGAGCGGGCGCGGGAGGGCGATCCGGAGGCGATCGAGTTCCCGCGTCCGATGTGGACCCGGGCGAATTTCGACTTTTCGTTCGCCGGGCTGAAGACGGCCGTCTTTCAGTTCCTCGAAAAACAGGGGGTTCCGGAGGGCGATGCGCTCGCCGACGTGTGTGCGTCGTTCCAGCAGGCCGTCGTGGATGTGCTGGTGATGAAGACCATCGAGGCGGCGGAGCGACGCGGGATCTCTCGGGTCGTCGTCTCCGGGGGCGTCGCGGCGAATTCGGTGCTGCGCGAGGAGATGCGTCGGGCGGCCGACGCGGCCGAGATCGAGCTGTTCGTTACGCCCGTCGAGCTTTGTACGGACAATGCGGCGATGCTCGGTCCGATCGCGGAGTACTATCTCGATCGGGCGGGCGAGAGCGGGTTCCGCGGCCATCGGATCCGTGCCGAAAGCAACGTCGAATTGGCCGAGGTCTCGGCGTGAGTGAGCCTCCGCCTCCTTGCGCGCGGTGCCGGAGGCTGTCGGGAAGCTGTGAGAATCGGAGGTGGCGGTGAACGTCGAGGATGCCAAAAAGAGCCAGCTGCTGGAGGCGATCGTCGAGGTGGAGGGGGTGAAGGCGGCGACGTTCGTCGACGAGCAGGGAGTGCGCTCGAAAATCGAGGGGGAGGCGTGGGTTTTCGAGACGAAACAGGCGGGCGATCCTCCGGGAGACGGCGAGGAGGAGAGCCACGAGGACGTGTATCTGGAGGCGATCGGGGCGGAGTATCTGGTGGTGGTCTTTCCCGCCCGGGGCGAGGTCGAGTCGATCAAAAGGGAGGTGGCGCGTCTGCGAAGCAGGCTGGATCTGTGATCGGGCCTCGGGTCTCCCCACCGAAGGTCAGGGGTCCGGGATCGAGTCGTTGGGGTCTTTTTTCTCGGGACGTTCGATCGGTTCGTTTTTGTAGCCCCCTGTCATCTCGACCTGGGGGACGCCCCCGATCGAGTAGACGTCCAGGGGAGTGCGCTCGACGACGATCGTCCCGAACCCCCAGTAGGCGCTCATCACCAGGATGAAGACGACGACGGTGCGGAAGATGTCGATGCCGGAGGTCAGCAGCAACAACAGGAAGTATCCGCCGAACGTGCCGGCGACTCCGACGACGCCGAAGTCCCGCAGAAAATACGCCAGAACGTTGCCGACCGCCGCGGCACCCAGGGCGCTCGGAAAGTTGTTGTATTCGCGGTCGCCGCCGAGAAGCTGGTAGCCGAGCCAGATGACGAGCGTGTGCACGACGGCGCTCGCGATATAAAAGGTGGTCGGCGTCCAGGCAAACAACGCCTTCGAAGACTCGGCGATCAGTCCCGCCGCTCCCCCTGCCGCCAGCCAGTCGAACCACATCGCTACCTCCTCATTCCGGCTCGCCGGCGTCGCCGGTCGGCTCGAGCGAGGGGTCGAGCCAGACGCGGAGACGCCAGGCCGATTCGCCGAGGTCATCGAGCTTCAACAACGCGAGCGTGTTCAGGCAGATGATCGCGATGACGACAAGCTCGGGCAATCGAGGCCACATCGTTTCCGCCGTGCGCGAGTCGAACCTACGGGAACACCATCACCAAAATGTCATAGATGGCGTGGGTGTAGACTGCAACCGCAAAGCCGCGCAGATAAAAGATCACCGCCAGGACGGCGCCGGCGAAAAACCGGAACATGAACGAGCCGAGTCGGAACGGGTCGGCCATCTCGCCGAGGTAGTGGACGCCGCTGAAGGCGAGGCTCGAAGCGACGACGGCGAACAGGGCGGCGACGGCATTGGTCCAGCCGAAGATGCGGTTGGCGAGCAAAAAGAGCCCCCCGGTCAACATCAGGCGAAACACCAGTTCTTCGTACATGCCGGCGCCGATGCTCATGACGAGTTTGTCGACGATATCCATCGACCCGGCGGCCCCGACGACCAGCAACTGGCCCATCCCGAGTGCCTGCATCAGTGCCAATACGATGGTGCCGAGCGACATCGCATACAGGGTGCTCTCGGCGACGACCCAGGGCCAGATCTCGAGCCGAAAGTCGCCGTTTTTCCGGAGGACGGCCAGGGCAATGACGAATGCGGCGATGACCCCGAGATTGATCGCCAGATAATTCCAGGTCTCCCCTCCGGCAGCCAGAAACAGCAGGTCGGTCATGAAGTCGACCCCGTTGCGCAAGCCGCCGGTCGCCAGAATACCGATCTGGTAGGCGACAAACAGGGGCAGCACGAGGATGACGTTGGTGTACGGGTCGCGGGTGTCGGCGAGGTAGCGTTTGAAGGTGGTCATCGTGGTGCGGGGGTGGCGGTCGTTTCCGGGACAGTCAGTGTATGACAACGTCTCGGCGGGGCAAATGTATTCGCCGGAGGGGGTGCGGCGGGGAGTGGGGACGGAACCTCGGACGGAGGGTTGTTGTCCGTGGGAGGGGCGGGGGCCGAGGGTGGTGGCCTTTCGTTGCCATCGTCGGTGTGTGTGATAAAAGGAATTGGCTCCCGTCCGTCGACGGGAAAACGCCAGTCTCGAACGAGTCGGGAGACGATGACCGACCAGCAAGAGCAAAGCGGAAGCGATCAGGAGGGAGAGCCGGAGATCGGGGAGGTCGATCCGGAGCTGATGGCGCTGGCCGAAGAGCGGGCGAGCAGTTCGGCGCTGAGGCCAATTTTGTTCCTGGCAGTCATTGGCCTGAGCATCTGGATCGTCTCCGATTTCTGGGGCGAGATCGAATACTTCTTTTCGCCCGCCGAGCCGGTCGAGGTGGGCGAAGTCACGGAGCTGGCGAGCGAGCCCGGAGAGGATCCGGACTGGTCGGAACATTTTCCGCACAACCGCTATGTATCGCTCCGAGGGATACCGAAACGGCGCAGCCAGAGCGAAAAATACCGCTATTTCAAGCTGGTCGGGGCGCCGATTTACGTGGAGGCCCCGCTGGAGGAGGGAGAGGATCGGTCGACGCCGGTCGCCCCGAGGCGCGGTGCGATGAACCCGACCGACCGCGAGTATTTCGAGGGGGCCGGGCGTCTGATCGCCTTCGAGAAGATGCCCGAGCGCTACAACGGGGTCAAACGCTACTATCGGCAAAAGTACGGCACCCGGTTTTGCGAGACGCTCGACGAAGGCGACCGGGAGCGGATTCGCAACGAAAAGCGCACGGCGATCGTCGACAACTGGCGAGAGCGCTACGAGGAAGCGAGCGACCAGAAGCGGAAACGCGACGGGTTGACCCCGGAGCCGAGCGACCAGAAAGTCGACGAGATTCTGGAGGCGAATCCGATCTGCGTCGAGGCGTATCTTTTACGCTCGACGGTCGAGCCGTCCGACAACTGGACGTATTTGCTGGTCGCGGGCCTGTTCGGGCTGTTCATGTTGCTGAACGTCTACTGGTTGGTTCGATGGATGCGAGATTTCTTTCGATCGGACGTCGATGTGAACGATCTCGGCGAGGGCGGACGATGAGGGAGGGGCGGGATCACGGGCGGCCGGCCGAATCGACCACGAGGAGCCGCAATCGTGGGTAGGGTCGTATACACAGACGAATCGGGCCAGGAGCACGCCGTCTCGATTGGACCCGACCAGCCGGTCGTCACGATCGGTCGGGCGACCGACTGTACGATCCGCTCGAGCCGCAAGTCCGTTTCGCGCAACCACGCCGAGCTGCGCTACGACAACGGTGTCTGCGAGGTCGTCGATCTCGACAGCTCGAACGGGACGTACCTGATCGTCGACGGCGAGCGCCAGCCGGTCGACTCCCCGGAGCCGTTGAATCACAACGACGAGGTGTGGTGCGGAGATTTCATCCTGTATTATTATGAGAGCGACGAGCGCCACCGGGGCGCGGCCCCGGCCGGAGCCGACGATCTCGAGGCCTACCAGGGCGAAGAGGCACGGACCCGGGAGGACGTCCAGCAGCCCTCCGATCTGCCGCCCGAGGCGAGGGGCCCGAAAGGCGGTGGGGCGCAGGGCCCCTCGGGCCGGGAGGCCGGAAGCGGCGGGGTGGAGGAACTCGAGCCAGAGGTCATCGGGGAGGTCGACCAGGAGACGTACGAACAGCTCGAGCGCCTCCGGGCAGAAAAGGAGTCGATCGAGGATCTGGCCTCCCGGCAGGCGGTCGAGATCGAGGAACTCCAGCAGCGGATCGACGAACTCGAACAGCAGGGGGACGGCGGCGGGGAGTCGGCGGAGAGCGAGCGCCTCGAGGAGCAGCTCCGGGAGGCGCAGTCGGAGATTGCGGAGCTGGAATCGGAGCTGGAGTTCGAGCGCAACGACAACGATGCCCTGACCGACGAGCGCGATGCGGCCGAAAAGCGGGCCCGCGAGCTGCAGCGCGAGGTCGACCGGCTCGAGGACGAACTCGCCGAGGTGCGCGAAGACAACGAGGCGCTCGAGGCTCGGGTCGACGAGTTGCAAGGAGGCCGAGGTGGGGGCGCGGCCGGGGGGCTCGGCGGCGAGCGGATGGACGAGGCTTACGCGTGTGTCGACTCGCTCGCCGACTTTGTCGATGCGTTCGAGCGTGCGGATCTGGAGGCGCTGTCGACCGTCGACCGTGTGCGCCTGCAGGGGGCGATGCGCGAGGCCGACCCGAAGACGACCCTGCGACGACTCGAGAAGCTGGTAGGATCAGACGACGACTCCGAGCACGAGGCGGAATAAGTGATGTCTGGGACGGACTTTGTACAGACGAGTCAGCGCGGCGCCTGGAGGCTCGCAGGCCTGGTGTCTGCGGTGGTCATCTTCGGGGGTGGGCCTGGTTGCGGATCGAACGACGAGCCGGAGCCGTCGAACCCGCCCCAGTTCGACGCTCCCGAGATTTCGTGTGAGGACTCCCAGCAGGTCGACGGCCGGGTCGTCGGCAGCGTCTCGGTCGAAGTGACGGACCCGGAGCGCGATCTGGTCATCCCCGAGGAGGGCCTGGAGGGGACGTTCGACGGGGTGGCGATCCGCTTGACCGACGAGGATGGCGACCAGAGGTTTGAGTGGACCCCCTCCGACGAGCAGAGGTTCGTCTGTGCAGGGACCCACGAGCTGATCGTGCAGGCCCGAGACGACGACGGCAACGAGGCGAGGCTCGACCGGGAGATCGACAAAGACGGGGCTTCATGAGTTTCAATTTTCTCGAATACGTCGAACAAAAGCGGGCGCCGGAACGGGGGCGCGAGGAGGCGACCGGCTTCGGCGACTACGCCTTTTCCGGGGACATCCGGGTGCTGCGGCAGTTGCAGCGCGCGACGCCGGTGCGGGTGGTCGCCGAGTCGGCGGTGCGCTTCTGGAAGACGATGGAGAAAAACGAGCTGCTCGGGAAGTCCGTCAAAGTCACTCGCCGGCAGTTTCCGGCGCTGTACGAGACGGTGCTCGAGTGCGCCGAGCGACTCGATGTCGCTCCGCCGACGGTGTACGTCTCGCAAAATCCGGTGCTCAATGCCGGCACGTACGGGACCGATACGGAGGCATTCGTCGTCCTCAACTCGCCGCTGGTCGATCAGTTCGAGAAAGACGAGTTGAAGTTTGTGCTCGGCCACGAGTGCGGTCACCTGCAGAACAACCACGTCGTCTATCACACGGCCGCCCAGTTTCTGGCCCAGGGCGTGGCGTCGTTCGTCGGCTGGGCGGTGGCGCCGGCGAAGGTGGCGCTGAGCGCCTGGAGTCGCCGCGGCGAGATCACCTGCGATCGGGCCGGTCTGCTGTGCTGTCGCGACGAGCAGGCGGCCTACGATGCGATCATGAAGCTCGCCGTCGGCAGCGATCGGTTGATGGACGAGGTCGACCTGGATGCCTACATGGATCAGCTCGAAGACCTGCAGTCGGGGCTGGGGCGGGTCAGGGAGTATTTCGAGGAGCATCCGTATTTGCCCAAGCGGATCGAGGCGCTGCGATTGTTCGTCGAAAGTTCGTATTATCGGACGGCGATCGGTGAGCGGGACGGGGGCCGAGCGCTGGACGAGGTCGACCGCGAGGTCGAGCAGCTCGTGAAAGTCATCTGAGTCTCGAACGAGCCAGACGAGTTCCGCGCCAGTCGGTGCGGTGTTCCGGTCCCCGGCGGTGGACTCGCCGGCGAGTGGACGGGAAATGACGTTTCGGGACCGCGAGGATCCAGGGCGAGGGGACTCGAAGGCGCCTGAGCGGAGATCGGGGCGGTCGGCGAGGCCGTCTCCAGGCTTCGCACCCAGTGCGGCCGGCGACGGCCCCTCGAGAAGGATCCGAAAGGCGCCCGAGGGGTCTCCCGTTCAGCCGCGCCGGAGGGAAGTCGGTGTTCGGGAGGTCGGACACCCGCCGACGGTGCGGTCGTCTCCGGGGCGGACGGGCCCGGTGTGGCGATGCGAATGAAGATGCGCGCAACTGACTTGCCAGGAGAATCATGACTCGAGGCGACGAGACAGGCGACGACGCCCCCGAACGGCCGGACGACGAGGAGTCCTCCGACGATCTGGGAACACAGCCGGGCATGCCCCCCGACCCGGAGACTCCGGGCGAGGACGAGTCCGAGGCGAGCGACGAGAAGGAACAGGAAGCGTCCGAAAAAGAGGAGACGTCCGACGAGGCGCCCCGAGAGCATCCGCAGGCCGAGCGCTCCGAGGCGGACGCCGAGGCCGGGCCCGGCGATGAGGCCGATCAATGGGTCGCCGAGGCGACGCCCGAGGGCGACCGGAAGGACGAGCCGGTCTTCCCGGCCGACATCGAGGCGCCTCGACAGGAATGGGAGCTGGAGTTCGAGCGGCTCGAAGGAATCGAGCGCGACGAACTCGAAGGAGAGTCGCTCCTTCCGATCCGGCGCAAATTCGTCGAAGACATGTTGCTGGAACTCGGCGAAATTGCCGAAGATCGGGGGTTTCACAGTCTGTACGAAGAGGTCCACGAGGATCGTCTGCCCGCCCTGCGCGAGGGACAGATGTCGGTGGTCGTGCTCGGCGAGTTCAACCACGGCAAGTCGACCGTGATCAATGCCCTGCTCGGCGAGGAGATCTTGCCGGTGGGAATCACGCCGACGACCTCGGTCATCACTCACCTCGTGCACAGCGACAAACCGGAGGTGACGGTGCAGCCGCGGGGCGGCGAGACCCCCTACGAGATCGACTACGAGGAGATGAGCGACCTGGTCACCGAGGAGGGGGAGGGAAAGGGGACGGGCCGAGAGCCGGAGTACATCGAGATCGGGTATCCCAACGAGCTGCTCGAAGAGTCGTTGATGCTGGTCGACACGCCCGGCGTCAACGACATCTCGCGGCAGAAGGTCGAGATCACCTACGGATACGTCCCCCGTGCGGATGTCATTTTGTACGTGCTGGATGCGACGCAGATTCTCAAAAAGAGTGAGATTACGTTCATCTCGGAGCGATTGTTGAAGGCGAACCGGGACCGGATCATTTTCGTGCTCGGGAAGGTCGATGCTCTGAGCGACGAGGAGGCTCGGGAGGTCGAGGAGTACGCCCGGGAGCGGCTGGAGTCGCTGATAGGAGAAGTCGATCTGTACGCCTTTTCGGCGCGCGACGCGCTGGAGGCCCAGGAGTTCAACGAGCTACCTTCGGAGGGATTTCGGACGTTTCGCGACGAGCTGGTCGAATTTTTGCGTGAGCAAAAGGCCGAGATCATCATCGACAGTGCGCTCGGCGGGGGATTACGCATTGCCAGTCTGCTCGAGCAAAACCTCGCGATCGAGGGGCAGGCCTATCGGCTCGAAAAAGAAGAACTCGAGGAGCGAATTCACCGGGTGCGCGAGAAGCTCGAGGAATCCCGCCGGCTGATCGCCGACAACCTCGATTTGATCGAGGAGCGGATCGGGGGCATTGCGGCGACCGCCCGCCACAACCTGCACGTCTTTCGCGACGAGTTTCTCGAGTCGCTCCCCCGCCAGATCGAGGCCGCCGAGTCTCGCGACGTGCAGCTGTATCTGTCGGCCTGGATCCAGGATCAATTCAAGGAATGGCTCGAGACCGAGGGGGCCGACATCGCCGAGAGTCTCGAAGAGCTGTCCGAAGAGGTCATCGAGATCACCAACGAGTCGATCCAGGAGACCGTCGAGCAGTTTCGCGAGGAGTTCGGGCTCGCCGATCAGCTCGACCTGGAGGTCGACACGATCGCGTACGATATGAGCGTGTTTGCCCTCGGGACCACCGGACTGTCGGTGTTCTTTCTGGCGAACACGCTCGTCGGGGGGCTTTTGACCGCGGCCACTCCCGTGCTGGCGATGTTTCTGAAGGGCAAGGTCGACGAAAAGATCAAAGAGCGAGCCCGTGAGGAGGGAGAGCGGGCGATCCGCGAGGCGAGCGACGCGATCGAAGAGGAGCTGATGCGCGTCATCTACGAGTACGGCGACCGACTCGAAGAGTTCGTCGAGACGGCCGGGGACCGCCTTTATCGGCAGGTCCAGGAGGCGCTGGCGCAGGTGCGCAAAGAACTCGAGAGCAAAGACCGGGAAGAGGCGCTCGAGGAGGTCGCCGAGCGTCTGGAGCGGGTCCGTCGCGTGGGCCGACTGCTGCAGTCGAGCCGTGAGAAACTCGAGTCGTGAACGGGTGCGCCCGGCCCGAGGGGAGGAGGCGGACGACTCCGATCAGGCCGGCGTTGTCGCCCGTCCCTCCCAGAAGGTCGTATTTTGCTGAAACCCGAAGCTGGTATACACCGAGATCGCCGGTGAGTTGTCTTCGCGGACGTTCAGCGCGACCAGAGAGACCTCTTCGAACAGCTCGTCGAGTAATCGGCCGGTGCAGGCGGTTGCGTAGCCCTGGCCGCGTGCCTGGGGATGGGTGACCAGGTTGCCGATTGCGGCGACGTCGTAATCTTCGCTGACGACATGGACGCCGGCGATGCTCAACAACTCTCCGGTCCCGTCGTCGACTCCGAAATAATAGCCGGTCTCGAGTTGGGAGGGCTCGAACAGATTGTCCGGGTAATGTTCGTACAGACGCATGATGGCCGCAGTGTCGCCGTGGTCGAGTCGTCGAACGGCGCGGGCATCGCGTGGATTGTCGTATTTCGAGCGGTGAAGCCCCATGCGGCGCATCTTGCGCAACTGATGGAGGTCGAACTGTTGTTTCAGCGTCTCGAGATGGGGTCGGGTGACATGAAAGTGAAACCGCTCCAGAATGCCGTCCCGGCAGTCTTTGAGCAAGGCCTCGACGCCGACCTCGGATCCGATTGCGAGGACGGAGGGAAGGCTCAATCCGGTGTAGTGGCAAAGTACGCTCTCGAGTGTGCCGTCCGGAGCGCGGGTGCCGAACCAGTCGCAGAAGGGAAAGTAATCGGGGTCGAGGTCGCCGAGGAGGTAAGCATTCGCCAGTTTGTCGCGGGTGAGAAACTCTTGGAGCTCGCTGCGGTCGTCCAACTCCTCGATCCTGAGTGAGTCGCCAGCGAGTCGGGGAGAGCGAGTCGGCGAGGAGGTCGGTGCTTCCATAAAGATGGTTTGGTAGCGGACACCCAGGACAATACACTCGAACACGTTTCAATCGGCAGCCTTGCAGCCATTGTAGCCATCCCGCCCGGATGTGACAACGGAGGTCGGGCGGAGAAAATTCCCGCCGGAGTGCTGGCTGGGAGGTGACCGGGCAGCTCGAAATACACCAACCCCGTATACACCCTCCGGGAGCCCTGAGGCTCCGCCCCGACCGGTGCCTTCCGGACGGGGGGCGACGCCGACCGCCGGTCAAACGGTTGCCAACTGGCGGCGTCCCCGCCGACGATCTACCCCATGGACGCCACGCACCACCCCGCCACTGTACGTTACCGACGCACACCCGCCGATCGTTGACTCGCGAACGCCTCGTCTCCGCACGTCCCCGGGAGGAACTCGCGAAAGGCGGCCCGGTGCTCGAAGTTCGGTGTCCGGACCGTGGGTGCGTTTCAGGAACCTGTGAACGTGGCCGCTGGTTCGGTGGACCCGCGCCGCAGCGGTCGGCGTCACGTCACCTCGAGTCGCTTCGCCCCCGGTGGACTGTCGGGACGGAGCATCCGAGACGAAAGTCGAGACGGTCGAGTCGGATCGGTTCGGCCACTCGTCTTGCAGCACAGTGCCAATGGCATAATATGAGCCGAACATGTGTTCAGTTTGCGCGATTCCGATTCCTTTGTGCTGGATGTCCGATTCGTCATGCTCGAGCAACTCAACCCTCCACAAACCGAAGCCGTCCACCACGACCAGGGCCCGCTGTTGATTCTCGCGGGAGCGGGAAGTGGCAAGACTCGAGTCGTCACCTGTCGGATTGCGCATCTCATCGCCGACGAGGGCGTGGCCCCGGAGGCGATCGTGGCGGTGACCTTTACGAACAAGGCGGCCGAGGAGATGCGCGAGCGAGTCGCGGAGCTTCTGGGGCGCGTCGACATGCAGGAGGCGGCCGAGGAGGTGGTCATCTCGACCTTTCACTCGCTCGGCGCACGCCTTTTGCGTTGGCACGGCCGCGATTTGGGGCTCGGGTGGAATTTCACGATACTCGACCAGGACGACCAGCTCGCCCTCGTCAAAGAGGTCGCCGAGCGTCTCGACCGCGACGTCGACCACAGCGAGCGCAAGCGCCTCCGGCGATACATCGAGCGGATGAAAAACCGGGGGCTCGGACCGCAGGGGGCCCACGAGCAGACTCGCGATGCCGACGCCGAGCGCGACGCCTCCTTTTACGAGGCCTACCAGCAGTTCGCCCGGGAGACGAACGTCGTCGATTTCGGGGATCTCCTGCTGGGTCCCCTCGAATTGTTTCGTCGAGATCCGAGCCTCGCCGAAGCGTACAGCGAGCGGTGGCGCTATCTGATGGTCGACGAATTTCAGGATACGAACCCGGCCCAATACGAGCTGTTGCGCCGGTTGACGGCGGCGCACGAGAATCTGGCGGTGGTCGGCGACGACGACCAGTCGATTTATCGGTGGCGAGATGCGACCGTCGAGAATATCCTCGGCTTCGACGAGGACTTCCCGCAGGCGGAGACCGTCAAACTCGAGCAAAATTATCGGTCGACGGAGTTGATTCTCGAGGCGGCGAACGACGTCATCGAGCACAATCCCCGGAGGCGTGACAAACGCCTCTGGACCGCCCGGGAGGGGGGCGAGCCGATCACCTGTTTGACCGCCGAGAGCGGCCGCGAGGAGGCCGAGTACGTCGCCGACGAAATCCAGCGGCTGGTGCGCGGCGGGGGCGGCTACGACGAGATGGCGGTCTTTTATCGGACCAACGCCCAGGGGAGGCGATTCGAGGAGACGTTTCGGGCGGCGGGCATTCCCTACCGCGTGGTCGGGGGCGTGAGTTTTTACGGGCGCGAGGAGATCAAAGACGTCCTCGCTTACCTGAAGCTCGCGCTCAATCCGGCGGACGATGTCAGTTTGCTGCGCGTGGCCGGAAAACCGACGCGCGGGGTCGGTGACAAGACGGTCGAGAAGCTCCGCAAGGCGGCGGATGTCCCCGGGGTCGACTCGATGTTCGGGGCGGTGCGGCTGGCGGTCGACCAGGTCGATCGCGTCGGGGTCGGGCTCGATCGAATCACCCCCGATCCGAGCACCCCGGAGGACTACGAGGCGCTCGAGTTGGTCGAGTCGCTCGGGGGGCGTCCGAAGGGGGGGCTGTCGGATTTTTGCGATCTCGTGATCGATCTGCGCGACGGGATGGCCGCCGGAGAGGGACTCGCCGATCTCGTCGAAGAACTTCTCGATCGGGTCAACTACACCGACTGGCTCGAGGATCGCCAGCCGGAGCGCGCCGAGGACAAGAGGCGCAATCTGGTCGAGTTGATGGAGGCGCTTCGGGAGTTCGAGCGCGAGGCGCAGCGAGAGGACGATGCCGACCGACCGGTCGACTCCGAGAACCATCCGCCCGACGATCTGGTGGCCGACTCCTCGACCGGCGATCTGTTGCGCCGGTTTCTCGAGCGTTCGTCGCTGGTGCGCGACGCCAGCGAGGAGCACGAACAGGGCGTGGCGACGCTGATGACCATCCACGGAGCGAAGGGGCTGGAGTTCGGGACGGTCTTTTTGGCCGGCATGGAAGAGGAGCTGTTTCCGAATCTGCGCGGCGGGGAGGATCCGGCCGAAATCCACGAGGAGCGCCGGCTGGCGTACGTCGCCATCACTCGGGCCAAACAGAAACTGTATGTCACGAACGCTCGACGCCGGCGCATCTACGGGAAGACCCGACGTACCTCGCCGAGCCGTTTTTTGCTCGAGATCGCCGACGAGCGCATCGAGATCGACTCGCGCAGTTGCGTCGACGAAATCGACTACGCCCCGAGGCGGTCGTCGTGGCGGGAGGAGCGAGGCCGAGGCGAGGAGGCCGGTGGGAGGCTCGAAGCGAATGACGACGAGTGGTATTTCGATCAGTCGGCCGAGCGGCGCCTCGAGGGATATGGCGAGGCCGTCGCCGAGGCCGTCGACGGCGACGACGACGAGGGATATTTCTCACAGGTCGCCCCGAGCGAGGGGGCCAATCGGGCGGCCGAGCCCGACGGCGAGCCGGAAAGCGAGCAGCAGCTCGTGGGGGCGACCGTCTTTCACTCCAGGTTCGGGGTCGGCCGGATCGAAGCCGTCTCCGGCCGGGGAGACAAAGCGAGGTTGACGATCGATTTTCCCACCGAGGGCGAAAAAACGATCGTCCGCAAGTACGTCGACGTGGTCGGATGACGCTCGCGCGGGCCGACCCCGCCCTTGATTCGTGTGCCGAGCCGTTATAATCAGCACGTGTGAGACGTGGATTTTTCCCTCCCGAGTGACGGATCGGAGCTGCAAGGCCACCGCGGGGGAAGGCATGCGAGGCGAACGCCCTGTGTGCTGGTCGGTCTCCGAGACGAGCCTGTCCGCTCAGCGACGAGGTAGGAGTATGAGCAGTAATCAGCCAGAAAACGTCGTCTTTGTCGTCGCCGACAGTCTCCGCTACGACTCCGTGGCGGCCGACGAGCGGCGCCACTTCGGCCTCTCGTACGTCGGCGAGCACAGCACGCACTTCTCTCAGGCCCGCTCGAGCGGCTCGTGGACGCTTCCGGCGACGGCGTCGATGTTCACCGGTCTCGTCCCCCACCAACACGGCGCGACCTCCCAGACCCGGATGATCGGCGAATCGCTCCCGACCCTCGCCGAGCGAATGAAAGAGCAAGGCTACAAGACGGTCCAGATCACCGCCAATCCGGTCACCACGCACATCTTCGGACTCGACCGCGGGTTCGACCGCGTCGAGCGTGTCTGGAAGCGCGCCTCCCAGCGGCACACCCCCGTCGATACGCTTCTTGCGTTGATGGCGAAGTCGCGCATGCGCCGCAAGCTTTTCACCGACACCGAAGACTTCGTGATGGGGCGGATGTCGGACGACATTCAGGCGGCCAGTGCCTGGATGCAGTCCAACGCCGAATACCAGTTTCAGCGCACCCGCGAGATCATCGACGAACACAACGCCCGCGGCGAGCCGGTGTTCGCGTTCGTGAATCTCATGGAGACGCATTTCCCCTACCACATCGACGACACCTTCCGGACCTCCCAGGAGCAGATGCTCGAGAAGGCGCGGGAGCTGTGGTCGCTGTTTCACTACGTCAACCAGACGCGCCTGATGTCGGAGCGAGAGTACGTCGCGCCCGACATGCTCGAGACGCTGCGCCGGCGCCAGCAGAAAGCCTGGTCTCGACTCGCGCCGAAGACCGACGCGTTCCTCCGCGAGATGCATCGCGACGGCGACAACCTGTGCGTCTTTCTGTCCGACCACGGAGACAACTTCGGCGAGCAGGGCTGGCAGTATCACTTCAGCAATGTCACCGATGCCGGCAATCGCGTCCCGATCTGGGTGATGGAGCCCGGCCAGGACGACGAGCGCGAAATCCGAGAGCCCGTCTCGCTTCGGGACATGTACGGCACGATCCTCGCCAACAGTGGCGTCGAGGAGGTCGAGTCGCCGGACTTGTTGAGCGAGCCGGAGCGCTCCGAGTCGCTGCTGGAGAGTTACTGGTACAACCGGGACGGCAAGACGCTCGATCGTTACCGATTCAACCAGTTTGCCTTTCTGGACGGCGACGACAAGTACGTGCGGCGCAACGACGAATGGCTGACCAGCAAGATCGCGAACGGATCGCCGGAATCCGCCTTCAAGCCCCTCCCGCCGGAGACGAACCCGATCGAAGAGCTCGACCTGCCGAGCGAACGCCGGGAGACGCTGCGCGAGCACTTTCACAAATACGACGCTTTTTCGCGGAACGTCCTGGAGTTTTCAGGCCTGTAGAGCGGGCGTCGGACGTCTGGTCGTCGGGCGTCGGAGACCAACGACGAACAGTCTCGACAAAGGGCACATTGGCGGGGAGATAGCCGGAGTTAGTCGACGAGGCGGGCCAGCAAATCGAGGGCCTTTTCGGGGAGGAGCGTATCGAGCATCCGCTTTTGGGCCTCGGCCCGGTCCTGGGCCTCGGCGTACGGGATCGTCGAGAAGGTGACCATCGAGTACAGGGGGCGCCAGGCGCGCGGAAACCACTCGTGGAGGCGCTGCTCGAGTTCTTTTCGGAACAAAAAGCCGGGGTCGGCCACCTTCGATCGCATCTCGACGTAGTTGTACAGAGCGAGATCGGCGATCGCGTCGGCGTCGGGCTTTCGGCGCCGGGAAAAGGCGGGCAGCACCTTCGACCACTCGCGGTCGAACTCCTCGAGGAGTTGGTCGAAGACGAAGCAATCCTCGAACGAGGCGTTCATTCCCTGGCCGTAAAACGGGACGACGGCGTGGGCGGCATCGCCGGCCAGCACCACCCCCGCCTGGTGGTGGTACGGCTCGCAGCGGATCGTTACCAGCGACCCGGTCGGGTGCGTGAAAAACTCGTCGGCGAGATCCGGCAGGTGGGGAGCGACATCCGGAAACTGGTCGGCAAACAGCGCCTCGACCTCGCCGCCCTCGTCGAGGGTCTCGAAGCTCGGGTCCCCCTCGAAGGGCAAAAACAGGGTCCCCGTGAAACTGCCGTCGGGATTCGGCAGCGCGATGAACATGAAATCGTGGCGCGGCCAGATATGCAGCGCATGCTGGTCGAACCGCCAGCCGCCGTCGTCGGCGGGGGGGATGGTCAGCTCCTTGTAGCCGTGGTCGAGATAGGACTGTTCGTAATCGAAGCGCCCCGATTTTTGCAGACGGGTGCGCACCGCCGAATACGCGCCGTCGGCTCCGACGATCAGCTCGGAGGCCGGCTCGATGCGCTCGCCGGTCTCGACGTGCTGCATCACCGGGGCCGGCCGGTCGAGGTCGACGTCGACGCACTCGTGGTCGAAGCGCATCTCGACCTCGGAGTGAGCGTCGGCGGCGTCGACCAGCAGCCGGGTCAAATCGGTGCGCGAGATGGAATGGATGTGATCGTCGGACTGGCCGTACGACTGAAAGGTCAGCTTACCGGTGCGGTCGTGGATCATGCGCCCGTCCATCGGGAGGCCGAGCTCGAGGGCCTGCTCGGCGAGGTCGACGCCCCGCAAGGCATTCAGTCCGCGGGTCGACAGGGCCATGTTGATGCTTCGGCCCTCGGTGAAATCCGTCGTGCGCAGGTCCGCCCGACGTTCGAACGTCCGCACCTCGAAGCCCCGTCGAGCGAGGTAAAGCGACATCATCGAGCCGGTCAGGCCGGCTCCCACGACCGAGACCGGCGGTCGGGTTGTGTCTGCATTGCGACCGGACATCACTCGTGGACAGCGCGGAGAGGGAGGACTACAGGAGGCAATCGCGCAGAATCTCGCAGAAGGCGCGGACGTCTTCGAAGGAGTTGTACAGCGGGGCGGGGGCGACGCGGATGACGTTCGGCCGGCGATAATCGCAGACGACGCCCCGTTCGCGGATCTCCTCGTACAGCGTCTGGCCCATCTGCGGCGCGTAGATCGAAAGCTGGGAGCCGCGCCGTGCCGGCTCGCGCGGCGTGATCACGTCGAATGGTCGGTCGGGAATCCCGTCGAGCAGGGCCAGCATGTAGTCGGTCAACGCGACCGACTTGGCGCGAAGCCGCTCGAGCCCGGCGCGCTCGAACAAGTCGAGCGAGGCCTCCAGCGGGGCGAGCGAAAAGAGCGGGGCATTGCTGAGCTGCCAGGCGCCCGCCCCGTACTGCGGGTCGAATTCCGGGCGCATCTCGAAGCGCGTCTCCGGATCGTTGCCCCACCATCCCTCGAAGCGGGGAAGATCCGCCTCGGCGTGGCGCTCGTGGACGAAATATCCCCCGATCGCCCCCGGCCCGGCATTCATGTATTTGTAGTTGCACCAGACGCCAAAGTCGGCGCCGGCTTCGTGCAGGTCGAGCGGGACGTTGCCGACGGCGTGAGCGAGGTCGAATCCCGCCATCGCGCCCGCTTCGTGCGCCAGCTCGGTGATCGCCTCGAGGTCGAAAGCCTGCCCGGTGTAGTAGTGGACGCCGCTGAACAACACCAGCGCCAGCTCGTCGGCGTGGCGCTCGATCGCCCGGCGGATCTGCTCGTCGTCGATCAGGTCGCTGCCTTCGGGGGGCTCGACCTCGATGATCGCCTCGTCCGGGTCGAGGCCGTGAAAGTCGGCCTGGCTTTTGACGGCATACTGGTCGGAGGGGAACGCTCCCCCTTCGACCAGGATCTTGTTGCGCTCGGCGCCGGGCCGATAAAACGAGACCATCATCAAATGCAGATTCGCCGTCAGCGTATTCGACAGCGCGATCTCGTCGGGGTCGGCCCCGAGCAGGCTCGCCATCGACTCTTCGAGGTGCTCGTTGTACGACACCCAGGGGGTGTCCCCTTCGAAATGGCCGTCGACGGCGCGTTCGGCCCAGTCGTCGAGTTCGCGCTCGACGACACCGCGCGCCCCCTCGGGCTGGAGGCCCAGGGAGTTGCCGCACAGATAGATCAGCCGACTCCCCTCCTGGTCGCGGGGAAAGGCAAACGCCTCGCGAAACTCCGAGAGCGGGTCCTCGGCGTCCCGTCGGCGCGCGGCCTCTCGGTCGTCGATGTCCACCATCATCCTCGGGGAGTATCGCGTCGCAATCAGCGTCCCGGGTCGTGATAGGACGTTCCTTCCCCGACGGCAAGGGGAGCCGCGAATCTGTCGTTCCCGTGCGGGAGGTGCTAGCATCTGGTCGGATGGAGGCGCGGCATGGTGCGACAGTCTGCCCCTCGGGAGTGCGAGATGACGAGAGTCGACGGTCGACGGACCCGCCGGTGGATGGGAGGAAAGATGGCGTGGAGCGTGACCCTCTGGGTGACGATCGGCGCCGCGTTCGGGTGCGGGAGCGACACGGAGATTTCCGGGGGAGGCCTGGATGCCGAGACGAGCCGCGAGGACACCTCGGCCGGGAGCCGGGATGCAGGGGGAGAGTCGGCGGACGTCACCGGGGCCGGGGAGACGGGTCTCGGGGAGATGGCGTCGGATACGAATCCCGACGCTTCGGGAGTCGACTCCGGGCTCGCCGGCGATCGGAGCATCGAGACACTCGAGGCGACCGAGGCCTCGGCGGTCTGCGAGGCGGGCGAGCGGTACGTGCGCTCGGAGCTGACTCGGGAGGAGCTCTGTCTGTTTTTCGCGCACGCGTCGCTCGATCCGCGCCAATACGACACCGACGCCCAGCTTCGGGAGGCGTGCTCGAGTCGCCACGGCCAGTGTACGGATCGAGCACGACCGCCGGTCAGCGAAGTCTGCCAGGAGGTCACCGTACCCGAGGGGTGTGCGTCGGTGACGGTCGAGCAGTGGGAAGCCTGCGAGATGGCGCGGACCGACGCGTTCGTCGCGCGGCTGGCGGAGACGTCGAGTTGCTCGGAGGTGACGCTCGAGGAGTTCTCCTCCGGCGGCGACGGAGAGACGCGGCCGGAGGCGTGCGAGCCGATCCGAACCCACTGTCCCGAGCTGATCCACCAGATCGGACCCACCCGTGCCAGCGGGGCCGGGTCGTGAGGTTGCCGGTCAGTCGGCCGGCCGAGCCTCGTACAGCAGGGGTCGAGAGGGGACGGCGTCGAGGCCGAAATCGGGAATCTGGAGGTCGACGAAAAACGCCCCGTCGTCGAGGTGATTCGGCGCATAAACCAGTTCGGTAATCGTCGCCTGCGTGCGTTTGTTCGAGTCCGGCATGCTCGTCTGCGCCGGCTCGAGCCCCCAGAAGGTGCGGTGAGCGAGCAGATCGCCCCCGTCGCGTTCGCGGTCGACCGACGGCAGGTCGACGATCAGATGCTCGACGTCGCGGCGACACAGCCACTCGATCGCTTCGCGCGTGAAATACGGGGGATTGGTGCCGGAATAATGCCGGTGGCGTTTCGAGCGATCGTTGGGCAGGGTCCGGACGACGAGCGTGCGGAAAAACGGTTCGGGAAGCTCGAGGCGGCCGGCGGATTCGGCGAGGGCTCCCCGGGAGATGACGAGATCCGTCGGGGCGGCTGTATCGGTGTAGCTGTCGGAGCTTCGGCCGAGTTCGACCGGCTCGACCGTGAGGAGCATGCCGGGCAAGAGCGCCTCGTCGAGGAGGTCACCGAGGCGCATCGACGCCTCGGTGACGTGGGCGGCAGATTCGGTGTGGGTGCCGTTGCCGTGCGGAATCACCCGAAGCGACGAGCAGTTGAAGCCGGCGCCGAGTTCGACGTCGGCCAGCTCGCCGCCGAAGCCGACCGGCTCGGCCGCCGCCTGATCGAGGCCGAAGGCCCGCGGCTGGGGTCCCCCGAAATTCAGAGGAATCGAGATCGGAGTCGGGGCGTCGAGGTGGGTCTGCCACCGGCGCTCTCCAACCTCGAGGACGACACGTCTCATGGGAAATCAGGCCTTCTCGAGGTAGTGTCCGCAGTTCGAACAGGTGCGGGCCTGCTCGTCATTCCAGAACCCCTGGATGGCGGCCTTGAGCTGCTCGACGATGTCGGTCAGGTGGAAAAATTCCTCGTAGACCACCTCGCCGCACTCGTCGCAGTACCATCGCAGCCCGTCGTCGGCCCCCTCGGGGCGGACGTGCTCGACGACGATCCCGATCGTGCCCTCCGGGCGCTGCGGGGAGTGGGGGACGCCGGCCGGGAGCAAAAAAATCTCGCCTTCGCCGATGTCGATGTCTCGGTGCCGACCGTCTTCGACGACCTTCAGAGTCATCGACCCTTCGATCTGGTAGAAAAACTCGTCTTCGGGATCGAGATGGTAGTCTTTGCGCTCGTTGGGACCTCCGACGGCGAAGACCATGAACCGATGGTCCTCGTAGATCTTTTTGTTGCCGACGGGGGGTTTCAGATCGTCGCGATTTTCGGCGATCCAGTTGTCGAGGTCGATCGGGGAGTCGAGACTGGGCATGGCGCATCTCCCGGGGGTCGAGTCGTCGCATCACCGTCGCGCGGTCGAACGATAGGAGAAACGACCGGCCTTGTCACCGTCCGTGCGGGCATCGTGTCGGGGAGGGGGAAGGTCGGGACGAAACGATCGGCGGGTGTGCGTCGGTAACTATATATGGCGGGGTGGTGTGTGGCGTCCATGGGGTAGATCGTCGGCGGGGACGCCGCCAGTTGGGAACCGTTTGACCGGCGGTCGGTGTCGCCCCCCGTCCGGAAGGCACCGGTCGGGGCGGAGCCTCAGGGCTCCCGGAGGGTGTTAGATGGGGGAGGTGTATCCGCCAAATTACCTCCGACCACCTTCGCTTGTGCTTCGCGACCCGCTTTAGTACACGTATCGCACACGTAAGCTACCCCACCTCTCGACCCGCTCAGCCCACGATGACCACCCGCCACATCGACCACGTCGCCGTCCTCGGAGCCGGCACGATGGGACGCGGCATCGCCGCTCATCTCGCCAATGCTCACATCGAGGTCGAGCTTCTCGACATCGTCCCCGACTCGCCCGACGAGGGGGGCGCGCCCGACGACCCGGTCCACCGCAACAAGATCGCCCGCCAGGCGATCGAGCAGATGACCTCCGGGCGGCCCGACGTCTACCACGACGAGCTGACCGAGCTGATTCGGCCGGGCAACGTCGACGATCACCTCGATCGGCTCGGGGAGGTCGACTGGGTGGTCGAGGCGGTCCCGGAGTCGATGCCGGTCAAACGCGAGACCTTCGACAAGATTGCGGCCCACGTCTCCGAGGAGGCGATCGTCTCGTCGAACACCTCGGGGCTGGCGATCGACGAGATGCTCGAGGGCCGCACCGAGAGCTTCTGCGAGCGGTTTCTGGTCACCCACTTTTTCAATCCCGTCCGGGTGATGAAGCTTTTGGAGCTGGTGCCCGCCGAGCAGACCCGCCCCGAGGTCGTCGACACCCTCGAGCGGTTCGGCCGGGACGTCCTCGGCAAGGGAGTGGTGTTCGGCAAGAACACCACGAATTTCGTCGCCAACCGCATCGGCGTCCACGACCAGATGGTGGTGTTGCACGAGCGCGAGCGATTCGGGCTGAGCTTCGAGGACGTCGACCAGATCTTTCGCGAGCCGATGGGCCGGCCCTCCTCGGCCGTCTTCAAGTTGCTCGACATCATCGGTATCGACACCGCCGTGCACGCCGCCGACAACTGCTACGAGTCGCTGGTCGCCGACGAAAACCGCGAGCTGTACCAGGTGCCGGAGTACCTGCACGAGATGGTCGAGTGCGGCTGGGTCGGACGCAAGGCCGGCCAGGGCTTTTATCAAAAGACCGACCGGGGCATCGAGGCGCTCGACCCGGAGAGCTTCGAGTATGCGCCCCGCGATTTCACCGACTACGCCAGCCTCGAGGGCGCCGAGGGAGACACCGGCGAGCGCATCCGGGCGATCGTCGTCGACGGCGACGACGAGGCGGCCGAGTTCGCACGCTCGGTGACCCTCCAGACCCTCGCGTACGCCGGCCGTCGGCTCGGCGAGATCGCCGACGACATCGTCAACATCGACCGGGCGCTGCGCTGGGGGTTCAACTGGCAGCTCGGCCCCTTCGAGCAGTGGGATGCCCTGGGCGTCGAGTGGGGGCTGGAGGCGATGCGCGATCTCGACATCGAGCCGCCCGGCTGGGTCGTCGAGATGGTCGAGGCCGGGCGCGAGGAGTTTTACCGGCGCGAGGGCTCCATGCGGCTGTACTACGCGCCCGGCTCCGACAGCTACGAGCGGGCCCCCGAGGATGCGAAGCGCCTCGAGGTGGCGACCATCCGCGAGACGCAATCGCCGATCATGGAGAACGACTCGGCGACGCTGCACGAGATGGGCGACGGGGTGGCGCTGGCCGAGTTTCACACCAAGATGAACGCCGTCGACGATGGGGTGATCGAGCTGTTGTACGAGGCGATCGCGTGGGTCGAAGACCAGGGCTACCGGGGGCTGGTCGTCGGCAACGATGGGTCGCATTTTTCCGCCGGAGCGAACCTCGAGAAGCTCCTCGAGCGGGCCGAGAACGAACGCTGGGAGGCGATTCGCGAACACTCCCGGTGGTTCCAGCAACTCAACCAGCGGTTGCGCTACAGCCGCAAGCCGGTCGTCACCGCACCGCACGGCTACACGCTCGGCGGTGGGGCCGAGGTGGCGATGGCGGCCGACGCGATCCTCGCCGATGCGGACGTGACGATGGGGCTGGTGGAGACCGGCGTCGGGATCATTCCCGGGGCGGGCGGCAACCTGCAGCTTTTGCGCAAGGTACTCGGCGGGCGCGCCGACGATCCGGCGGCCGAGCCGATGCCCGAGATCCGGCGGGTGTTTCGCCAGATCTGGAAGGGGCGGATGGTCCGAAGCGGCCACCGGGCCCGGGCGCGCGGGTTTCTCGACGCGGCCGACGGCGTGATGCTCAACGGCGACCATCTTTTGAATGCCGCCAAACAACGCGTCGTCGCCCTCGCCGAAAGCGGCTATCGCCCGCCGCTTCGCACGGAGTTTCGGCTGCCGGGCTCGGGCGGAGTCGCCGCCCTCGATGCCGAGATGGCCGACCAGCTCGAGGCGGGCGAGATCTCCGAGCACGACCGGGTCATCGGGCGCAAACTCGCCGAGGTCCTGTGCGGGGGGCGGACGACGCGCGAGGGGACCGTCTCCGAGCAGAAGCTTCTGGAGCTCGAGCGCGAGGCCTTCGTCTCGCTGTGTGGCGAGGAGAAATCACGCGAGCGGATGCGGCACATGCTGGAGCACGGTCGGCGTCTGCAAAATTGAGACGCCCGACCGAGATCCCCCCAATCCCGACGGAAACACAATGACCGACTATCTCGATCTCGACGACGAGCTGACCGAAGAAGAGCGCAGCATCCGGGCGACCGCCCGCGAGTTCGTCCAAAACGAACTCAAGCCGAACCTCGGCGAGTGGTTCGAGCGCGGGGAGTTTCCCGACCGGGTGATCCCGGAGTTCGGGGAGCTCGGCTTTTATGCGCCGAACCTCGACGGCTACGGGCTGCCCAATGTCAGCGAGCGGGCCTACGGGCTGGTGATGACCGAGCTGGAGGCGGGCGACAGCGGGCTGCGTTCGATGGCGAGTGTGCAGGGGGCGCTGGTGATGTATCCGATCTGGGCGCACGGCAGCGACGAGCAAAAAGAGAAATACCTGCCGCGGCTCGCCTCCGGCGAGATGGTCGGGTGTTTCGGGCTCACCGAGCCCGAGCACGGCTCGGATCCCGCCTCGATGCGGTGTCGCGCCGAGCGGATCGGCGACGACTGGCGGCTGCACGGCACGAAGACCTGGATCACCAACGCCCATATCGCCGATCTGGCGCTGGTCTGGGCCCGCGACGAGACCGACGGCGGCACGATCCGGGGGTTTCTCGTCCCGACCGACGCCGACGGCGTCGAGACGCACGCGATCGACGAGAAGCTGTCGATGCGGGTCAGCCACACCGGCAGCGTGGTGCTCGACGGCGTCCGCGTGCCCGAGGCGAACGTCCTGCCGCACGTCGAGGGGATGAAAGGCCCGCTGTCGTGTCTCACCCAGGCGCGCTACGGCATCGCCTTCGGGGCGGTCGGCGCGGCGCGGGACGCCTACGAGGAGGCCCTCGAGTACGCCAAAGACCGCACCCAGTGGGGCAAGCCGATCGGGGGCTTTCAGCTCCAGCAGGAGAAACTCACCGAGATGGTCACCCAGATTTCGACCGGCCAGCTTCTGGCCCACCGCCTGGCCGAGCTCAAAGAAAAGGGCGATCTTCGGCCCCAGCAGGTCTCGATGGCCAAACGCCGCAACGTGCGGATGGCCCGCGATCAATCCCGGGTCGCCCGCGAGATCCTCGGCGGCAACGGCATCACCTCCGATTACTCGCCGATGCGCCACATGGCGAATATGGAGACCGTCTACACCTACGAGGGGACCCACGACATCCACTCGCTGATTGTCGGCGCCGACATCACCGGCCTGCGGGCCTTCCGGGGCTGACGAGCCGGCACCCGAAATCCGCGATCCTCCATACTCCATACGCCATACTCCATACCCTCTACTCGATACGCTTTACCCCATACCCACCCACACCGTTTCCGACCCTCGACCCCCGGAAACGGGATGGCCCCCCATCCTATCGTCGAGGGTCGACGGTTGGCTGAGGGTGGGGGGTAACCGAATTCCGAGGGCCACTTTGCTCGAGAGCGGTTCGAGCCGAGGTTAGCGCGCCACCGACTTTCCGCCGGAAAGGTGGTGGGGAACCCTCGAGCCGACCCCGATGTCTCGCGCGAACCATGGGAGGGAAAGGTTCGTCCGAGGGTCGACTCCCGGGCGAACCATGGGGACCCATCTTCGAGCCGACGGTGGGCCCGGGCGCGAACCATGGGGATCCATCTTCGAGTTGAGGCGGCACCGTCGGAAGAAGGGTTGGGGGGAAGTCTGATGCTCGGGGTCGTGCGAGGCGGTGATCCTCGGCCCGAACACCTCGAACGCGAAGTCGGTGGTGTGCTAGCCATGGGGCACCACACTCGCGATGGCGTAAAATCGCGTGCCGAGCCTGGGGGACCACTCTCGAGATCGCGTAGCGTCGCGTGCTGGCTGTTACCACATACTGCCGAAACGCGACCGAGCGAGCTGCCGAGAGTGGGTGGTAACTCGGGACATGCGGTAGATTTCGCCGGTCGGGAGATCTGTGAGCAGGTCGCCCGATGAGATGCGCGGGCTCGAGGGCTCGATCCGGGCCGCACGTCAGTCCGACGAGCGAGTCTCGGTCACCTCGCTGACGACCATCTCGGCGAGCCGATCGAGCATCTCGTCGCCGTGCTCGGCGGTCGAGTCGGCCGGGGCGCCGGCGTAGGCGTGCGCGAGGCCCATCTCTTTGAAGTCCATCACGCCCTCCTGGAGGTTCTCCGAGAGGCTGACCGGGTTTTCGGGAAGCTCGGCCATCGCCTCGCGGTCGACGCGGTCGGGGTCGATGGCGAGCATCATCGAGGTCTCGTAGCGTCCGGCGTGGCATTCGCCGCGTTTGAACTCCTCGGAGAGGGTCCGCCCCCATTTCGGTTTCATCGGCGTGGCGACCGAGATGTCCGCCTCGTCGAAATGCTCGATCATCGAGCGGACCGTCCGGTCGTGGCCCGGCTCGAGGTGGTTGTTGACCAGGCAGACGTGCTCGATTCCGTCGTCGAGCAGGCCGGCGACGACGTCGTCGAGAAAGGCCTCCAGGGTGTCGGGCGAGATCGAGACCGTCCCGGCAAACGCCGCGCCGCATTCGGTGACGCCGTAGCCGACCGACGGGGCAATAAGCGGCCGCCAGCCCTCCTCGCGCAGCCCCGGCACGGCCCGCTCGCAGACCGCCTCCGAGAGGACCGTGTCGGTATCGAGCGGCAGGTGCGGGCCGTGGGGTTCGACGCAGCCGACCGGCACGAGCGCGACGAGCGGCTCCGGGGCGTCGGTCAGGGCTCGCAACTGGACGGTCGTCAATTCACCGAGCATCGCGGTCTCTCGAGTCATGGTCGGCCTCGCGTGTCGGGGGAGCGGGACGAACGTCGGGTAGACAAGCGGTATCACCTTACGTCGGTTTGACAAGTGGGGTCGGATGTTGATCAATGCGGCTCGAAATCGAAAAGAAGATGCGGATCGCTAGAGCTTTTGGATACGAATGGAGGAGATGATGAGGATGTCGTCCGAACCGTTTCGTCCGGCAATGATCGGTGGTTTGCTCGTCCTGGGAGTGTTGGCGTGGGGCTGTGGAGGCAGTGAGTCGGAGGAGTCGACTCGGACCCTCGATGCGGGGGTTGATTCGTCGATGACGGATGCCGCTTCCGGGTCGGACGATCCGGATGGCGAGACCGGCGGTGGGGAGGAAGGCGAACGGAGTCTCGAGAGCTTCGAGCCGGTCGTCTCCAGCGTCACGACCGAAGAGCTATCCGATTTCGAGGGATGCCATTTCGAGCACCGTATCTCGGTGTTGAGCGCCAACACGCCGAACGCCTGCCAGGCCTCCGCCGATCGGAGTTTTTCGCCGGGCGGCGAGACCCGCGAGTTGCAGATCACCGTCTACACCGAAACGGACGAGGATTGTGACGACAGCCAACAGGCCCGCTGTCCGACCGAGCGGCTCGAGATCGGGGAGCACCACGGTTACGCGTTGGACAACTCGAAAGAAGTGACAGCCGCCTACGTGTTCTGGGACGAGGAGGGCGAGAAAGTCGAGTCGCGGGAGGCCGAATCGGGATACCTCGACTTCCACCTCGAAGGGTGTGGGGCCGAGGCCGTCTTGAAGTTCGTCGGCGAGCCGGTCCAGAAGACCTTCGAGATCGATCCCGAGGGTCCGGAGTGGGTGGGAGAGACCTCCTG
>CAZRLK010000013.1:0-50653 GCA_964600555.1 uncultured Bradymonadales bacterium
ACTGTGACGAAGGCCAGTTTCCGCCCGATCAGCTCGAACAATGGGCCCCGATTGCAGGGGTCGCTTTGGGACTCGCCCTCAGGAGGACCAACGAATAATGATACGCGTCAACTTACTCCCGGTCAAAGAGGCCCGCCGGCGTTCGGCCGGACGGTTTCAACTGCTGGTCTTCACGATCGTGCTGATCCTCGAAGGGGCGATCTTTTCGTTTCTGTACGTCGCTCAGCAGGGCGAGCTCGAAGAGATCAACAAAAAGGTCAAAAAGGCCGATACCAAGGTCACGCAACTCGAAAAGGAAGTCGAGGAGGCGAAGGATCTGGAGAATCGCAAAAAGAAGCTCCAGAAAAAGCTCAATGTCCTCGATGAGATTCAGGAGAAGAGCGTCGGACCGGTCAACGTCCTCGACGAGCTTCTGGTCATCCTCAGCCGGCCCGAAAACGTCGAGCAGCGGTACGCCCAGCGCAAAAAAGACTGGAACGTCGAGTGGAACCCGCGGCATGTCTGGATCGAGTCGCTCAAAGAGAGCGACGGGAGTTTCGATATGACCGGCCGGGCGGTCGACGCCGACGACGTTGCGGAATTCTTGCATCGCCTCGAGACTGCGACACACTTCGAGAACGTCCAGCTCGACTACGTCCGGCCGCAGGACGAAGACTCCGATGTGGTTGGGTTCCACATCACCGGTGAGATTCGTTACCGGAAGCCGAGCGACGACGGCGATCAAAAAGGATCCTGACCGACGAGAGACGAACCGATGGATGATTTTCTGGACAGATTCAACTCCTATCCCCTGGCCCAGAAGTTGTTGATCTTTGGCTTCCTGGTCGTCCTGGGATTCGCGGCCTTCTGGTTTGCACTGTACAACCCGATGCTCCAGGAGCACGAAAGCCAGGAGCAGAAGCTGAGCAATCTGCTCGATCGGCGTCAGGAGCTGGAGAACCTCAAGGAAAGCCAGGCGAAGGTGCTCGACAAGGTCCAGGAGTTGCGGGCGGAGATTCTGGTCGCCGAGGACAAGTTGCCGAGCAGTGCGCAGATTCCGCAGCTGCTCAAGCACATCCACGACAAGGCCAAAACGGCCGGTCTCGAGATCAAGGATTTTACGCGGGTCTCGGACAAGTCGCGGGAGTACTACGTCGAGATTCCGGTCCAGATGAAGCTCGAAGGGACGTACATGGAACTGAAAAACTTTCTTCAGTTCGTCAACAACATGAACCGGATCGTCAACATTCGGAATCTGACGTTGACGCGCAAGGAGTCCTCGCGCAGTGATCTGCAGATCAGCGCGATGGCGACGACCTACCGGTACAAAGAAGGCGAGAAGACGCAAAAAAAGAACTAGTACGAGGTCGGCGCAACGGTGCGTCGGAGGAAGCAGACGCGAGGCTCTGTCGGGATACGACGACGAGAAGGCGGCATGCAGATGGAAAGTCGACACGACGGCATATGGAGGCGCGGGGGAGGTTACGCGCTGGCGTTGCTCGTGGTGGTCTCGGTGGGGGGCTGCGAGTACGTCGGGCTCGGATCGTCGGAGCCTGGAGGGGAGCCGAAAGGAGGCGGTGCGGAGACGAAAGACGAGTCCGGCTCGACGGACGGAGAAAGCAAGGAGGCGTCGGGCGAAGATGACGAGCAGGAGGAGGCCGAGTCGGAGTCCGACGAGCAGGAGGAGGAGCAGGAGGGGGAGCAGGAAGAGACGGGATCGGCTCCTCCTCAGCCGGAGTCCGAGGGGGAGTCGGCGGAGTCAGGGGACGGCGACGCCGATCGCGAGCGGCGACGAAATCCCTTTGCGGCCGCGACGGAATTTCAGCAAACTGACGATGATGACTCCGACGACGACGGCGAGTCTTCGGAGCGGAGTGGTCCGCTTCGGCGGTATTCGTACGAGAAGTATCGCCTCGCCGGTCTGATCAGCGAGACGACGGTACCGAAGGCGATGTTCATTGCCCCCGATCGGGTCGGTCACCTCGTCAAACGCGGAGACCGGATCGGGAAGGAAGGGGGAGTCGTCCAGGATATCCGCGACAACGCCGTCGAATTGGAACTGCCGCCCCAGGGCGAGCAGGGCCGCTCGCGGACGGTGACCGTAGAGTTGCGCGAGGCGGAGCTTCCGGACGAAGAACAGCAGGAAGGGTTGAGCGACGAGGAACAGGATGCGCTTCAGCGTTTGCTCGAAAGTGAGCAGGGTCGAGAACAGATCCGGGAGCGATTCCAGGAGGGCTCGGAGGAGCAGCAGCAAGACCGAGGCGGGGGCGGAGGGGGTGGAGAGTCGGGGTTCGACGGACTGGAGCCCCCGGAGTGAGCAGCGGAGGAAGACGCTCGAAGCGCTTCCAGCGACGGCTCGAGGTCGGTGAGAATGACCCCAAAGTGCACGGAACGCAGATACGCGATGTGGCATTGGATGAACATGGACATGGAACCGTCTGGTTTGAGGAGTCTTGCGATGCGTAAGACGTTGGCTGTGTTGGTGGCGGCATTTGGAATGAGCATCGGAGCTTCGGCTTTCGCCGGGTCCCCTGGGGACGAGGAGGGTTCGGAGGCGGAGGCAAACCGGGTCTCGGGTCTCGACGTCGAGCAAAAAAGCGACGGGACGTATCTGCGGCTTGCGAGCACGCAGACCCCGTCGTTTTCGGTCTTCAAGCTCAAGCGGCCGCTGCGGCTGGTCGTCGACGTCTCCAACAGCAATCTCGGGGTGGACGAGGGGATGCGGAAGGTCGAGGATGGCGTCGTCTCTCGAGTGTCGTTGCTGGAGGGGGAGGAGGAAGGCCGCTCGCGTGTTCGCCTGATCGTCGGGTTTGCCCAGTCGACCCACTACGATGTGAGGACCGAGGACAACGAGGTGGTGATCTTCGTCGAGGGCGACCCGCGCGAATCGTCGACGCCAGATGCGCAGGCGACGAACGACGAGGCCGAACGGCTCGAACAGCTCGAAGAGTCGCGCACCCAGCACGAAGATCAGTTGCAAAAACGAGAGAAGAAATACGAACAGGCGGTCGAGAATCTCGAGCAGACCAAACAGCAGTTGAGTTCGGCCCGTGAGGAGATCGAGCGGCTGCGCAAGCAGCGAGAGGAGGCCGACGGAGAGGATCGTGAGCGGCTCGAAGAAAAGCTAGATGCCAGGAGCTCGGAACTCGAGAAGATGGAACGCCAGCTTGTCGATCGCCGCGGGACGGTCGGTGAGCTCGAGGGAGAGGTCGAGCGGCTGAAACGCGAGCGACGCGAGGCCCGCGAACAGATCGCCGAACTGAAAGAAGAGTTCGGTGAGCGCCTGGAGGCGAAACGCGAGAGCCTCGAGGAGGCGCGCGCCGAGATCGAATCGCTGCGCGAGGAGCGAGAGGAGGCGAGTGGGGAATCGCGCGAGAGGCTCGAAGAGAAGCTCAGCGAAAAGACCGACGAGCTCGACGAGATTGAAGGCCAGCTCGCCGAGCGAGAAGAGACCGCCCAGCAGTTGCGCTCGGAAGTCGAGCAGGCCGAGGGAGAGCTACAGGAGCGGGACCGCAAGATCTCAGAGCTCGAAGAGCGTCTCTCGGAGCTGCGAGACCGGGAGGCCTCCTCGGAGCGGGTCGAGAAGTTGCAGCGTCGACTCGAGGAAAAACAGAAGCGCCTCGAGCAGATGCGTGCCGAGGCGGGCGGGGAAACCGGAGGCGCCGAGGGCGGGCAGGGGGCGGCGAAGGCGGTTCCCCTCGACGCCGACCAGGGGGACGGGGAGAGCGACAGTGAGGCGAACTCGGTCGAGGACATTCGGCTCGAGACCGAGGAAGGCGAATCGCGGATCGTCGTCGAACTCGATCGGCCGGGGGAGTACAAGAGATTACCCTGGAAGGAGAGCCGGGCGGTGATGCTGCTCAACAACGTGACGCTGCCGGATCACCTCGAGCAGACCGTGGCGGCGGGTGGAGACAGCGGCGCCGTGCGTTTCGTCTCCAGCTATCGGGAAGAGGACGGCCAGGTGCGCATGGAGGCCGAACTCAACGATGCCGGCGCCGACGAGAAGATTCGCCAGGAGGGTGACAAACTCGTCTGGGAATTTGCTCCGGACGCCGTCGAGGGAAGCCCCGGGAAGACGGCGACTTCCGAGCGGAGTGAAGAGCCGAAACGGCCCGACGACGGTACCAGCCAGACTGCCGCGCCGCCGGATTATCCGCGGACGGTGACCGATCCGTCGAAAGTCGATCGGGTCCCCGGGATGAGCCGCAAACAGCTCACAATCGATCTGCGGGATGCCGATGTCCAGAACGTCCTGCGGCTGTTCTCCAAGGAGGGCGGTGTCAACATCATCGCCGGGGACGGAGTCTCGGGGACCATTACGTTGCGTCTGCGCAGCGTGCCGCTCGACGAGGCGTTTTTGATTGTCCTGCAGTCACTCGGCCTTGGATTTGAAGCGCGGGGCGATGTCATCCGGGTCGCGCCTCAGGACGCGTTGCTGGAAGAGCAGAAAAAGCGCCAGGAGGCGCGTCAGCGCGAGCAAAAGACGCGTCCACTGGAGGTCTTTTTGATGCCGGTCAACTACGCCGAGGCCGGGGAGATGGTCAACCAGGTGCAGCGGTTGTTGAGTCCTCGGGGCAGCGTCTCGGTCGACGATCGGACGAACACGTTGATCATCAAAGATCTGCCGGAGAATATTCGGTCGGTGCGGGAGTTGGTCGGGGCGTTGGACGCGCAGGTTCCGCAGGTGTTGATCGAAGCGCGGATCGTGGAGACGAACGACTCGTTTTCCAAGGAGTTCGGTATCCAGTGGGGTGGAGATTTTACGATGTCTCAGGGGTCGGGCAATCCGACGGGCCTGGCCTTTCCGAACGTGCTCGGGGTCGGGGGAGGGGCGACCGACGGACAGACGCCGACCCAGGGGACGGCGTCGAATCCGAACTTCGCCGTCAACCTCCCTTCGCCGGCCGGTTCCGGGACCGGTGGTGCGATCGGGATGACGATGGGCAGCGTCAACGGCGCGGTCAATCTGAACCTTCGACTCTCGGCGGCCGAGGAGGCGGGGCGGACCAAGATCATCAGTGCCCCCAAGATTCTGACCCTGGACAACCGCGAGGCGACGATCTCGCAGGGGACGAGCATCCCGATCAGCGTCGTCAGTGCCGCCGGCGTTCAGACGGTCTTCGTCGATGCGACGCTCGAGTTGACGGTTACCCCCCACGTCACGCCCGATGGCAACGTCCAGATGCAGATTTCGGCGACGAAAAATGAACCGGACTTTCAGAACACGGGCGCTCAGGGCGACCCGACGATTATTCGAAAGCAGGCCGAAACCGAGCTTTTGGTCGAAGACGGGGAGACGACGGTCATCGGCGGCATCTACACGCGCAACTCCGGGACGGGGATGACGGGAATTCCGTTGTTGCATCAGATTCCGATTCTCGGGACACTGTTTAAACAGAAGACGCAGAGTGAAAACCGGACCGAATTGTTGATCTTTTTGACGCCGCGGGTGGTCAACCGGGCGGAAGCGCTCGGCGACATGTCGGCCGGAGATGTCGTCGAACCGGGGGCCGGGCCTTCTCCGGAGGGCGATGGTGGCGGCGGCAGCGGCGGCTCCGGCGGTGGTGGGGGCGGCGGGGGACAATGACCGGGCCGAGAGAGGTATCGAGCGTGCAGGTGGAGTCGAACAGGAACGAGGATTTGTCATGAGTGTTGCGAGAGGACTGTTGGGAATGCTCGCTGTCGGTCTGGGAGCGGGGTTGCTGGCGGGGGGATGTGTCGAGCAGGAGTCCTCCCTGCTTTTGCGGGGAGTAGTCCAGGTACCCGGATCGATCGAAGAGCGTTCGGTCTCGTGCGGGGAGGGAGGTGGAAGCGAGGACATGCAAGACGACGGCGAAAACGGCGGGGATGGTGGGGATCAACAAGAGTCGTCGGGCTCCGGCGAACTGGTACTTCCGAACTACACCTGCCAGGAGACCGAAGGGGGCAACGCGGCGGCCTTTTGGGGAGGCGTGACGATCAACCTCGCAGATTACGAGGAGGGCAACGGCCAGCGCGGCGTGGAGAATGAGCATTTCTCGAACGAAGAGCTGTGTGCGATGAACGAGACGCATTCTGGGGAGCAGTCGTTTGCCTCGACGTACAGGAACAGCAATTTTCGCCATCAAAGCTTCGTGATGACCCTGGATTCGGAAAACCAGCTGGAAGACAGTCGGGAAGTCGGGGCCGAAGGCCAGGGGGGCGGCCAGAGCGGCGGGTTTTCCGGTATCAGGCTCGATATGAACACCATCGAGACCTCGGTGCTCAAGATCCGCTTCCCGGAGATTTCGGGAACGGGCCCGGGGGGGATCGGAGCCGATCGCGATCTGGACATGAGCTTCGTGATCGAGAGTGCCGGCGGTGCGCAGATCATCGAATTTGCGGCGTTTCAGCGCGGAGATTTCGTCGGGAGCGACGACCAGATGAGTACGATGCGCCAGCTTCACCGCCAGGCCGTCCTCGAGGAGACCAGCCTGGGAAGCTACGAGGGAGACGCGCGCGAGTACAGCGTGACCGTCAAGGCCAAGGTCTGGTTCGAGGGCAAAACCCTCGGGGGGCGAAGCGTCGAGTCGAATCGACTGACGGTGCCGATCACGCTTTGCGGTTCTGGCTGTACGACGACGCAGCAGTGTAACTTCCAGTACGAGAACTGAGAGTGGCGGGCGGGGGAGCGGGCTGCCGTGTTCACTGGCCGGTTCGCGAGACGAAGACCAGGAGGCCGAGTATGGCCAGTCCCATCGACCAGGGACTCGGTCGGCTCGGCCTTTCGTCTTGCAGCGGGGTATGACACCCGGTGCGAGAGCCGGACGACGGAGCGATCATCGGACCGAGTCGACCGTACGGACCTCCGGGAGAGGAAGAGCCCCGGGTCGGGGCGTCTCCACCTGCTCGCCGGTCAGCTCGCGCGCCGGCATCGTTCGGCGAGCTGGCATCCGGGCGAGGTTCGGCGGAATCGACCGGCCGGCTCTGCTCCTCGACGAGTCGGAGGCTCACCCAGTTGGTCTCGCCGGCGGTCAGCGTGGTCGTCCGGCTGCTCGGCGTATATCCCGGCCTGGAGGCGGTGAGCGAGATGCTCCCCCGGGAGAGCTCGACGTCGCGGAACGTATAGCGGCCGGCCTGGTTGGAGGTCGTCCGGGGACCATCCTCGAGGTCGACCCGGGCACCGGCGATGGCGGAGCCGGGGATGTCGGCGGGGTCGGTGTAGACGAACCCGCTCAGCGTCGTTGTCTCCGGCCGCTCCGCCCCGAGATCCCGGACCGCGAGATTTGGCTGGTAGTGTTCGAGCAACCACTCCGGCGCCCGCCCCGATTCGGCCCACTCCAGGGCGCCCCACTGGCAGATTCCGCGCACCAGGCATCGGTCCTCGCCGGCGACGTCGGGATGATCGGCGTGGCCCGCACACGTCTCGTGGCCGCACCAGTCGCCGACGCACGAGGTCGTCTGGGGATCGTCGGCGACGATGCTCGACTGGTACTCCGGCCGGGTGCCGTGGCCTCCGCAACTGGCGGCGTATTCGAACTTGTCGACGGTATCGGGGGCGCCCTCTTTGACGAGGAGTTTGCCGGCCATTCGCTCGGCCGCTGCATCCGTCTTCTCGAAGCGCATGTCACTGTAGCGCTGGTTGCAGGGGGTGTCGTCGAGGTGAAACGACTCGTAGCCGTGGGGAGGTTTCGGTTCGTCGACCCTCCGCGGCTGGTCGGCGCGGTGTCGGAGGAAAAACCAGACGCCGTAGCTTGTCGCCGCCGGGGCAAACGCCTCGAAGACCTCCTCGCCACCGGGTTGATTGCGAAAGACGCCGATCTCGGGAGCCAGCACTCCCGGAACGTACGACTCGAGGGGGATCTCCTCGATGGCGACGATCGGGCTGTCGCGGCAGGTGGATTCGTCCTCGCGGCGCGCGACCCGGAGGGCGACCGGCGGGGAGTCGGGCAGAGTGTAGTGCGTCGGGTCGGAGTCGTCTCCGGGCAGATCGTCGAGGTCGACCGGGCCTCCCGTGCTCGAGGGATGGGGGATACGGGGGACGGGCGCTCCGAGCGGGTGTGCAGTGCGCGGGACCCCGCGCTCGAGAAAGTGATCGGTCGGCAGATGCGTGTCGGGCGGCTTGTACTGTGGGACGTGCTGATTGACTACCCGAAAGGTGTGGCTCGTCTCTCCGAGGGTCACCTCGACGCGAAGTTGGTATTCGCCCTCGGGTAGCTCGAAACTCCACTGGCCGTCGGCGTCCGTGACGCTCTCACGATCAGTTCCGAGCACCCGGACCGTCGCATCCGCGATCGGCGTCCCCGTCATCGAATCGGTCACTCGCCCCTCGAGCGTGCCGGCCAGGGCGGGGAAGGCACCGCCGACGAGCAGGCACACGAACCCCATCGTCGCGAAGATCCATCGTCGACGCCTGATCGGCCATCCGTCCATTCGATTGACCCGCAGTTGCGGTGCTCGTCTCTGCCGTTGTCGGCGATCTGCAGGTGGAAGTATACCGGGGGCGCGACTCGGTTGAAACCGCCCTCGACTCGGGAGTGATCATCGCACGCCGGCGAGACGAGGGCGGAGGACGGGTTCGGCGGTTTGGCTGGAATGACGGGTGGAATCCGCGTCGAAAGGCGGCCGGAACGACCGCGGGGGCGTCACTCGCGGTCGACGAGCAAGACGGGGGCGAAGAATTTCGGCTCGTCGATCGACTGGACCTCGCCCAGTTCCTCGTCGAGTCGATCGAGGGTCTCGTGCAGCCACCGGGTGGCGAGTTTTCGGGTGGCCGCCGGGGCCGCTTCGACGATCGAGGTGACGAACGACTCAAAGTACTGTTCGAAATCCTCCTGCCAGGGGGCCTCGCGGAGCATGGGCGGCAGGTCGTGCAATTGCGCGGCCGCGAGGGGATCGAGCGTCGGTTCCCCGGAGATGAGATAATTGCTCAGGGTCGTGGCAAACAGGGTGTCGAAGGTGACGGCGTCGGGCGAATTGTAGGTGTCGTCGCCGTAGACGAGTTCGGCGAGTTCGGCGACGGAGTCGGCGTGGAGTCCGAATAGCCAGACCTGTTTGAACGCGATCATGCCGACCGCCAGCGCCGTCTCGTCGAGCTGATCCTGGGTTTTGAACAGGTCGAAGGTGCGGCGATCCTCGGCGAAGGTCGGACGGCGACGCAGAAGCGACTCGGCGACGGCTCGGTCGTCGGGCGAGAGGAGCGACAGCTCGTCGTTTTCGATCAGAGACAGAGTCGGATTGTCTCGGAGCGACTCCATCTTCGACTGGAGCTTCGAGGCGAGCGAATAGCCGACCTGAAAGATCTCCTTGACCGGGCGCTCGATCAGAAGCGACTGGGCCCGATCGAGGTCCTTTTCGCTGAGAAATTCCAGGCCCAGGCTCGCATACCCGAGTGTTCGGCGGACGACTTCGCGGCCGCTTTTGATCTCGCCGGGTTCGATCCCGTCGGCGATCATGGCGCGGTTGATCAGCGCCCGAAACTCGAAGAGGATACGCCGCAAAAACTCGTCGTTTCGCAGGGGCTTGACGGCCTCGAAGACGTAAAACTCCTCGTCGAACTCTTCGCGGAAGACGGCGGGCAGGTCGAGGCGTTCCGGGGGATCGACGGCGGTACGCTCGTCGGCCTCGTCCTCCTCGAGGCGTTGTCGGTAGTCGACGGGTTCGACGAACTGGTAGATCTCGACGGCCTCTTCGCGCTTGACGAAGCCGAACTCCTCGAGGCGACTGTTGCGCCAGCGATAGGCCTTCTCCTCCATTTCCGACATCAACTCCCAGCGCACCGCCTCGAGGAGCGTCCAGGCGAGGACGCGATCGACGTGATAGAGGCGGTCGATCAGGGTTCGCAAAAGCGCCGCGCGATCTTCGTCGCCCGGGTAGGCGACGGCGTACCAGTTGTCGGGGGTGACCTCGACGTTGCCCTCCTCTTCGAGGTGTGGCGGCGGGCGTCCCTCTTCGTCGGTGTGCTCGACCCGGAGGTTCGCCTTGAAAAACATCGCCATCACCTCGGGGTCGAGGTCCCGGCAGACCTGTTTGAAATGCTCGTCGTCGGCCTCGCCGACCAGCGCCCGAAGCCACTTGTCCATGTTTTCGGGCAGCATGCGGTCGCGCTGCCAGCAGTCGAAGTCGACGAAGACCTGGATTTGATCGGGGGTGGCGTACTGGACGAGATCGTAGCTCTGGTCCCAGCCGGCGCGTTTCATCAGACGATACAGGGCCGGGGCGTCGAGCGACTGGAAGATCTTTTCGGCGTCGGGTTGGCGGAGGATCGCGTCGATCTGCTCGGCGGCGTCGCCGGCGGGCAGCTCCATCTCGATCCGCTCGAGGACGGAATTGTCTTCCGGGTGGCGGGTCAGTTCTGCAAGTTTGTCGTCGGCCATGTTGTCAGGGGGGCTTGCAGTTGCGAAGGGACCGGCAAAGGGGCTGAACGCCTAACAATAAACAGACAAAAGTAAAGAGTATTTCGGGGGCGCCGGCGGGCGAGCCTTGTCGCAGCGGGGCGCGTCGGCTAACAGATCGATCGAGATCGGCGCCGGGTGAGGGGGGGCGTCGTCGGTGGATGGGTGCAGACCGGTTCGACGAGAGGTCGAGTGATGCGGGTGTTTGTCACGGGCGGAACGGGGTTTGTCGGCTCGCACGTCGTCGAGCAGCTGCTCGAGCGGGGGCACGAGCCGGTCTGTCTCGTGCGCGAAAGCTCGGATACGGAGCATCTCGACGGGCTGGGGGTCGAGACGTATCTCGGGTCGTTGACCGACGTCGACGGGCTCCGGTCGGCTCTGGGCGACTGCGGGGCGGTTGTACACATCGCGGGTGTCGTCAAGGTCTCCGAGCCGAGGATGTTCTACCGGATCAACGGGGAGGCGACCTGTGAGCTGGCCGAAGCCGCCGCCGAGGAAAACCCTCGGCTCGATCGGTTCGTCTACGTCTCGAGTATCGCCGCCCAGGGGCCGTGTTTTTGTCCGGACGGCGGGCTTGTCGAGCCGGAGCCGGTCAGCCACTACGGCAAGAGCAAACTGCTCGGCGAGCAGGGAGTGCGCGGCGTCTCCGGCGAGATTCCGACGACGATCTTTCGGCCGCCGCCGGTGTACGGACCCCGCGACGAGGAGATGTTCGCGATCTTTCGCGGCGCGGCCTGGGGCCTGGCGCCGGTGTACGGCGACGGCGAGCAGCGGACGAGTGTGGTGCACGTACTCGATCTGGCCGACGCCGTGGCGACCAGCCTCGAGGAGGAGCATGCGACCGGGATGGTCTTCGGCATCGACGACGGCGACTACTACACTTGGGGGGAGTTGGCCGGCGTGTGTGGCGAGGCACTCGGGCGCGAGCCGATCGAAGTCTGCATTCCGAGTTTCGTCTTCAAAACTGCTGCGCGGCTGAACGAGTGGCGGGCGGGGATGACCGGAGAGGCCGTGATTTTCACCCGCGACAAGGTCCGCGAGATGGAGCAAGACGACTGGGTGTGTGGCAACGATCGGTTGTGCGAAAGCCTGGCCTGGAGCCCGGAGTGGCCGCTCGAGCGGGGGGCCGAGCAGACCGCCGAGTGGTATCGCAATCAGGGATGGCTTTGAGCCTCGCGACGAAACGATTCGGCGATCGGTGTCGATAACGTATACAGGGGTGCCATCGGATGCATCCCGTCGAGGCAACTGACGAGACTTCTGACGACAGGAGACAGCAATGACGGTCAACAAAGCAATTTTGGTTGGACGGCTCGGAGCCGATCCGGAGAAGCGGTCGACGCAGAAGGGGACGCCGGTGACGAATTTCTCGCTGGCGACGAACCGCGCCTGGAACGACGATCGGGGGCAGCGCCAGGAGGAGACCGAGTGGCACCGTGTGGTCGTGTTTGGCAATCAGGCCGAGGCGTGCGCAAACTACCTCAGCAAGGGGCGGCAGGTGTACGTCGAGGGGCGGATTCAGACCCGCGAGTGGGAGGATCGCGACGGAGAGACGAACTACACGACCGAGATCGTCGCTCAGACAGTTCAATTTCTCAGCGGGGGAGGCGACGGAGCCGGTGGAGGGGGGGCGCAGGGGCCGCCGCCGCACGGTCAGGCGCCGGGTGGGATGGATCAGTCGGGGGGCCCCGGTCCGGCCGGTGGAGGGGACGATTTCGCCGACGATTCGTTCGACGACGACGACATTCCGTTCTGACCGGATCGGGGGGGCCGGCGCGGAGGGAGGCGGGAACACCGGCGCGCTCGTCGTCGCCCTCGAGCCTCACAGGCGCTCGACGAGCGTCTCGAGGTTCATTCCCCCCGGGTAGGCGTACGAGACGTGGCAGTCGTAGCCGTAGCTGACGAGGCCGAATTCCGTCTCCGAGCTCAGGGTGTGGTAGTCGTCCTCGACCTGCAGGGTTGCGACCTCGAACCCTCCGCGCTCGCCGACCTCCTCCCAGTTTGACGCCGCGATCGGTTCGCCGTCGAGTAAGACCTCGGCTCCACCGGGGGCGATGACGTTGAGGTAGTCTTCGTCGTAGTCGGCTGGGGTGAGCACGATGTAGTCGGTGCGAAACTGATCGACCGGCACGGCGACGTTCATCGCCGGGTCGCCGATGCCCGTCTCGCCGGTGTGGTCGTGGCATTCCCGGGGGATACCGGTCCAGTTTGCCCCGACCATGTATTGCGCCAGCAGCACGGGTTTGTTCGCCAGCAGGTGGAAATTCGACTGCTCGCCGCGGGCCTCGAACTGCCGCCACTCGCCGGCCTCGAGGGTGTGGCCGTGGATGTTCGAGATCTCGGGGTCGGTCTCGACGTAGGTGCCGTCCTCGGCGGCGACCACCCGCCAGACGTCGGGTTCGGCGCTGGTCCCCTCGGCGCGCGGTTCGAATTTCGAGCCGACGTACTCGCTCCCCCAGGCCGAAGCCGGGAACAGGATCGACTCGATGTGGTCGCAGCGGTCGACGCCGGGGACGACGTTGGCGCACTGGTGGCCGCCGAAGACCGTCACCGGTCGTTCGGCCTCGATGCGCGTCCCGGTCAGATCCGGGCACGGCTCGACGCTCTCCGGTGGGCCCTCGCGGCTCGCCAGACAGCCCTCCTGTTCGGCCTCCGTATACTCCGCCCCGTCGGTCTCGAGGTTGAGCGACTCCCCGGGCCGCAACTCGAATTCCCGGGTCTCGTCCGCCTCGATCGCCTCGATGTCGGGCCCCGGGATGACCTTCGCAGACGGCGTCACCTCGACGAGGTTCGGCGCCCCGGTCGAGTTGATGATCGTGAGAAACCCCCGAAGGCGGGGCCCTTCGCGATACGTCCAGCTCAATCCCCAGTAGTTCGTGCCGACGGTGTTGGTTGGAATCAGCAGCGTCCCGTCGTTCGAGTACACGTCGACGTTGTTGAGCGGGTTGAACTGGTAGGCGATGATCGGGACCGAACTGGTGATTCGGATCGCCTCGTCGGTCAGTCGGCGGGTTCCGGAGTGGTCGTGGCCGGTCGGGATACGATAGATCGCGGCGGAGCCGGGTTCGACGCTCAAATCGTACGCCTCCCCGGCCGGCCCTTCGGTCAGCTCCTCGCCCGAAAAGCCCAGCTCGAGGGTGATCTCGGCGTCGAGATCCTCGTTCGGGTTGGTGACGACGATGGCGTGCGGCTGGCTGATGGCGTCGTCGTAGTTGTCGAGATCCGCCGACCAGTACTCGCATCCCATGTAGCTGGAGACCTTTTTGCTCAGCTCGCACAGCGGCTCGCAGGCGCCGTTGTAGCACTCCTGGCCGGTCGGGCACGCCTCGCTTTCGACCCAGGCGCCGGCGGAATTGCAGACCTCGCGGCCCTGCCGATCGATACACCGGTACGTCTCCGGCTCGCATTCCGGCTCGCCGCACTCCTGGTCCGTACAGCTCGCTCCGCCGGGGCATGGCTCCTCGATGGTTCCGGTGCCGGAGGCGTTGCAGTGGACCTGGAGGCCCTCGTCGGTGCAGCGCTCGAACTCGCCGGGGCTGCAGGTCGGCTCCTGGCACTCGCCGGTGGGGGGATCGCAGCGGGTGTCGGGGGGGCAGGGGCGGGTCTCCCAGCGCGCGCCGCTGTCGGCGCAGACCCGGCGGGTGGCGCGGCCGGTGCACTCGCTGGTCCCCGGCGAACAGTCGACGGCGTCGGGGGAGGTCTCGCCGGCATCGCCCGAGGGGGCGGCGTCGGCCCGGGGACTCGAGGGGTCGTCGCTTCCGGACGGCTCGGAGTTCGTGCAGCCGGCGGCGACGAGGAGGGGGGCGGAGAGCAACAGGGACAAAACCAGGCGCATCGTCGATCCCGAAAAGGGGTCGGTTGAGGGGCGGTTACTGGGCCGCGGCCCGTTCGCCACCAGATCGGGTCTTCGAGTCGTCGGCTCGGAGCTCGGACGCCCACGTCGACGGTTCCGGGTAGTGATCACGGGGATACATCAGCCGCGAGCGCATGCCTCGGACGATGTGACCGATCTGGAGTCCGTCGTAGACGCGGTGATCGAAGGTGCACGACATCTCGACGGCCTCGCGGACAACGACCTCGTCATCTTCAACAAACGGCGCCTTGTGGACCTTCCCGGGAAGTGCCACCAGCGGGCAGTGACTTCCGGGCAAAAGCGGCGCAAATCCTTGATAGATGTCGAACTGCCCGACACTGGTGACCATGCAGCTTCCGAACGGATCGCTTCGGATGCCCAGGGCGTCGAGATCGAACGGGACGCGATAGGTAAGTACGTCGAGGATGTCGAGCAGTTTCGAGAGAATGGAGTTCGGGAGCCAGCCGAGCTTCGATTTGTCGCTCTCCATCTCCGCGTCGCGGCCGTCGCGCACGTCGGTCGCCTTCGAGCGCAATAGCTTCGCGATCTCGACCAGGCTCAGTTGATCGGCCTCCCGGAGTTTGACCCCGCTCAAGTCGCCCTGGCCAGCCTCGTCGTCCGGGATGGCGACCTGGCAGAAGATGTCGATTCTCTCGCGCTGGACGATGTGATTGCCGATCGCCATGCAGTTGAGGTCCGGGTGTTCTCCGAAGATGTCGGCCATCATCTTGGCGGTAAAGGCCGTCATCGTCACCTTTACTTCGCTCGCTTCGGTCACCTCGTCGAGGTAGGTCACCAGGTTCGAAACATCGACGGTCTCCTTGCCGTAGATGGCCGGGTCTTCGGGGTCCGACCACAGTCCCATCGCGATTTTGCGCCAGGGCGAATACTCGTCGATTTTTTGCCAGTGTCGGGTCATGACGTCACCGCAGGTCTCGGGGGAGGCGAGGGGAAGAGCAGATTAGAGGCGGGGTCGGCGCGAATCAAGTCGTCGAGGTTGCACACCCGCGGGCGAGGCGCTAGGGTGCTCCGCCCGCTGGAGCCAACCCGATTGCCGTCGCGAGTCCACGAGCGATGAGCGTGACCTTCGAACATTCGAATCTGGACCTGCCACGCCGCCAGCAGATCCTGGAGGTCCTGCAGGCGGCGCTGGTCGGGGCGGATCCGTATCGGGCGGTCCGGCGGGCGGTGACCCGGCGGAGGGCGAGATTCGAGATCGGCGATCGGCGCTTCGACCTCGACGCCGTCGAACGGGTCTATGTCGTCGGGGCCGGAAAGGCGGCGGCGCCGATGGCGCAGGCGATCGAAGACGTCTTCGACGGCGGGATCGCCGACGGCGTCGTGGCGGTCAAAGACGGGTACGTGGCGCCGACCTCGACGATCGCCGTCGGGGAGGCGGCCCATCCGGTGCCCGACCAGCGGAGCATCAAGGCCGCCCGGGCCATCACACACGCTGCGGATGTGGCCGCCGAACGCGACCTGGTGATCGCGCTGATCTCGGGCGGAGGCTCCTCGCTTCTGGAACTGCCCGCCGGGAGCCTCAGCCTCGAGCATCTCCGCCGGACGACGGCCTCTTTGATGGCGAGTGGGCTGGAGATCGAACAGGTCAACACGGTGCGCAAGCATCTCTCCTCGATCAAAGGGGGGCGGCTCGCTGAGATCATTTCGCCGGCCGCCCACGCGACGATCGCCATCTCGGACGTCGTCGGCGATCGTCCCGACGTGATCGCCTCGGGGCCGACGGTCCCCGATCCGACGAGCTACGAAGACGCCCTCGAGATCGTCGAGCGGCCGGCGGTCGGCGAGCGCCTCCCGGACCCGGTCGCGGCGCACCTGCGCGCCGGCCGACGCGGGACGTTCGAGGAGACGCCGGGACCGGAGGCGCCCGCCTTCGCCGACGCCTCGTATGCGATCGTCGCCAGCCGCAAGGAGGCGACCGAGGCGGCCTCAAAGGCCGCCGTCGGGGCCGGCTACAACCCCCGGGTCGTGACGACGGAACTGGAGGGCGAGGCGCGGGATGTCGGCCGCCAGATCGCCCGGGAGGTCCTCGCGCTCCTCGAGGACGGCGAGCCGGTCCCGCCGCCGGCCTGTCTGCTGTACGCCGGGGAGACGACCGTGACGGTGACCGGCCGGGGCCAAGGGGGCCGCAACCAGGAGCTGGCGCTGTCGGCGGCCGTCGCCCTCGACGAGGCGGTGCTGCACATAGACCGGCCGGTCGCCATCGGGGCATTCGCCACCGACGGGACCGACGGGCCGACCCGGGCGGCGGGAGCGATCGTCGGCGCGGAGACCGTCGAGCGCGGCCGGCAGGCGGAGCTCGACGCCCGGCTCGAGTTGCGCAACAACAACGCCTTCGAGTTTCTCGAAGCGAGCGGCGATCTGATCTTTACCGGCCCGACCTGCAACAACGTCAACGATCTGATCTGTGTGCTGGTCGGGTGAACGGATGCTTCGTGTCTGGTGTGAACATCTCGACTACGCGACGATTCGTCGCCCGGAGGTCCTCGATTTGCTGCAGCGGGGGGAGCTGCATCCGCTCGTCGCCGTCCGTCCCGACTCGCCGTTCGGCGAACTCGTCGAACTCCTCGAGTCGGTCGAGCGACGTGGCCTTCAGCTCGGTCTCTGGCCGCTGCTCGACAAGTCCGACGGCTACTGGCCGTCGGTTCGGAACGCCCGTCTGTTTTGCGAGTATGTCGACGGGCTGATCGAACGGCTCGCCGAGCGGGTCCGGACCCCGGCGTGGGTCGCCTTCGACATGGAGCCGCCGTTCGAGGCCGACGATACGCTGGGCTCGTCGTTGAGGCGGACGTTTCGGCGCGGAGTCGAGCATCTGCTCGGCTATTCGGGCGACGAGGCCAGGGGACTGCCCTCGGACGAAGCCTTCAGTCGAGCGCTCGAGGCCTACGCCTCCTGTTTGAACCGTCTGTCGGCGGCGGGCATCGGGACGCTCGGTGTGACGACGTTGCCGGTCGTCGCCGACCTGGGCGATCAGCTCCACTGGCAGAGGGCGCTCGAGACGCCCTGGTCGCCACTGCCCTGGGACCGGGCCGGATTCATGGGCTACGGCTCGATGCTCGCCGGGGGATCCGGCGGCCTTTTCGATTACGTCGACGCCCGGGCCCTGCACTACGCATTTTTGTTGAAGATGCGACGGATCCTCGGTCGGCGGGCCCACGTCTCGCTCGGCATCACCGGCACGGGCGTCTTCGGCGACGAGCCCGTCTACGAGCGGGCCGAGGAGCTGGCGCTCGATGTGGCGGCGGCGAGGGCGGCCGAGGTCGAGGACATCGCGATATTCTGCCTCGAGGGCATTCTACAAAAGCAACGTCCCGACGTCTGGGTCGATGCGATTGCCGAGGCCCCGCCGTTCGTGCCGGCGCCGAGCTGGCGCGCCGATTCGGTGGTCCTCACCTTTTCGTTCGCCACCCACCTTCTCGGGATGGCCTTCGGCGATCGAAGCCTCGAGACGCCTCTGGCCGACTCTTGAGGTCCCCCCGGGGCGAATTCGCCCCCGAGTCACCGGGACAGGGCAATCGCATGGCGCGTCTCCACCGGCGTCAGTGCATCGACATTCTCCGAGTCTCGTCATTGCGACAGGAACTCGCCGTAGGATCTCGCGGGAAACCGCGGCCCATCGATCGGAGGGAAAGCGCGGATATCGAAGGCGATGGCCCTTACGACCGGATAAACGGGGGTTTGAGTGTTGTACCATGCTCCTGTAGACTCTGGTTCTGACGCATGCCAACTGATGGCCTCGTACGGGGATGGTGGCCGGTGGATACGCTACGGACATTCGGGCCCGGGATCCTCGTCGCTGCGGCCGGGGCGTCTCTGGTGCTTGTCCATGCGGTGCGAAGCTGGGCGACGCCGTTGTCGACGGTCTGGATGGGTCTGGTGGCGGTGGTGCCGCTGAGTCTGTTCGTCGGTCTCGTCGTCAACTGGGAGGCGTTTTCCCGACCCGGCACTCCTTCATTACTGGGGGGGAATCTCGTCGTGGCGGTCGGCGTGGCGCTGGCGGTCCCGGTCTTCTGGAGTTTTCCCGCTAGCCGTGCGGCGGCGACCGGATGGGGCGACGACGGAGTCGTCTCGGTCGATTTGATGGGAGCCCTCGGCGACCCCAGCGATCGCGTGCGGGCGGCGGCCTGCCGGGAATTGCTCGGGCGGGCTCACCTGCCGACCCGGCTGGTCAGCAAGCTGGCGAGTAATCCCTCCTTTGCGCTGTCGTGTCTGAAGCGCGGCCGTGACGAGCCGTCGGCGGGGCGGTTGGCCTCGAGCCTGGCCGGCCAATGGCGCGACGAGCTGGTCTACGACGCGGATGCCAACGAGCAGGAGTGCGGCCGGGCGGAGGCGCTGGCCGAGTTACCGATCGAGGCGCAGGAACGGGCGACGAAACTCCTGCACTGTGCGGTCGGCGGCGAGAAGGCGGCGGTGCGCTCGTGCTGTGCGAAGATCGCCGCCGATCGGTGGGGAACGTGCGGGCCGCTGGTCGGCTCCGTCGATCGCGACGAACTCGCCGGGCGGGGGATGGCGGGCGTGCTCGTCGGCGCGAGTTTCGGGGCGACGGCGACCCGCGAGCATCTCGGGGAGGTCGTCGGGCGACTCGAGCTCGCCTGCGAGCCGATGCGCCGCGCGAGTCTCGAGATGCTGTGTGAGGTCGGGCCAACCCGGTCGGCCTCGACCCGGGATGTGCGCTACCTGGAGTGGGTGCGCCAACATTTCACCGACTGCCTCGAGGACCCACAGGCCGAGGTCGACGGACGCCTGAAGCGTTTTTGCCGGGAGGTCGAAGCGGCGATCGAGGAGGGGCGAGAGGTCGACGCCACCCTGGTGTGTCGAGCGCAGAAGGCGGCGCGCAAAGCGGCACTCGCACGGCGCGAACGCCGGACGGCCGGGGGCCGGGATCTCGACGAAGTGGCTGCCTCGGTGACCCGCGCGTCGCCCGCCGCCCCCGGCGGCGAGAAACCGGGGAGGATGATGCAGATGGCGAGTCGCATGGTCGCTCAGGGAGAGCAGGCGACCCGCTGTCAGAGCCCCCGGGACGTGATCGGGGCGATTCGTGACGAACTCGGCGGCGGCGGCGAGACGCTGTTCGTCGGACATGCCCTCGAGCAGGTCGAAAAGGGAACCGAGGGGGTGAAGGTGGCCGTCGACAAGGCGGACTTCGTCGAGACCGCCGGTGAAGACGCCCGGAGCTTCGAGCAACTCGAGGACTCCGAGCAGATGCTCGAAAAAATGAAGGGGTCGCTGGAGCGGAGAGGGAGTTCGCAGGCGTCGACGAACCGATTCGTGCGATGCATGCGCTCGGACACCCCGAGCTGTGCCCTGCCGATGGACTGGCGTGAGGGGCGGGCCGACCGCTCCGAGTGTCGCGGCAAGGGAGGGGCGGCGGTCGGGGGCGTGGAGGGCTTCGAGAATTTTGCCGACCGGCTCGAAGACTCCGTGCAGGGATACCCCGATCCGGAAGGCGCCGAGGGGCGATCGGAGGGGCGATGAGCTGGCGACGAGCAACGAGGAGACGACGGTGATCAGGCGTCTGGCCGACAGTCTGCTGGCCTTCTCGGTTCGTGGTGCGATCCACGGGCTGGTCGTGCTGGTGATCGGCGGGGGGCTGGCGATCGGGCTGACCGACGTGCGAACCCTCGAGATGCTGGTGGCGGCAGCGCGGAGCGGTCACTTCGAGGTTCCCTGGAGGCTCGTGGGCGTGCATTTTCTGCTCGCGGGCGTGACGTGGGGCGGCGTCGTGTGCGGCTGGCGGCTACTCGCCGCACGCTGGCGGGCCGGTGGGGAGCATCGCTCGGGGGCGGCTCGGCCGGCTCGCGGGGCGGTTATGGTCGAGACGGTGATCGTTCTCCCGTTCGTGTTGTTGATGATCTCGGGGCTGGCGCAGTTGGCGATGCTCAACGTCGCGGCGGTGCTGGCCGATCTGGCGGCCTACCAGGGTGCTCGGACGGCCTGGATCTGGAAGCCCGAGGCGGAGATGGGGCGCTACGATGTCGACGAGGACATCGTCAAACAGCGCGCTCGGACGGCCTCGGCCCTGGCCCTCGCGCCGACCGCCAGTGCCAGCTACTCGTCGGGCGGCGGGCTGATGGGCAGCAGCCTTCCCGACTCGGTCGAGCGCACCCGCGACGGGATCGCCGATTCGATGGGAGCTTCGATGTCGGTGTCGATGCCCTCGGTGCTGGGCCCGGAGGAGGCTGCCCCGGAGAATCTCAGCTTCGCGAAGGCCTTCGACGACGAGGACTGGGAGACGCGCGCCGAGATGAAACTCCAGGGGGCGTTTTTTCGACTGCCGGAGGACGAATACGAGATCGTCGAGCAGGACAGCGGCGACGAGCCCGAGATCGGCGTGCATTTCGTGTATGAATACGAGCTATTGTTTCCCTGGTTCGGCTACCTGTTCGCCGACGAAGGCGGGCCGAGTTCGACGCCGAGCTTCGGGCCGGGCGGGAGCGAGGATCCCTGGATCATTCATCTCGAGCGCGAATACTGGTTCCCCGAACACCCGATCTGGGAGAGCTGACTCGAGTGGTTTTCGACTGGACCGTTGCGGTCCGGGACCGTCGACATGCAACGCGACGAAGACAGGTCCGGGGGAATCGCGAGTCGGTTCGCCCAGTGGCGTGACGACGAGCGGGGCGCTGTGGCGATGCTGGCGCTGGTCGGGATCCTGATCGTCTTGATGGTCGGTCTGGTGCTGTATGACGCCGGATTCATGGCCCGCGAGAACGTCGACAATCAGATGGGAGCGGACACTGCCGCCTACAGCCAGGCGGCGGTCAAGGCCCGGGCAATGAACAACATCGCCTTCGCCAATGTCGCCAAACGCACGATCGCGGGCATCCGCAACATGTACTGGGGGAATTTCTTGAAGTACCTCGCCTGGTGGGCGAGCCAGTGCGGGTCGTGTTGTTGCTGGGATCTGACGGCGTGTCTGAACTGCATCGGCAACATCCCGACCGTCTTCACGGATCTGCAGGACTGGCTCGATATGATGGGGGATGACGACATGATGGACTACCTGGAGACGCTCGATTCGTACCAGGAGAACATGATCGATTATGTCGGCTACTGGGCGCTGGCCGAAGGGGCGATCCGGGGGGCGCGCAACGGGGCGGACTGGATCGGCACCTATCCGATGCCCGACAACGACGAGTACGGGGGCATTCCGGTCGAACGCAGCAGCAACAAGATGGAGGCGTGTCTGTTCTGGCCGGAGGCGCCGATGACCCTGACGACGATGTACGAGTGGATGGCCAACTATCAGGACCTCGAGGACCGGAGCGACAGCGCCCCGACGGTCGCCGAGGAGGGACCGGCCGAGCAGGTCAACCCGGCGATGAGTGTCATCGGCTGTCTGGTGATGAACAATCTCGCCGGCGAGAAACAGGCCCCGATGTATCTGAGCGCGCCGGGATTCGAGGATGGGACCGATCTGTTGGAGCGTTCGAATTTCGTCTTCGCCTACCGCGAAAACGAGGCGCTCGAAGGGGAGCCGAGCGAAAAGTACGACTACCTCGAACACGACTACGGCGATGTGCGGATGGCCGACGGATACCTCGACGGCAAGCCGGTCGGGGGCATCTGGTCGATGGCGCGCGGGGAAGTGCACTTTCCGGAATCGAAAAAGCCGTCGACGCTGACCGACGGGACTCACGGCATCTGGATGTTCCACCCCGGTTGGCTCGGCAAGCTCCGCCCGGTGATGCTTCCCGGCGAACGGTTCCCGTCGTCGGTCGAGCCGGCCGACATGTGGGAGGAAGCGAGCGAGACGTTCACCGGCTATTTCCCCGCCGCCCTGGGGGCGGATCCGATGAACATGGTCGAACGCCTCAAGGACGACAAGTTCATGGAGTCGGCGATGGAGGGGTTCGAGGGTGAAGACGACGGCAAGGAGATGATGGATGGACTGCCGAAGTGACAGCCACGCGATCGAGGAGGGGCGAGAGGCGGAGGGCGACGAGTCGGCCTCGGAACGTCGCCGCATGTTCGCTTGGCTGCACCGGGCCGAGCAGGGGACGGCGATGACGGAGTTCGTGATGACGCTCCCCGTGTTTTTGATGCTGTTCACCGGGATCGTCGCCCTGGCGAAACTCGTGCGGGGAGGGGTCGAAGTCAAAATCGAGGCGGCGACCGACACCTGGGCCTCCGCCCAGAGTGTCTTCAACGAGACGTTCGACTACGACAACCAGTTTCCCCAGATCGCAGCCGTCGATGCGATGGGCAACATCGACATGGGCGGCGGGTCGGGGACGGGACTGGACATGGCGCCGACCGCCGCCCAGATGAAAAACGTCGGCCTACTGTCGGGGGCGACCAACGGCGAGGCGGATCGCTCTCAGTTCATCATGAACTTCCAGAGTTCGGTCGACGCGCCGAGCACCGTCCCCGGCGACGGGATTGGGTCGGACTATCCGGCGGATATCGCCGACGACTCGGACATCTTCAGCTCGTTGCCGATGCCGACGGGGCCGTTTGCGGCCTTTGCCGGGGCGACGGCCGTCTCGTATTTCGGCCCGTTTCAAACCTGGGCCGCCGGGATTCGCTACGGGATGGTCCAGGAAAAAGAGGACATCACCGTCGAGGCGGCGGGTCGCGAGTGGGATCTCGGGGCCAAATACGACGTGCTGGTCTCTCCGAAGCCGGTGGCCGGGGTGCCGGGGATGAGCCTCGGTGGATTCGTCGGCGATTACATGCCGGTCGGCTTCTCGCGCGTGGCCGCCGAGCAGGACGATTGCCTGTCGAGCGTGCTTGAGATCACGAAGGATGAAAACTATGACTGCTGACGAGGCTTCGTCTCCCGAGGGCCGGCTTCGGCGGGTGGTCGGCCTGATCGGTCGAATCGGGGTGACGGCCCTGATCATCGTCGGAATTGCGGCGGCGTTGGTGACCTTTGTTCCGAGTTCGGAATCGTCGAAGGGACTGCAGGTGCGCGAGGCGAACGCCGACATCGTCTGGGCCGGGGCGGATGCCCCGAGCAACACCGACAAGTTCGAGCGATCGATCGATGCGCTCGGCCACGAGCCTCCCCGAAGCTACGACGTCAACGGCAACGACGTCGAGTTTTCGACCCGGACGACCCGTCGTTCCCCGCGCGAGGTGCTCGCCCGATATCAGCACAGGTTTGCGGTCGAGGGCCTCAACTCGAAGGCGTATCGAAAGGGGCCGCGTCAACTCGCCGATTCCGGCGACCGAGAGGCCATCGAGCAGCGGCTCGACGGGCGGTTCTCCGGTGAAATCATTCCCAACGTCGTCTCCAACGAGATGGTCATGATGTCGGGATTGTTGATGGGGACCGGCTCGGAGTCGGGGTCGGTCGACCGGCAGATGCAGTCGCGAGTCGAGCGGCTCGAACAAAAGGCCGACGAGATCGAGCGCGCCTACCGCTCGTGCGGCGGGGACTCCGCCAGCGTCGAGCGGGGAAGCCCCTCGACCGACCGGCCGGGGGGCGCCTTTGCAGCCGCGCTCGGCGAGGCCGGCCGGGGCGGCGAGGCGATCTGCGAGGGCCGGGGCGGAAAGTGTACGAGCTGGTCGGGGCGGTATCGTCGGGCCTCGAGCACGATCGAAGCGTACCGGCGGGCGGTCCGAGAGCAGCCGCAACTGCGGGAGTGTGAGGCCATCGAGCGGCTCGGTCGCGCCGAGGGCGAGGCGGCGGCCGCGCGGTTTGCCGACCGGATCGATGCCTTCCGGATGATCCGTGCCGAGCGAGTTCCGGGCAAACAGCTTACCCACGTGACGGCGACCTGGAGCGAGCGAGGCTTCGAGATGGACCACATGCTCCCCGGCTCGGAGGGGCTCGGGAACGATGTGCCCGCGCAGGGGGGATTTCCGCTGTGCGGGGGTTGTCAGCGCGGATGGACGTTCGGGGGCAACGGCTCCGAGGCGCCGTACGCGAACAACGTCGTCTGGTCGGAGCGATCCGTCCCGGAGGTGGCGACGGAGTACCTGACGATGATGCGGGAGCGAGGGTGGAAACTGCGCGGCGGCGAGCAGATGGACCGCATCTACCGGGCGATCGGATATCCCGGGGAGTCGCGCACGCAGTTTCTGCGGCTGAAACGCGGCAACCGGCATCGCACCATCCGCGTCCGCCCCGATCCCGACTCTCCGCGCACCGAGGTGAGTTCGTTTCTGTCGAATTGAGCCGAACCGAGGCGCAGGGGCGGCCGGGAGGCTGGTGGCTCAGAAGAGATCCCGCCGGATCATGACGTACTCCGATTTGTTGCCGCGCCTGAACAGGCGGTTTTCCTGCTTCAAGGTCGTGAAGGCCTCCTGGAGCGCCTCTTCCCCAAATTCGTCGGCAAACAGATCGGAGAGATCGTTTCGATCGATCTTCTCGCGCGGAAGCGCATACTCGACGATCGTCTGTTCGATCTCGTCGAGTTCCGAGTACAGCCGGCGTCCGTAGTCTAGTTCCGAATCCGAAATGAGAGACCTCCCTGCAACCGGGGGAAAACGAACATCGAATCGAAGGCGAATATAGCGTCGATGGGTCGGTCTGTCAGCCGACGCGCGTCTGAAACGGGTTCGGATACGGCTGCAGTGACCGCTCCCGAGCCCAGTTGGCGCCCTTGATCGGCGGGAGATCGCGGTCACGCCCGGCGGCGGCCTCCCGGAGGCGTTCGTGAGAATCCCAGGCGCTGCGAAGGATCTCTTCGAGCGTGTCGTAGTCGACCTCCCAGCAGCGGCCGGTCGCGTAGTACATTTCCTGCTGGCGCTCGGTCGGCGCCTCGACGGTGATGTCGATGGCGAGCAGGCGAAGTGCCGCGAGTTGGACGTCTTCGGCGGTGATCTTCGCGCAGGTCTCCTCGAGGAATTCCCGGAAGCGACCGGCCTCGTCTTCGAAGGACCGGACGCGGGCCTGGCTCCGGTCGATTTCCTCTTCGAGCAGGGTCGTCTGGTCGACGCCGGCGAACGGTAGCTCGAGGAGTTGCTCGGCGAGAGTCTCGAGTTCGGCCTCCGTCAGATCTCCATCGATCAGCGCCGCCGTCGCGAGCAGCTCCAGGATCGCTTCACTTCGTGTATTGTCGAGGCTCTCGACGATCTCCCAGTTCGGATGAACATCCGCGTAATCGACGAGCGTCATAGCTCCCTCCATTTCCGCGACTTGCGAACAAAGACTCGAGCGTCTACTGGCACGTCTCTCCTCCGGCGCGAGAGGGCCGGATGCCGTCGCTACGGCGCTCGGGAAGCTAGCCACGTTCGTCCGGGGATCAATCGCCGAACGGAGGGAGGAGCGCTACTTGGCCCGGCGGTCTCCGGAGCGGTTGGGGGTGCTGGCGGCTCCGTACCAGCGGTGATCGAATTCGTGGACGAGGGCCGACTCGCCGGTGTCGGGGTTGATCTCGATCAGTTCCCCGGCGACGGTCACGCCGTACAACTCCCCCCAGGCGGTGGTGAGACCGAACACCGAGGTGTAGCCCAAAGGCAGGGGGTTTGAGGCAGTGCCATCCTCCTGGTCGAGGCTCACCAGATAGTCCTGCTGGTCGGTGTGGTCGGAGCTCATCCAGAGGGATTTTTTGTACACGACGGCGTCGCCGCTCGAGGTGTACGGCGTCCCGTCGTCGGTCTCGCCCATCGTTCCGATCGCCTCGATCCACCAGTTGTCGGTTTCGTTCGCTTCGTCGTCCGGGGGTAAAACCGTGTACAGCGTGTTGCGCGAGGTGACGAAGATATTGCCCCGTCGGTCGATCGCCAGGCCATCCGGCTCGCTGGGCACCCACTCGGCATCCTGGCGGAATTGCCGAAGCTGCGTCCAGGATTCGTTCTCCTGGTCGAACCGGTAAAAGCCCTCCGGGGTGACGCCGTAGAGGGTGCCGTCGGGATGGGTGTCGAGGTCGTGGAGGCCGGGAAGGTCGGCGCCGATTTCGGTGGCAGTCTCGGCGAAGGGATTGATCTTGAAAAGCGTGTCCGATTCGTGGGCGTAAAACGAACAGTCGATCCCCTCGTTGACCTCTCCGTCGCAGTCGTTGTCGATCTCGTCGCAGCGCTCGGGAACCGTCGGAGCGCGGCGCGGATCCTCGTCGTCGCAGTCGTTGCCCCCGCAAGATTCGGCGATCGCACGATCCTCGTCTTTGTCGCACGAGGGGGGGAGGGTATCCTGGCGGTCGCCCCTCCCGGAGTCGTCGCTGGGAGGGGAGGTCTCGCGGCCGGAAACCGAGCTGTCCCGGCGATCGGAGTCGATCTCGGCGCCCGCATCCCGAGGGTCGGTGTGCATGCGCGGGACGCATCGCTCGTTGACGTGGTCGTAGTACTCCGCCTCGGTGCACTTGCTCGACGGCAACTGCGAGTCGGGGTTCGACCCGGCGGTCTCACTTCCACACCCGGCGAGGACGATCACGAGCCCGAGACAGCAAGAGCAACCGAGAAAAAGCGACCGACACAGACCCGCGCAACCGAAGGACATGGCATTCCCGAGATGAAAGCAGAGCCGGCAGACTCGGGCGGGAGCGTAACGATCGGACATCCTCGATGCAACCCGACATGCTACATCTCGCGTACGAGCATCTGGGTCATCTCGTGGAGCCGATCGTCGTCGAGTTCGAAGGCGTCGACGAAGTGGCTCAACAGGACGCGCTCGGAGTCGCGCAGCTGCTCGTCGGCGCAGGCCACTTTCGCCGACAGAAAATACACCTCTTCGTGGAGCTGATCGCCCCCGAGCCGCTCGGCGATCTCGGAGGTGTACTCGCGTGCTCGCTCCGGATCGTCGCCGAGGCGTTCGGCGCGATCGAGGGCCTCTTCGGTGTACACCTCCAGCGGGCTCTCTCCGCGCCAGTCGAACTCCTCGAGGGCCTCGGCCAGGCGATCGCTTTCGGAGGGGGCGACCTCACCGTCGACGACCATCGCAAAGGTCAGGGCGTCGATGAACGCCTCGGTCTGGCGTTGGTCGAGATCGTCGTAGCGTTTCCCCGAGAGAAATCTCCGGATCGTCTCCATCATGCCCATGGCCGATACTCCCGTTCGTCAGTCACTGAGACTGACGATCCTTGTAGCGTGGGAGCAGCGGACATGACAAGGCACACCGGCGAACGTCGGGCCGCAGGCCGATGCGACCGGTCACTCCGCGCGGGCGGTCGACGAGCCGCCGACCAGTCCGGCCACCAGCGAGATCAAGAACAATCCGATGAAGATGTAAAACAGGACCTTGGCGACCGAGGCGGCCCCGGTTGCGATCCCGCCGAAGCCGAAGATGGCGGCGGCGATCGAGACGATGAAAAAGATGAGCGCCCATCGCAAAAACATGGTGCGACTCCTGTGCGGCTTCGAGAAGGGGTGAGGGCGTGCGGACGACCCCGGCGTCGACGAATCGTAGACACTCGACGCCTCGGACAACCCCTGGGGCGGCGAAGGCGCCTCGGTGCAGCCTCGCTGCAGGGTCTGTGGCGGGCCAAGCCGGGCGAGCGGTGGGGCCGAGAGTTGATTCGTCGGGGGAGCCGTCTAGATTTTGTCCGGACTTGTCGCGGCGTTCGAGCGCCGCGCTGTGCGTGTTGTCATCGCTCCGAGAGCAGGGAGATCGACCATGGCCATGGAAGACCGGTTCGAAGAGACGTTCGATCAACTCAAAGAAAAGCGCGATCAGCTTCGCGTCCAGCTCGATCTGGGCAAAAAGGAGGTCAAGTCGGCCTGGGAGGATCTGGAGGAGGACTGGGAGGAGCTGTCGGGCAAGATGAAGCGCTTGCAGTCGGATACCGAACAGGCCGCCGGCGAGCTGCGCGAAGATGTCGCCGAGTTGTTCTCGGACGTCGGCAAGTCGCTGACGCGTTTGCGCGAGCGATTCGAGCGGGAGTGACGGTGGCCCGCCGGGCGGAGGGGGGATGTCGGCCCTGCCCGGAGCCGGCCGGCGGAGGGACAAATTTTATTGAGTGAGTCGTGTCACTGCGATAAGCTGGGGGCGAGTACACCTCACACGACTCACAACTGGGCGTTGACGTATGGGAGAGGACCCTCCCGCCGACATGGAGCTAGTCTGTCCGTCTTGCGAGACCGACTTCGTCCACGAGGGCGAACGGGGACGGTTGCCGTCGGTCCCGTGTCCCGAGTGCGGGGAGCCGGTTGATCTGCGGGGAGGCGGGCCACAGGAGGAAGACGAGGGCGGCTCGGGCGGCGGGGAGGCGTCGACGCCGAAAGCGCAGGTCGTCGAGACGTCCGCCGAGCGCGACGGCGAGGAGGGAGACGAGTCGGAGGACCCGGACGAGACGGGGGAGCGCAAACGGACGCTGATGGGGGTGGCCCCGCAGTCGGTCGCGGAGGAGGACTCCGAGGCCGACGCCGAGGGCGAGGAGACGGACGAGCAGGGCCGGGGCTTCGACCGATCTCGGAACGTACATGACCGCGAGACGTCGGTGAGTCGAGAGCCGCTCCCAGATCGCGAGCCCGAGGAGGAGGGTGCGGAGGCGTCATCCGAAGATTCGAGCCCGAAGGGCGGTCGCCTCTCCGACCTGAAGCGTCGCCTCGAGAAGGCTCGGGGGAGTGAGCCGAAAGAAGGGAGCGAGACCAATCCGTTCAAAGACGAGCAGGGGAACGTCGGCAATGAAGAAACCCGGGTCGCGGTCGACGCGGGGTTCGACGAGGAATTCGACGAGAACGACGGCGGAGCAGGCGACGCGGTCGAGATCTCCGTTGACGACGACGAGAGAGAGGGGAACGATCCGGCGGGGCCGACCGGGAACGAAGGCAGTGGAATTCCGGCGCCGAGCGTCGGGTTCGGGGGAGACGACGGGCCGGAGGATCCCCGAGATCAGGAACACCGCGAGACCAAACCGGCCGGCGAAGATGCGCCGCTCGGCGTTCGAAATGCCGCCGAGCAGAACGACGGGGAGCGGGAGGTCGAGCAGACCGAGCCGGAAGGGACCCGGGACGAGGCGGAGGCTGATCAGACGACGGAATTCGAGGCCGACGGGGGGATCCCGACTCCCGGGGATGTCGGCGGCGGTGAGGGCGACGCCTCGGAGGGCGGCGCGTCGGTCCCCGATCCGGGCGGGCTCGGCGGCCCCGAGGGCGACGCCTCCCGGCAGCCGACCGAGGCCGACGAGGGGCGTCTTGCCGCCAGTAGCTCCGTGCCTCGGCCCGACCAGATCGGTGCCGGCGAGTCGGAGGCCGGCGGCGGGGAGCCGACGGAGGATGCCCGGGAGACGGATTATCGAGACGACCCGGATATCGAGGAGATGAGTCGGGAGATGGCCGACGAGGCCTCGGACATCATCCGCGAGATGCGACAGGACGGAGAGTTCGAGGCCGATCGGTCCGCTGGACCGCCCGAGCGAGCCGAATCGCCCGAGCCGGAGGTCGGGTCGCCCTCCGACGACGGTGGCGGAAAGACGCCTCCGTTGCCGGAGACCGGCGGGGGGGAAGCCGCGTCAGACGCCGGCGGGGCCTTGGAGCCGTCCCCGGAGGCTGCGGAGATGTCCGGAGAGAAGCTCCCCGGTCCGGTCGCCGAGTCGAGCGTCGAGTTTCCCGAGGCCGAGCCAGAAAAAGAGGAGCCGAGCGCCGCGCCGGCGTCGACGCCCGGTGGAGGTTCGCCGGAGCTGGAGCCGGGCGACCAGGAGACGGGCAGGTCGAACACCCTGCTCGTTGTCGGAGGGCTCGTCGCCGTGCTCGCCTTGGCGGGCGCTGCCCTCGTCGCGCTCGACCCGTTCGGGATGTTTGCCGCGAGCGAACCGGCTCGTGAGCCCTCCAGGGAGGCGAAGGCGGCCGAAAAGAAACGCAAACAGCAGCGACAAAAGCACAAGGAGGCGATTGCGTCGGCGCAGTCGACCCTCCACGATGCGACGGACGTCGAAGTCTCCGATCCCGAGCTTCAGCGTCGGGTGGCGGACGACCTGCTCGAACGGGGTGAACCGACGGCGGCCGCCCGCGCCTACAGAGTCCGCTGGGAGCCCTCCGAGGAAGATACCGACCTCGCTTCCAGTTACCTGGAGGCCCTCGTCGATGCCGAGCACTACCGGCGCGCCCGGCGAGTCGCCGTGCAGGCGATGGGCTTCGCCGAGGATCGAAGCGCCTTCGAGTCGACCTTCGCCGAGACGCTCGAGGCCGACCCGGCGCTGCGGGACCGGGATCCGGTCGAACTCGACGAGCGTGCCGGGATCGCCGAGATGGGCCTCGGCGAGACGGTCGATTATTCGGGTCTCGTGTTGCGCGACGAGGCCGGTGAGCCGACGGGACTGTGGCGCCCGGCGACCGGCGAGGAGGGGCCCTGGCGAGACGCGATCGCCGCCTGGCGGTTGTGTCAGATCGTCGAATGTCAGTTCGAGATTCCTCGCACGCGGCCCTCGCGCATCTCGCGCAGCCGCTTTGAGGAAGTATTCGACGAAAAGACCGGGGGGAGCGCTCCGGACGAGTATCACTGGGTGAGCGAGAAGGGCCCCGACGGCGAGCAGAGAGAATACCTGTACGGGGCACTGCGGGAGTGGCCGGGCGAGCTCGTTCGCTGGCCGATCGAGGAGTTCGAGGTCTGGCGGCCGTGGCTGTCGGCCGGGAGCGACCCGGAGCTGCTGGGCCGTCCGGCCGCCGAGGCCATCGGTGGATTCGAGGATCTCGGCGATGGAACCCTCCACGACGCGCTGGTTGCCGAGAGTGAAGGTCGGTCGGTTCGGGATGTGGCGCGTCGGTTGAGCGGGATCGTCACCTTCGACTTTCTGACCAACAACTGGGGCCGGTTCGAGGACGACACCGCCGATTACGGCGCCAGCAACCACTTCGCAAACGGCCGCTTCGTGACGATCGAGACCGACACCGTCTTTCAGCGAAGAAAGTCGACGCGGATCAAGGGGCGATTTGGCTGGATCTCGCGCTTTTCTCGCGGCACCATCCGCTCGATTCGCCTGCTCGAACGCGATCGGCTCCGCGAGATTCTGTATCCCGACCCCACTTCGATCGAACGGGCGAAATACGAGATCTTCTGGGAGCAGCGCGAGGCGGTTCTGTCGCGAGTCGAGAAGCTCGTCGACGAGCACGACCGAAAAGACGTCCTGATGTTCCGGTGAGCGGGCGATGCCCGGCCGTCATTCCTCCCGGTCGGCGATGCGGTCGACGAAGTGCACGATTCCATCGCGGCACTTGAAGTCGGGGCGGGTCACTCGCTCGCCCGCAAACCAGACGACACCGTCTTTGTTGACCTCGAGCGGAGCCATCCACCCGCCGAGCGTCTCGACGGTCCGATCGCGAAACTGGGCCGACTTCAGGGGGCGTGCGACGATCTGGCGTCGGAGCATCCGGCGGAGTCGCTCGCGGTTCGCCGGGTTCGTCAGCTCGTCCCAGTCCGGGCCCTCCATGCGTCGGAAAGCGGCATTTTTCGGGGCGAAGACCGTCAGCTCGTGGTCTGCTTCGAGTACGTCGCGCAGGCCGGAGCGGTCGGCCAGATCGAGGAAGGTCGAGACGTCGTCGCGGTCTTCGAGAAATTCGAGAATCGACGGGGGCATGCCGTGGGTCATCGGGCGACTCCGTCCGTGCGGGGAGAGAAGGCGAGCGGCGAGGGGCGGTCGGGTCGAAATCTCGACAGGACGGCCGAGGGTCAAACCTCGAGGCGGCGCACCGAGGGGGGCGATCCGGTACGGTCCTCGCCGCTGGTGTCTATGCGTTGGGGGCGGCGGCCCGGGTCGGCGTCGCCGGCCGAAATTCGACTCGCATTCGAGTTGCCTCCCTCCGAGGAGCCAGACGTGGCGACCGACTACTGGATACTGCCGGGTGTACGCACGCCGTTTACGAAAGTCGACGGAGCCCTCGCTGACCGCGGGGCGATCGAGCTGAGTGTGCCGGTTGTCGAGGCGATGGTCGCCGACCTGCGGGCGGGCCCGGATCTGGCGGTCTGGGGGGCGGTCGTGCCGAATCTCGACTACAGCAACATCGCCCGCGAGATCTGGGTGGAGGCGGGGCTCGATCCGCACGTTCCGGCGATGTCGACCGAGATGGCGTGCGCGACGAGTATGGCGGCGGTGTTCGAGGCGGCGGGAGTGTTGGGGCGGAGCGGGCGCCAGGTGGCGCTTTGCGGCGGGGTCGAGTCGATGAGCAACGTGCAGTTCGGGCTCAGCCAGTCGCTGTCGAATTTTCTGAGGCGCGCCGGTCAGATCTCGAAGCCCGGCGAGATCATCGAGAAGCTGGGGCGGCTGTCGTTCGGCGATCTCGGGCTGTACGTGCCGAGCATCGAAAACCGGGCGACCGGCAAGTCGATGGGCGAGCACTGCGAGGAGATGGCGAAGGCCTGGGAGATCTCGCGCGAGGAGCAAGACCGGATCGCCTACGAGAGCCACGCCAACGCCGTCGATGCCGCCGAACAGGGGTTTTTCGAACGTCTGATCGTCGCCGTCGACGGGGTCTCGCGGGATGCGTTCCCGCGCCCGGAGACGTCGGTCGACAAGCTGCAGGGGCTGCCACCGGCCTTCGACCGCGAGGAGGGGACGCTGACGGCCGGCAACTCCTCGCCGCTGACCGACGGGGCGGCGGGCGTGTGGCTGAGCACCGGCGCCGGGCTCGACCGCTTCGGTCCCTCTCGTCCGCGGGTGAGGCTGGTCGACTGGGAAGTCGCCGCCGTCGATCTGTTCGACGAGGGCCTGTTGATGGCGCCGGCGTACGCCATCCCGCGGCTTCTGGCGAGACACGATCTCGGCTACGACGACGTCGAGTTGTGGGAGATTCACGAGGCGTTCGCCGCCCAGATCGCCTGCCACGTCCGGGCGCTCGAGTCCGACGAGTACCGCCGCGAGCGGGCCGGGATCGACCGCGAGTTCGGGGAGTTTCCCGTCGAGCGGATCAACCCGAACGGCGGGAGCATCGCGCTGGGCCACCCGTTCGGGGCGACCGGCGCCCGGATTCTCAGCCAGGCCGCCCACGAGCTCGCCGGTATGGACGAGGGGACCCGTTGCGTCGTCAGCGTCTGCGCCGACGGAGGGCTCGGTGCGGTGACCCTACTGGAGGCGGCGTGAGTCGCGCCGCCGGTGTCGGTCGGATCGCCGGTTGAAATTTGAGCGGCGGTCCGCACCCTAGAGCCGCCGATGACCGTTCTCAGCGTCGACAATTTGCATGTGGAGTTCGGGGGGGAAGCCGTCCTCGAGGGCGTCGACTTCGGGATCGAGGCCGGCGAGAACGTCGCGCTCGTCGGCCCGAACGGGGTGGGCAAGACGACGCTATTGAAGTTGATCGCCGGGGAGTACACCGCCGACGACGGCACGATCTCGATCCGTCGAGAGGGGCGGGTGGCGTATCTGCACCAGACAGCGCGATTCGGCGAGGCGCAGTGGGTGCGCGAGGTGGTCCGGGAGGCGATGCGCGAGGTCCGCGAGGCGATCGGCGCATTCGATGCGTTGAGCGAGCGGCTCTCCGAGCCGGCCCCCGACGACGAGATCGACGAGCTGCTCGACGAGCAGCAACGCCTCCAGCAGCGCATCGAGCGGCTCGGTGGCTGGAACTGGGAGCCGCGCGTCGACGAGATGCTCGATCGGCTCGGGGTCGACGCCTGGGTCGACACGCCGATCGAGGACCTCTCCGGCGGCCAGCGCCGGCGGGTGGCTCTGGCGCGCGTCCTGCTCGAGCACCCGGACCTTTTGATGCTCGACGAGCCGACCAATCACCTCGATCCGGCGACCGTCGAGTGGCTCGAAAACTGGCTGATCGACTTCGAGGGGGCCGTCCTGTTCGTCTCCCACGACCGGTACTTTCTGGAACGGGTCGCCGACCGCATCCTCGAACTCGACGAACACGACGGCCTATTCGAGCATCCGCCCCACTATCAGACCTTCATGCAGCGCAAGCTCGAGCGCATGCAGATCCGCAAGCGCACTCAGGAGCGGCGCCGCAAGCTGATCGAAGAGGAGCTCGACTGGCTCGATCGCGGGATGAAATCGCAGGGCCGAGACAGTCGGGGGCGCAGCGAAAAACTGCAAGAGAGGGCCGAGCAGACCGAGCAGGTCGACTACGAGCAAAACAAAGTCGATCTGGAGCTCGAGACCGACGGGGAGTTCAGTCGCCGCATTCTGGCGGCGCGCCAGATCTACAAATCGTACGGCGACGAGCAGGTCCTGGAGGACGTCGATCTGACGCTCGTCCACGGCGACAAGATGGGGCTTCTCGGGCCGAACGGGTGCGGAAAGACGACGCTTTTGCGCATCATGCTCGGCGAGGAGTATCCGGACGGCGGGCGCATCGAGAAGGGCGACAAGACCGAGATCGCCTACATGTCGCAGACCGGGCCGGATTTCGACCCGGAGAAGACGATCTACGAGGCGTTCTCGGCGTCGGATTACGTCTGGGTGGGGGAAACCCGACACCACAAACGCGATTTTCTGGCGAACTTTTTATTCGACTACGAGGATCAAAAAAAGCTGGTCTCGACGCTGTCGGGCGGGCAGCGCCGGCGCCTGCAACTCGCGCGGGTCGTCGCCGAGGACGCGAACGTCGTGATCCTCGACGAGCCGACCAACGATCTCGACATGTCGTCGATGCAGGCGCTGGAGGAGGCGCTCCGGCAGTTCGACGGCTGCGTGATCGTCGTCAGCCACGACCGGTATTTTCTGAACCGGATCTGCAATGTCATCGTCGCCTTCGAGCACGGCGACCTGGTGCGCTACGAGGGGAACTACGACGATTACCGGAAAGCGCGCGGGGCTCGGCTCGAAGAGCAGCGCCGGGAGGCCGAATCAGACCGCGCGGGGGAGGAGGGGTCGACGGACGCCTCCGGCAGGACGGGATCGGCCAGGGATCGGGCCGGCGAGGAATCGAGCGGGCTGTCGTACCGGGAGCGCGAGGAGCTGGCCGGGATGGAGGAGCGCATCCTCGGGGCCGAGAGCCGCAAAGAGGAACTCGAGGAGAAGCTCGCCGACCCGGCTCTGTACGAGGAGAATCGCTCCGAGGAGATCCAGGCGTTGAACGCCGAGCTGCGCGAGATCGAGGAGACGATCGAGGGTCTGTACGAGCGCTGGGAGGAGCTGGAGGGGTGAGTGCCCCTCGCGCCGGCGGCTCGGTCAGGCCGGGTCGGCCGCCTTTTGCTCGAGCAGTTGCCGGCACTGCCGAAAGGCCTCGATCGCCTGGTCTTCGGCATCCTTGCGGGCGGCCCGAAGCTCGTGTCGGGCCTGCGATTGCAGCTCTTCGGCCTTGCGCGTCCACTCGGTGCGCCGGCTCCGCATCTCGTCGAGCGCCTCCTCGAAGCGTTGCTCGGCGGATTCGACCCGCCGGCGAAACTCGTCGCTCCATTCGTTGAACTGCGCCTCGTATTCGTCGCGCAGCTGCTGCCAGCGCCGCCGCAGCCGGTGGTCGATGGCGCTTCGGCGAAGATCCTCGGCGAGCCTCAGCGTCGAGAGCGTCCAGATCGTCCATTTCGTCGGATCGAACTGATACCAGCGCACGCCGTTGCGGTAATCTCCCGGAAATTCGTGGTGGAAGTTGTGGTACCCCTCCCCGAGGGTCAACACCGCCAGCACCGGGTTGTCGCGGGCGGTCCCCTCGTCGTTCCACGGCTGGTGGCCCCACATGTGGGCCAGGGAATTGATGAAAAACGTCAGGTGGTGCAGGACGACGATCCGCAGCAGACCGGCCCACAGCAGCATGCCGATCACCCGCCCGGTCAAGAGCCCGAGGACGAGCGGGATGCCGACGTTGAAGGCCGTGCTGATCGCCAGATAATTGTCGTGCTGCCACTGACACCACTCGTCGTCGGTCAGATCGGGGACGTTGTCGTAGTTTTCCTCCCCGTCGACCATGATCCACAGCATGTGCGCCCACATGAACCCCTTGTCGATGCTGTGCGGATCCTTGTCGGTGTCGGTGTGGTGGTGGTGGGTGCGGTGCTTCGAGCACCAGGCGATGGCACTGTTTTGCCAGGTGGCGGCCCCGAGCACCAGAAAGGCGGCCCGCACCGGCTCCGGCGCCCACCAGGCCCGGTGCGAGAACATGCGATGATAGCCGGCAGTGATCCCGAGGCCAGTCGCAAACCACAGTGCGACGAAGGCGACCGGCTCCGCCCAGTGGACGCCGAACTCGGCGATGTACAGCGGCAGAGCGATCGCGGCCAGAATCGGCGTCGCGATCAAAAAGATGGCGTTTGTCCAAAGGACATCGGGGCGTTCCTGTCCGTCACTCTGGTAGTGCATGTTGTCTCGAGGTGGGTCGATTCGAGTCGATATCGCTGACCACGTCTTTTGCTTAGCAACTTTCGCGCGCACAACAAAGGTGAAATTGCGCCGGCTGCAAGGGGGGCGGCGTGCACCTCCGTCACGCCGGGGGGGATCGCGTCGCAACGACGCTCATCAGCCCCCAGACGGGACCGATCTTGTAGCGGCGCATCTTCTGTATCTCGAAGTGTGCCGACTGCAGGAGAGCGGTCAACTCGTCAGTGCCGTACGCCCGGTGGTGAGCGGGGTCGAGCAGGCGGAGTGAGCGGGCGACCAGCCAGGTCGTCCAGAAGTCGGTGCACCAGTCGGTGAGCACGAGCCGGCCGTCGGGGGTGAGGAGACGGTGAAATTCGGCGAGGGCCCGGACCGGGGCGTCGAAAAAGTGTAGGGCGCTCGTGGAGACGACGATCTCGAATGCGCCGTCCTCGAAGGGAAGATCGGTGGCGGAGGCTTCGACGAGCGGGACGTCGTCGGGGAGGCGTCGGCGCGCCTGCCGGAGCATCTTCGGGGAGAGATCTGCGCCGGCTGCCTCGATCTCGGGCTCGCTCGCCAGCAGCCGGGCCAGCAATACCCCGGTTCCGCAGCCGACGTCCAGGAGGCGATCGCCCGGCGACATCGACATCTCCTCGAGGGTGTGTCGGAGGCTGGCCTCGAGGTAGCCGGACCATCGTCGCTCGTAGTCCGCCGCCCGTGCGTCGTAGCTTCGGCGGACGGCTTCCTCGCCGTCGCGGTCGCGATCCGTCATCGGTCTCCCGAACGGGGTCGGGTGGCGGACGAGGGCGTCTCGGGGGGCTCGGCGTCGAGATCGGTGTAATCGAACCGGGCGGCGACCTCCCGGGTCTCTTCGGCGATCGCCCGGCGCTGCTCGTCGTCGAAGTCCTGGTCGTAATACGAAGGGCGGGTGACCGTTTCGGCAAAACGTTCGGCGATCGAATCGGCACCGTTGTCGAGCCGACAAAACTCCATCAACTCGTCGATCTCGCTTCTGGTCTCCCCGCACAGATCTTCGTAGCGGACGACATACGTCGCCTCGGCGAGGGCGTCGTTCGCTTCGAGACGTTCGGCGAGGTAGCCGTAAAGATGCGCCCAGTAGCGCGCCCAGCCGCGGACCTCGCGGCCCTCGTCCCAGAGTCGCTCGATCGAGGCGACGGTCTCGTCGTCGCCGGCGTTGATCGGGCGACGGTGGGGGCCGAACTCGAAGTGGCCGACCCATTTCAGGTGGGCCTCGGCGCGGGGATGGGCCTCGCAGCCGCGGCAAAACAGACGGTGCTGTTTGCGCGAGGAGGCGACGTGGGCAATCGGATGGCGGACCGGGACCAGAAACCGGGCGTCGGGGAAGGTCTCGAGCAGGAACTCGAGCCGGGTGACGTTGTAGTTGCCCTTGGCGAGGTAGCGTTCGCCGCCCCGGGCGTGCAGCAGCTTGCGGATGTGGTTTCGGTAAAACTCGGCGAAATCGGGATGATTGGTCTCGGCGTCGAGGACGTTCGAGGTGTCCGGGTCGTGCAGCTCGTCGAAAAAGGCCATCCAGAGAACCTCCTCCATTGCTTCCGGGCTCTCAGGGGTGACCTTCAGGCGGTCCTCGTGGGCGCGCTCGGCAGGTTCGAGCTGACCGCGAACCTGACGCTCGAGCGTCTGCTGCCACCAGTGCGGGACGAACAGGAACGGAAAGTCTCGGTACTGGTGGCTGGTGCAGTCGGGGTGCGAGGAGACGATGCGCAGCAGGATCGTGCTGCCGGTGCGCGCCAGCCCCGCGATGTAGATCGGCGCCTCGATCTCGACCTCGGCGAGCCGGTCGGCGAGGAGTTTCGTCTCCAGGCCGCCGAGCCACCGCCAGATCGGTCGGGTGTGGTGGACCAGCCCCGAGATCAGGTGGCGGCCGAGCGAGACGTCGAAACCCTCGTGGGCCATCTCGAGCACTCCGTCCGGTGGGCGTCAGTCGATGCCGAAGGCGACTTTGACGACGAAGGCCGCGACGGTCAAGACCGTCAAAAAGAACAGATGCCAGGTGCGAAGCCAGGTCGGGCCGAACCGCACGACCGTCCGGTACGGCAGCTCGAGATGCACCGAGGCGACGGGTCCGTCGGCGGGGAGGTAGCCGGCCGGATTGGCGTACAGCCAGTGTGTCCAGGAGGGCTGTGAGATGGTCGGTCGCGCGTGGCTCGGCGGGAGCGACACGAGCGTCTCGCCGTCACTCGCGGCGACCAGGCGCACTCGGTCGTCGTCGGGGCCTCCGGGCCAGCGAATCGTGGCGGTGGTCCCGGAGGTGTCGGCGAGGGCGGAGTCCGGCTCCCATCGCCACGCCTCCGGATCGTGGCCGCCGGCGGGGGTCGCCTCCACTACGACGTCGGTCCCGGGGTCGGGCAGCCGGTAGGTGTAGGCGTCCTCCATCCAGATCAGGCCGGCCAGAATCGGGAGACCGGCGGCGACGGTGGGAGCGAGCATGACCTTCAGTTGGTGGACCGACAGGCGGAGAGCCCGCCGGGTGCGCCGGCCGAGCTCGTCGAGGTCGGTCCCGTCGTAGGCCTGCAGTTCGGCGCGCGCCTGATCGACTCGCTCTTTGATGGCTCCGATGCGCTCCTGGTCGGACAGGAGGGCATAGGCGAGCATGGTGCCGGCGCCGAAGATCCCGCCCCAGATGCACAGGCGGGCCCACAGGGGGGCGAACGCCAGGAGGGCGTCGACCGATCCGAAGACGACGTCCAGCATCGCTCACGCGTCCCGTCGGTCGGATTCGTCGTCCTCGTCGCTGTCGACGGGCTCGGCGCCGCTCGTTTCATCACCCGCGTCGTGAGCGTCGGAGGAGTCGGAGGGGTCCTCGTCGCCTCCGACCTTCTGGTCCTCCCTCTCGGGTCGGTTTCGTTCGCTCGGCCCGCCGCCGTCGGCGATCGCTTCGCCGGGCTCGAGTTGGTCGGAGGGGGCGGCCTCCTCGTCGCCGCCTTCATCGTCGCTTTCATTGCCGCCATCGTCGTCGCGCATCTTTTTGAGCAGCGTCCGGAGCGGCCACAACAACACGGCGCCGATCGCCGTGACGACGGTGGCGATCAGGGCGATCAATGCCCAGAACATCCCCAGCCCCGGCCCCGGCCCGATGTAGCCGACGAGCCCGGCGGCGAGCGAAGCGGCTGTGAATCCAGAGATCGATGCCATCGTTCGAATCCTCCTCGGGTGGCGTCCGTGCCCGATCGGGTGGGCGAGTCGGTCGACGGTGCGAGTCGTACGGCAGACGAGCGAACGTTAGCAAATCCGCCCCGGATGCCAAAGGAACGTCGACGGGTGTACAGCTGGTCGATCCCGAGCCGTGGGTTGTCCCGTCGGGCGGTTGAGGATATCTTTGATCAGGAAGGCGTCTCGTCGAAGTCTCGCTCCCGCAAGCTGCTGCCCCCATGTCGAAACCCTCCCCGACTTCTCCGCCGAGACGCGAGCGGCCGACGGACTCTCTCGTCGAGGCGATTCGGCGGACGGCCCGGGTGACCGCCGGGCCGGTCCTGATCGTCTGGCTGATCGTCTCCGGGATCGAGTTTCTGATCGCCGAGTGGTTCGCCGGCAGCATCAGCTATCTGCGACTCGGCCCCTGGTGGGATGCGCCCGGCGATCTGCACGGCTGGGCACTGGCGCCGCTGGTGGCGATGATCCTGCCGCTGTTTGCCGCCTACCGCACGGCGCTGTTCGAGCCGGCGCGCCGTGCCTTCCGCCGGGACTCGCAGTCGATCGGTGAGGTCGCCTGGACGGCCTTCGAGCGGGTCGTCCCGGTCTTTTCGACGCGCATGACGATCACGTCACTTCAGATCGGGGCGCTGCTTTTTTGCTCCTGGATGCTCGTCCGGATGCCCCTGTTTGTCGTCCTGCCGCTCGGGCTGACCCTGGTGCCCGCCCTGTATCTGGCGGCGACCCGGCGCGAGCCGTCGGGCCGCGCCCTGATGGGGGCGCTCGAGGTCTCCCGGAAGCACTGGCTGCTGATCTACGGGGCGCACGGGATCGGGCTCGGGATCGTGATGTTGTCGACGGCGGGCGGCGTGGCGGTGGCCGTTCCCGGGGCGGAATCGGCCGCGGCGCTCGGGCTGGTCGGCAAGGCGAAAATCCTCGTGGCCTACCTGGCCGGCCGGTATCTCGACTGGGTGATCGTCACCGGTACCTACCTGTTTCTCGATGAGCGCGACGAACTGTGAGCGCCCCTCCCATTCGTGCAATTGCAGAGGGAGATTGGGATGCTCGACGAGGCATTCGGACGATGAGCTGATCGAGCTCGGGAGTGGTCGACATGGAGATTGTGGCGGTGGGTCTGTGGCTTCGAAGGGCAGCGGTGGTGGCCTGTGATTCGCGGACGACGAGCTGCATTTTCGGCGTGCAGCCCCGAGAGGAGACCGGCCGGCAATCGGATGCGGGTGTCGAGCAGCCCGACGCCGAAAGCAAGATCCCGCGAACTCTGTGTGCGAACTAACTGCTCGGAGCTGCTGGCGGATTGCCTCCGATGTGCCGATGTTTCGGAATGAGCGGGAGCGGATCGATCACAAAACGGGCGGGTGGCGTAAGGCCACCCGCCCGTCTCGGCGGTACGAGTGTGGAACCGGAGGCGTTCAGTCCTCGAGGAACGTCTGGAACATCCACTGACGTTCGACCTGCGCGTCGATGACGTCGTCGAGGAGGTTCGCCGAGGTCCGGTCGCGAACTTCTTCGGCGGATTCGGCGATCTGCTGGCTCCATTCGTTCAACTGATCGATGTCGTCGATCAGGTTGCGAACCATCTGTTTGGCTTCGGGGGCCTCGGGATCCTCCTCGAGGCGGCCGTGTTCGGTGAATTGCTGGAGGGTCGAGTACGGGTCGCCGCCGAGGGCGAGGACGCGCTCGGCGAGGTCGTCGACCCAGTCGGCGGTCTGCAGGTAGCCCTCCTCGAATTTTTCGTGCAGCTTGAAAAACTCCTGGCCGCGGACGTTCCAGTGGTAGTTGCGGAGCTTCTGGTAGTAGACCATGTAGTCGGCCAGAAGCTGGTTGAGGTCCTGGCGGATTTGTTCTCGGCTCATCGTCGACCTCCGTGTGGGGCAAACATCCAACTGCGGGCGATCCCCGGACGGCTCGCCGGCGAGGGCGCCCGGTCCGGGGACGGCAAGCTAACCGCGAACGGGTCGACGTCCAGTCCGCGGGGTCGAAATCAGGGTGGGGAGAAGGTCGAGCCCTTTTCGAAAAACTCGCCCTCGAAGGTGACGACCAGGGGTTGGCCGGCCATCCATGCGTCGCCGTCGACCGGGCGCTGGGCGTGGACGTGCAGGTGCGGCTCGGTCGTATTTCCGGAGTTGCCGACTCGCCCGACCGGATCGCCGACCTCGACCTCGTCCCCCTGGTCGACCGCGAGACTCCCCTGCTGGAGGTGAGCGAGCAGCACCCGAGTATCGTCGCAGGCGAGAAACACGTGGTTGCCCTCCGGCGGGCTCTCCTCGTCCGGCGTCGGCGCCTCGACGTCGGGTCGCTCGTCGACGGCTCGGACGACGGTGCCGGCGCACGGCGCCACGACCCGGGCGCCGAAAATCTCGTAGGCGGCCGGATCGGTCGGCTGCAGTCCCTTGGCGCGGGCTCCGAGCCAGTTCAACTCGACGATGTCGTGGGCGTAGGCCTGCCCCCGGTATTGCTCGTCGTCGCCTTCGAGGACCTTCAGGTGACGGTTGGTCGCCGGATGGCTCCCGCCCCAGACGGCGTAGTAGTCGCCGTCAGTGAGCGGAAATGCCAGGTCGACCTGCTCGGCCTCCGGGGGGCGGGTGCCTTCGAGGAGTGTCGTCCAGTTGACGGCGAAAAAGACGGCCAGGATCAGCCACAGGCCCGTCAGCACGCCGGTCGGCCACCATCCGCCGCTCCACCAGGGGAGGCCCGGCCACCAGCGTACCGAGGCGACGAGGCCGGCGAGGACACCGGCCCCGACGAGATATCGGAAGGCCGTCCCGAAGATGTGCCAGCCCGCCCCCGCCGTCCACAGCATCCCGAAAAACGGGACGACCAGGGCGATTTTGGCGAGCAGGTAGATGCGGTTGTCGGGGCCGCTCAGAGCGAGCCACGCAGCAAGGAAGAGGGGCACGACGAGATGGACGGCGGCCGTGACGTACAGCAGTATTCGGGACATCGGAGCTCCTGGACGGAGGATCGAACGGAGTTTGGATGCCGGTAGAGTAACGTCTCCGGACCAATTGCCAAATCCCCGCATCCGGTCCAGGTGCACTCACGAGAGATCGGTGGATCGGCCCGAAACTCCTCCAGCGGCAGGTCGATGTCGACCTCCTGTATCGGCGCGGCAAGCACCCGGAGCCGGCCCGGAGGCGATACCGGAGGTCGCGTCGCAATTGCAGGTGATCCTCCCCGATTCGGGGTGACCCCTCGGAGGGGGATGGAGGCCATGCAAAGGGGTGGGGGTCGACCCTCAAATTGGGGTGGTCACCACGCATTTCGAGGGTGAGATCGCGATCGAGGGGTTCACGCCACGATCGGAGCGAGCCCGCACCCCCGATGGTTGCCTCCCGGACACCCCGCCTCTCGAGGTGGAGGGTCGGCTCGCGCCTGGTTGCCATGCCCGACTCGAGGGTCGACCCCCGCCCGAACGGTGGCCGAGACGTCGGAGACGCTGTGAGTATGCCCCGATTGGCACCTCACCCTCGGCTCTCGAGCAGTTACCACCCGGATTGTCAGAGTGCGCTCACGAGTGATCGGTACATCGCTCCGTCCGCCCCCCCTTTATCCTGCGCAGGCAGTGCTGCGCTCCGAACCGACAGGTGGTGATCGGACTCATCCGGTCCACCTCGGATCTCGCTCGGGCTCGGAGGCGTCAGATGGATCAGCCGCGAGCATTCGGAGTCGAGAGGCGCGTTCAGGTCGACCAGTGATCGAGACGGCGATGCTCGTTATGCTCTGGCGCGCCGATCGAGATGGGATGTGACTCGCCGGAGGATGACGATGCGAGCTGAAATCTACGCGGCTGCTCTCGCCCTCGGCTGGCTGGGGGTCGGCGGCGGGCTGGAGGAGGGGGCGGGAACGCGCTCGGAGCCGGTCGACGACGCCGGCGGGGCGGGCGATGTCGACGCCGGGCCCGATCTGCCGGAGCCGGAGGTCTGCGAGGCTCTCTGCGAGCACGTCTACGACGAGTGCGGGCTGGAATTTCCCCGCGACCGGCGGATGCCCGCCAACGGCGAGGCCTGCTACAATGACTGTCTTTACGGCTGGTTCGGCGGGGCGGAGAGCTGCCTGACCGAGGCGTCGTGCGGGCGTCGGGAGGTGCTTCGGTGCGTCCGCGAGACGTCGCCGGGCGAAGAGATCGGTGAGCCGTGCGAGGAGGGAACCGAGTGGCCGTCGGCCTGGGCGGAGTTCGAGCAGCGAGTCGTCGAGTTGACCAACGAGCGGCGGGCCGAGGGAGCCACGTGCGACGGGGAGGAGTTCGACCCGGCACCGCCGGTCGAGTCGAACCCCGAGTTACGGTGCGCGGCCCGCCGCCACAGCTTCGAGATGGCCGAACGCGAGTACTTCGCCCACGACTCGCCGGAGGGGGAGGGACCGAGTGACCGCGCCGCAGACGCCGGCTACGAGTTTCTGGCGGTCGGCGAGAACATCGCCCGGGGGCGTCCCACGCCGGAGGGGGTCGTCGAAGGCTGGATGGAGAGTCCGGGTCACTGCCGGAACATCATGCGGTCGAACTACCAGGAGATAGGGGTCGGATACGTCGAGGACATCGGTACGATCTATCAGCACGTGGCGACGCAGGTCTTCGGTAGCCCTCAGTGAGCGCGGCCCCGCCGGCGTTAGGGTTCGGCGATGCGGTGGAGGCAACGCTCGAAGCCACCGCGCGTCTGCTCGGAGGCGTCGCAGGCTTCGACCCGGGCGGCCGGCTGCGAGCCGATCCGCGAGGCGTGGTCGACGCAGCGTGCGACGCTTTTGTCGAGGCTTGCCTGACGGTCGTGGCAGATGGCGACCACGCGGTCGGCGCGGTGGGGGATGCGCGAGGCGTAGTGGAGGCAATCGTCGAAGTAGTTCGAAAAGTCGGTCGCCACCGAGCAGGCTCGGATCGCCGCGGCGGGCCCGTCGTGAAACAGGGTCGCCCGCTCGGTGCATTCGAGGAACTTCTTCGAGCTGCTGGTCGCCTCGCCGCAGGCCTTCAGGGCGCCGGTCGCTTCGCCGGTCGGCATGGTAAAGGCGATCGTGCGGAGGCACTCGTCGCGGCGGCTGGCGCCGTGGGCATGCCGGTCGCACTGTTCGACGATGCTCGAGGCGAGGGCCTCCTCGAGGTCGAGGTCTCGCCCCCAGTCCTCGGATCGCGGGTGGCGGTAGTGGTGGTCGTCATGGCGGTGCAGATGGAGGCCGGCGTGGTGGTGGCCCCGGTAGCGCAGGTGGCGGACGTGGGTGTGCGGCGCGGAGGCGACCAGGTGGATCTGCAGATGCGGCGGCAGTTGGGATCCGGCGCCCCAGGGGATCCGGACGGTCCCGCGCGGCGAGGCGAAGGTCCCGCGGTGCCAGCCGGTCGTCTTGCCGGTCGAGCGATAGAGGCCTCGGACCCGAAACGCGAGCCCGGCACTGTGGCGGGTAGATCGCCGCAAACCGTCTCCGCCGACGTGGTAGTCGACGACGAGCATCCCGTCCTCGGCCTGGACCGACAGCGACTGGAGCTCGACCTGCAGGGAGCGGTGCTCGGCGGAGGCTGCCTCCGGCGCCGAAACGGCGATGCACGCAAGGGCGATCCCCGCAGCGAATAGCTTGACTGAAAATTGTCTCATCGTCGCCTCCTCGGGCACTCTGCTCCAGTCCTCACCGGCGGTCCGACACATCCCATCCCGCTCGCGGCCGACACTTGAGGTGGCCCTCCGCAACGGCTTTCGGTTTGCCGACGGCCTCGTCACTCGTCACACCGATCTTCGCAGGCGTCTTCGCGTTCCTCGGCCTGGTCGATGCACTGGTCGTGCCGGTCCTCGCACTGGTCTTCGCACAGGTCCTGCTGGTCGTCGCATTTGTCCTCCGCCTCGCGCTGGCGGTCGCGGCACTCCGATCGGCAGTCGTGATCGTCGCATTCGCGCTTGCAGTCGCGATAGCGTTCGTCGGCCTGGTCCTCGCACTGGTCGAACTTCTCGTCGCACTGGTCCAGGCAGGTGTCCTCCTGGTCGTCGCACTGATCCTCGGCGCGGTCGGCTTCGTCCTCACAGCGATCCTCACAGTCCGCCGCGGCGGGAGGCGGAGCAACGGAGAGGGCAAAAAGAGCCACGAACAGCGCCGAGACGAACGGAAGTGATCGAGAAAGCATCGTCATCACCTTACAACAGAATCGTATTACAAACTCACCCGGTATCCTAGCGCTCGAGCGGACGGATGTCGAACCCGCCCGATCCTTCCCCAGGGTCACCCGCAGTATTCCTGCTCACACCAGCAGTTTCGCCAATGCGACGACCCCCGCCGCCCAGAGACCCGCCGCCAGATCGTCGCCGACGACCCCGAGGCCGTCTTCCCGGCAGTCGTGGCACCAGCGAGCGCCGGGGGGTTTGGCGACATCGAGCAGCCGGAACGCGACGAAGCCGGTCGCGAGGATCGGCCAGTCGAGCGGCGAAAACCAGACGAGCGTGGCCGCCATGCCGACGAATTCGTCGACGACGATCCGGGAGCTGTCGTGGTCGCCGAGGGCGGTGCCGGTGCGGGTCGAGGCCGGAATCGCGAGGGCGGTCACCGCAGCGAGCAGACCGAGGCGCACGGGGAACGACAGGCCGGAGGCGAGCCAGATGCCGGGGAGCGCCGCGATCGTCCCCCAGGTGCCGGGGGCGAGCGGCAGGTGGCCGAGGCCGCCGACGGTTGCGATGCCCAGTGCGACGGGGTGGTTGCGCCAGGCCTCGGCGGCGGATTCGGGCGGGTCGAGTTTCTGGGCGGGCTCTTCCATCATTCTCCTCTCCTCACCGGGTCGGCGTGGACGGCCTGTTCGCCGTTCGGTTTGCCGAACAGCCATGCCTGCAGCCGGTCGTGCAGTCGGAGCACGAACCCGCCCAGCGTCGGGATGGCGAGGAGCGCATAGATACCGACCGCCAATGCCGCCCCGGCGAGCACGTCGACGAGATAGTGGTGGCCGAGATACACCGCCGAGAAGGCCATCGAGGCGGCGAATCCCCAGGCGGCGGGCCGCCCGACCCGGTGGCAGACGTGCAGCGCGAGCCAGACCGGCGAGGCGACGTGCAGCGAGGGGAGCGCCCCGAACACGTAGCTCGCCTGGGCGTAGACCGTCGAGAAGTACTCGATCCCGAGCCAGGCGTCGACGCGCGCCAGGCCGGCCGGATCGCCGGGGATCGGCTCGCCGGGCGGTGCGAATCCGAACTGCTCGACGTACCAGGGGGGAGCGACCGGAAACAGCGCCTGGATGGCGAGTCCGACCAGCGACATGGCGAAAAACCCCCAGGTGTAGCCGTCGAGGCGTCGCCGCTTCTCCGGGCTCGGCGAGGTGTGGTGGCGCCACCACAGGTAGATGGCGAACGCGTAGCTGGCGGGGATGTGGGTGGCGTAGACCAGGCCGGCGGCGGTATCGACGGCGAGGTAGTGGTGCTCGCGGAAAAAGTCGACCGGCCCGAGATCGCCTCCGGCGGGCGTCAGCCACCCGAATAGCGTCTGCTCGAGCCGGTAGATCGCTTCGACGGAGACGACCTCGGCGGCCCGCGGCTCGAAGACCTCCATGAAACTGTACACGAAGCCGAAGGCGATGAGCGGGAACAGCGAGACGAGGAAATCGCGTGTCGTGTCCGAGATCCGGGCGCAGGCGACGCCGACGGCGAGCAGGGCGAGGTGGGCCGGCCCCAGCCGGTGAAACCAAGTGTAGGCGACGAGGATCCCGGTGACGACCAGTGAGACAATGATCTGGCGGCGGCTCACGCGACCTCCCCGCCCGACTCCCCGCCGCCGGACTCGTCATGCCGGGTTGTCTCCCCGGCGGCCGACTCGTCGTCGCCGATGCGTGCGTCGCTCGTCAGATACGCGTACATGAGCAGGTTCGTCACCATCAGCACGCCGAGCCCCAGGACCGCGATTTCGCCGAGCGAGTGAAGCCCCTCGTGGTGGGCGACGAGCATCGATCCGAAGCCGAGCATCGTCGTCAAAAATGCCACCGCAATCGCCAGGGCGGTCGTCAGGTGCGGCGCCAGGCGGGTCGGGTTCTCGCGCAGGTTGAACAGCATGTGGAAGGTCGCGTCGATGCCCAGGCCGAGCCAGATCGGCAGGATGATGATGTTCAGAAAGTTGAATTCGACGCCGAGCAGGCCGGTCCACCCGATCGCGCAGCCGATCGCCGCGAGCAACATCCCGAACTGCAGTAGCGAGTCGCGAAGACTCCGGAGTGCGAGCAGTGAGACGGCGAGCAGGCCGAGCAGCGTCAGGAGCAGCATCCGGGTGGCATCGCGCTCGACGAACCGCATGATGTCGTACAAAAGGAGCGCCTCGCTGATCGCATCGTAGCCCTGCTCGTAGCCGATTCCCGGCAGGTCGAGTGTGACGTCGACGAAATCCTCGAATTTGTCGGTCGCCGTCAGGTCGACGGCGGGAAAGATCAGCACCACTTCGCCCTCTCCGAGGCGTTCGAACGGAGCGGTGAGATGCTCCGGCAAGCCCCCCAGATCGAGCGGGGCTTCGGCGAGGATGCGGTCGAGTTCTTCGGCGTACTCCGCAAGGTCCTCGTCGGTCGCTTCGTCGGGCAGCTCGTCGAGCTGGCGGTCGAGGTCGCGCAAAATCGCGAGTTTGGCCTCCTGGCGGTCGGGCAGCAGTGACTGCAGCGACAGGACCTCGTCGATGGTGTAGCCGCCGGGGGCCTGCTCGGCCCGGTCGCGAAGTTCGTCGACGACGCGTCGGCTGTGGGCCGGCGAGTCGGTCAGCACCACCGTCGGGGTCTGCGATCGCCCGAGAATTTCGTTGACTTCCTCGTCGAGCCGCCAGGAGGGGGCCTGGGTGGACTGGAGGACGTGGAAATCACGGTTGAACTGCAGGTCGGTGGTGCCGAGCAGGGCGGGGATGGCCAGCAGGCCGGCGACGGCGGCGGCGGCTCGGGCGAGTTGCGAGGGAAGCCGGGGGCGGCGCCGCTCGAGGGTCAAAAGCGGAGAGGTCGCCAGGCTCACCAGCCGCGCCGACAGCGGCTCCCGGGGCGAGAGCTCCCGGTTGGCGAAGGCGAAGACCAGGCACGGGAACAACACCGCGTAGGCGAGCAGGATCGAGGCGATGCCGCCGACGGCGATGATCCCGAATTCGTAGAAGGCCTGAAAATCGGAGGTGATCAGGCTGGCGAGCGGGACCATCGTCGTCAGGCCGGCGAAGAGGTTGGCGCGTCCGGCGCGGCGGAAGGTCCGGATCAGCGCCTCGGTCGGTGAGTGGTGGCGGTGGGACTCGAAGTAATGAAAGTGCAGGTGGATGCCGTAGTCGACGCCGAGCCCGACAAGGATCGCTCCGAGGAAGGCGGTCAGGAGGTTGAGGCTCTGGAAGGCGATCTCGGCCCAGGCGAACGTCCAGATCGTGCCGGTGGCGAGGGGGACGAGGATCAGGGCCAGTCCGGTGAAACTCCGGGTCACCAGCAGCATGAAGACCGCCAGCACGCTCGTGGCGATGAGCATCGCGGCAGTCAGGTCGGAAGCGAGCAGATCCTGCAGGTCGACCCGCTTTTTGTACCGTCCGGTCAGGGCGAACTCGAGGTCGGGGGCGCGGTCGGCGAGGTACTCCGAGACGACACCTCGCACTCGGTCGACGAGGCGACGGGAGCGGGAGAGGTCCTTGGCCGGGAAGGTCGGGAAGACGAAGATGGCGAGCCGGTCGCCGGCCTGGTCGAGGTAATAGTCGCCGCGCCGGCTCTCGTCGTAGCGGGCGATGATGTCGGAGACGTCGACCTCGGGAGGCTCCTCGTCGGAGACGTCGACGAAGAGCGGATTGGCGCGGCGCTTCTCCCAGACGATGCGCCGCTCGAGTCGACGCTCGACGGTCTGCAGGTCGGCGTAGTCGGCGTACAGAAAGCGGAAGGCTCGAAAAAAGGCGGCGGGACGCCGGTGTTCGACCCGGTCGACCTCGCGAAGTTCGGCGATGCGCTCGGCGATCGCCGGGGTGTGCTCGACCAGTTCCCCGCGCTCGTCGCCCTCGAGCACGATCGTCAGCCGGCCCAGGGCCCCGGCGTACGACTCTTCCAGGCGATCGAGGCTCGCGACGCTCGGGGCGGAGTGAGGGAGGAGGCGCTGGAGGTTCGAGTCGATCCGGAGATCGGAGGCGATCAGCACGGCGACGGCGGTCGTCGCGAGCACGCCCAATGCGAGCGGGCGGAGGCGTCCGCGGCAAAATTCGATGAAACCGCGCAGTGGCGACATGGCGGACCTCGGAGTGGGACGGCGGTGTGGAGCGTCTCAGCGTCGACGGTTGTCGGGACCGGGACGCGGGTCGTGGGGGCCCGTCTCGTCTCCGCTGTCGCTGGCCCCGACGCCGCCGAAGACGACGTAGCGGCTCATCGGATACGTCCACAGCACCCAGATCACGCCCTTCGAGCCGAACCAGGCCAGTTCGGGTTCGACCATCCCGGAGAAGACTTCGGTGAAGAGTCCGTGGAACACGGCGGCCAGCCAGCTCATCGGAAAATAGGTGGCCGCCGAGCGAGTGATCGGAGCGTGAAACCTGCGGAAGACGACGAATCGATTCAGACTGTAGTGGACGGTCCCGCCGAGGACGGCGCCCAGGGCGGCGGCGACGCCGACCCGGATCGTGCCGCTTTCGACGAGCGTCCACAAAAGTGCCAGATACACCAGGCCGTCGGCGACGGTGGCGGCGAAACTCGCCCCGGCCGCTCCGGAGAAATCGCGCAGATGGCGTCGCCACTTCATCGCTCCGACCGGTCCCTCCGCTCGGAGCGGGATGGCGAGGAGGGGTCGGCGGGAGGGGAGGCGGTCTCCTCGGCCTGCAATTTCAGAAACGTCGACAGGGCCCGGCGGATCGCCGTTGCCGTCGCCAGCACCGCCAGCACGCCGACGCCGAGCGTTTCGACCTGTCGGGCGGCTTCCGGGGGAGGGGCCGACGACCACAGAGGTGCCAGCGCGGCGATGCCGACGACGACGATCAGCAGCGTCATCCGTTCGGGCCGCTGCATCACCCCGGTCTTCGCCTCGACACCGAGCCCTTCGCCGCGGGCCCGGGCGTAGCTGATGGCCAGCGAGGCGGCGAGCGCCCAGATCGCCAGCCAGGTCAGCCAGCCGCCGCCACCGGCGTACGCCAGGCCCCCCAGAATGAAACTCTCGGCGATGCGGTCGGCGAACGAGTCGAAAAAGGCGCCGGCGGCGGACTCGGCGCCCAGTCGGCGCGCGGGGTCGCCGACGAGGTGGTCGCAGGTGCCGGTGCCGGGCTGCACCGCCGCGCCCACGGCGGGGGAT
>CAZRLK010000014.1:0-48245 GCA_964600555.1 uncultured Bradymonadales bacterium
CGGTCGGGGCGGAGCCTCAGGGCTCCCGGAGGGTGTTAGATGGGGTTCCTGTATCCACTGTCGAATCGTACCCGACCAGCAACGTAAAAAAGCCGACCGGTCTCCCGACCGGCCGGCTTTTCGCTTTCTCAACTTCCCGTGATCACGCGTCCGGGTCACTGAGGTGATTCGAGATCAGCTTTGTCATCTCGAACATCGTCACCTCTTCCTTCCCGAACACCGGGCGGAGCTTGTCGTCCGCCATGATGTTGCGCTTGTCGTCCGGATTCTGGAGGTTGTGGTTTTTGATGTACTCCCAGACCTTCTTGGTGACCTGGGGACGGGAGAGCTTCGACTCCCCGACCACTTCCTCGAGTTCCGACGAGAGATTCAACGGTTTGTTAAAAGCGTTGTCGTTATCAGGCATAATATCACTCCTTTTTTACCCGGCGTGTCCTCGGGAGACCGGAGGACTCCCGCCGAGCCATTCCAATGACAAAACCCGACCCATCTATCCACACTGTGGCGGCTGGTGTCGGCACTACTTCCTACTCAGTCGGCTCAACAGTGTTGCCCGAAACTGCACCTTTGCCTGTAGTCTTTTCTCGAGAGAATTGCAAGTTGGTTTCTCCAATTTCCCTCCTACGGCTCTCCTTGGGGCCACCGACGCGCCGCTGAGACCGAGGCCGAGCCGGAGTTTCGAGAAAATCTAACGATTCTCGCCGGTGATGGTAATCGCTTCGGGCGGGACGGCGCCCACCAGCCAGACGCCTTCCGTCGCGCGATAGAAGGCTTGCTCGACGATCGCCGTCTTCACCCGCAACAACACGGCCTCCCCGTGCCGCCCGCCGACCTCCCGGGCCCGGCGACGCCCCTGTGGATCGTCCTCGTTGAGGTGCACCCACTGGCGCCCCTGCGGCCGTAGGCCCTCCTGCCGGATCGCCTCCAGGTGCCGCCGCGCCGTCCCGTGGCACAAGCTCGCCGGCGGCTCCCGGGGCACAAGCCCCAGATCGACCTCGATCGAGTGCCCGTAGTTCGCCCGGATACGCTGCCCGTCCTCCGAGAGCGCGAATCGATCCTTGTCGCCGGTTTCAACCACGCGCTCGACGGCCTCTCGGTCGAGGGCCCGCCCTTCTGCTCGCGCACACTCCAGCAGGGCGTCGACCTCCGCCCATCCCCCCGCATCGAGCTCCAGCCCGATCGCCCCCGGCTCGTGGCGCAGGACGTACGACAGAAACTTGCTGACCTGCACGTCGTTCACAGCAAACCCGGAACCGCGAAGGACACGAAGCACGCACAGAAAAAATGCCTTTTGTGACTGGATGGCCCGACACTCTGTGTCCGCCGACCGACACAGTACGAATGCTTTACGGGCACCTCCAGCCTTCAAGTCCCAACCCTGATGACGCCGTTTTACCTTCGCGCCCCTTTGCGTTCGTCGCGGTTCCCCTACCCCCGCTCGACCCGCAACTCCGAGCGCCCGTCGCCGACCGGCTCCACGACCACCCGGTGCGCAATCTGCTCCTGCAGCGCCTCGACGTGGCTGATGACCCCGACGCTTCGTCCCTCGATACTGTGCAGGCTGTTGAGCGTCTGCACCGCCGTCTGCAGCGAATCCCGATCGAGCGTCCCGAACCCCTCGTCCAAAAACAGCGTCTCGATCGGCATCTCGACCCCCCCGTCGTCGGCCAGCGCCAGCGCCAGGGCCAGAGACACCAGAAACGTCTCCCCGCCCGACAGGGTCGACAACTCCCGTTTGCGATTCGCCTGATAGTCGTCGCGAACGACGAAATCGAGCTGTGGAAATCCGTGCTCGCGTTTGACAGCCAGTCGGTACCGATCCGACAGGCCGACCAGATGGTGGTTCGCCCGCTCGACGATCTTCTCGAGGTTCAGCGCCTGGGCGAATTTTTTGAACCGCTCCCCTTCGCCGACGCCGATCAGCCTGCGCATCTCCTCCCAGAGGTCGCGTTTTTCGCGCAGATTCTCGAGTCCCTCTCGAAGACGGCGGTTTTTCTCGCGCTTTTCCTCCAGATCCTCGTGCTTTTGCTCCAGCCCGCCGCGCTCGCCCACCAGGCTGTCTTTGCGTTCCCGTCGGGCCTCGAGCCGCTGTTCGATCGCCGCCAGCTCGGCCTGCTCCCGATCGAACGCCTCGGGCACCTCCTCTCGGTGGGCTTCGAGTTCGGTCTCGGCCCGCTCGGCGGCATTCTTCGCCTCCTCGAGGTCGCCCTCGATCTCCTCGCACCTCTCGCGCAGCTCCACGAGCGCCTCGTGCTCGAGCATCGCCTCCTCGAGATCCTGCAGATCGGCGATGCCCTCGATGTCGGCGATCTCGCTTCGGAGCGTCTCGTCGAGCCGCTCGAACTTCTCGTGCGTCTTTGCCCGGCCCTCGCGTTTGTTGTCGAGCGTGTTTTCGGCCTCTTTGAGTTCGTCGCGCACCGTCTGCCACTCACCGCGCGCCTTCTGGAAGGCCGCCCGGGCTTCGTCGCGCGCCTCTTCGAGCTCGCCTTCGAGTTCGTCCGGGTCTCGCCCCTCGAGCTTCTCGGCCAACGTTTCCTCGAGCGCCTCGAGGCGGTCGTGGCGCTCATCGACCTTCGAGTCGACCTCCTCGAGGCGCTTTTCGGCACTCTCGAGCTGTTGGCGAGCCCGCTCGAGCTCATTTTCGGCCTCGCCGACCTCGGTTGCGGCGGCCTCCAGCGCCTCGTCCGCCTCCTTGAACACCGCCCGCCCCCGACGCGCGGCCGCCAGTAGCTCCTCGAGCGATGCCTCGTCGATCCCTCCGTCGGCGATCGGCTGCAGCTCGGCCCCCTCCTCCGGAAAATACCCGACCAGATCCTCGCGCAGATTCGCCGCCTTTCGATCGATCTCCCCGTCCATCTCTTCGAGCTCTTGTGCCGCCTCCTCGCGGCGCTTCGCGAGGCTTGCGATCTCGCGGGCCAGGTCCCTTCGCTCCTCCTCGCGCCCCTCGAGTCTCTCTCGTTCGGCCTCCAGCTTTTCTTCGGTCTCCTCGCGGGTCTCCAGGGCATCGTCCAGCCCCTCGATCTGCGCGCCGAGCCTCTCGAGTCTCTCGTCCAGCCTGTCGATCCACTCGTCCAGACGCTCGATCGCCTCACGCCTCTCGTCGCGAACCGCCGCCCCCTCCAGCCCGTCGATCTCCCGGGCGATCTCGGCGATCTCCGCCGCGAGTTCGGCCTGCTCGGACTCGACACGCTCGAGGTCCTCGGCGAGACGTCGCCGGTCGCCATCCAGCACCTCGCGGCGCATCTCGGCCCGCCGGCGGGCCTCCTCGAGCCGCTCGACCTCCTCGGCGAGCAGGTCTCGCTGCCCCCGACCCTCCTCCAGCTCCTCGGGCAGATCCTCCCGCTCCTCACCGAGCACGGGGTGCTCGGTGCTCCCGCAGACCGGACACGCCTCGCCCTCCTCGAGCGCCTCCAGCGCCTCGACGAACTGCTCGGCCTCCTCGAGCCGCCCGACGCGCTGCTCGGCGTCGGCGAGTTTGTCGCCGCACTCCTCGCGCCGGTGCTCGAAGGCCTCCGCCCAGCCGTCGACCTCCTCGATCTCGCGATCGACCCGCTCGCGATTCTCGCGCAGCGCCTCGAGCTCGTCCCCCGCCTCGGCCCACTCGTCGACCAGCCCCACCAGATCCTCGAGCCGCCGGCGGGTCTCCTCGAGGTCGTCGCTTCGGGCGGTCAGCTCCTCGCGCCGCTCCCGGTACGACTCCGCCTCGCCGAGCCGCTCGTCGAACGCCTCGCGAGCCTGCTCGAGGGCCTCCTCCAGCGGCGCGATCTCCTCGCGCAACGCCTCGAGCCTGTCGTCGAGTTCCTCGAGGTCTCCGCGCCTCTCGTCGAGTTCGCCGTCGAGGGCGTCGAGACTCTCGCGCTCTTCGTCCCGCCTGTCGCACCGCTCGACGAGGTTGTCGTGTCGGCTCTCCAGCCGCCCGAACTCTTCGATCAGCGGTTCAAAGCTCGCCAGCCTGTCGCGCTCGTGCTCGGCCTTCTCGGCCCGCTCGCGCGCCGCCTCGAGCTCGTCTTCGGCCTCCTTTCTCGCCTCTTTTTTCGTCTCGCACGCCTCTCGGCACCGTTCGAGATCGCCCTCGAGATCCTCCAACTGCTCGCGGGTATTCTCGAGGTCGTTTTTGACCCCGCGGGCCTCCTTGATCGGACTCCGCATCTGCTCGAGCCTCTCCTTTCTTTTCTCGCGGCGTCTCTCGGCCTCGTCTTTTTTCTCCTCGGCCGCCTCGAGCTTCTCCTGGCGTTTGGCGACCGTCTCGGCGAGCATCTCGATGTCGTCCTCCAGCTCCTCGCGGTCCTCGCGCGCATCGATCCGCCCGTTCCAGATCTGGCGCAACGGTTCGACCCACTCGGCCCGCTCCAGCCGATCGAATTTCTCACGGTGGTTCTGGCGGCGGCGTTCGGCCTCCTCGACCTCCTTGCCGGCCTCCTCGAGGTTTTCTCGAAGTTTCGCGCGCCTCTCCAGCCAGTCGCGACGCGATTCGTCCTCGTCGATCGCCTCCTCGAGCTCCGCGATCTCCTCCGACAGCTCGTCGATCTCGCCGGACAGCTCCTCGAGGCGCTCCTCGGAGATCTCTTCGCGGTCGTCGAGCCGCTTTTCGGTGCGCTCGAGTTCGCCGTTCACCTCCTGCCATTGCTCGAACGCCAGCCGTCCGTACGCCTTGTATTTGTCTGTGTCGGTCAGCCGCTCAAGGATGTCGGCCTTTTCGTCCTCTCCGGCCTTCAGGAAGTTCGCAAACTGCCCCTGCGGCAAAAGCACGCTTCGCAGAAAATCCTCCAGCTCCAGTCCCCCGAGCGCCTCCTCGAAGTCGGCCTCGTACTCCTTTTTTTTGTCGGAGTTGGCCAGCAGCTCCCAGTCGCCGTCGGCATCGAAAGCCCGCCGCCGAAGCTGGCGGGCCGGCGTCTGGGGATTGCCGTCCGGCTTTTTGCGGGCGCGATGAAACTCCCAGGTCGCCTCGTAGACGACCCGCTCTCCGTCGCGCACCACGCTGAAGACGACCTGCGAGCGGGCCTCGCCGCGGCCGTGCGACAGAATCCGCGCCCCCCGCTCGCTGCGGCTCCGGATCTCCTGCAGGCGGGGCGTCGTCCCGAACAGGGCGAGGCAGATCGCATCCAGGATCGTCGTCTTCCCGGACCCGGTCGGCCCCATGATCAGATACAGCGGGGCCCCGCCGAGATCCTCGTCCAGGTCGATCGCCTGATCGCCGTACAGCGAATTGAGATTGCGCACCTCGATGCGGTGAAACTTCATTCCCCTCGGTCCCGGTCGTGGTAGGCCTGCTCGATCTGTTTAAAGGCGTCGATCAACTCGTCGGGCGGGTCGACCTCGACCCCGTGTCTGCGCCGGTAGCGCCGCTCGAAGACCTCCCGCGGGCTCAGATCCTCCAGAGACGGCACCTCTCGCTCAAGCTCCAGCGGCTCGGCCTCCGGGTCGTATTCGCGGTAGGCGACGATCCGGGGGCAGCGGTCGGCCTCGGGGAACTCCTCGCTCAACTGCTCCTGCAGCCGGTGTTTCGTCTCGCCCTGCAGCTGCTCGCGGTCGACCTCGACCTCCACAAACAGATACGGCGGAAACTCGCCCTCCCACTCCAGGTCGGCGAGCTGATCAGCGATCTTTTCTTCGGAGCCGGTCAGCTCGACGAGCTCCCGCCAGGTCGGCACCTCGACGGATTCGACTTCCGGCTGCCCCCCGGTCTCGATATCGATCTGCAGGACGTATCGATCGCTCGACTCGTCGCCGCTCGTCGCCACCGGCGTCCCCGAATACCACACGTCTCGGTCGCCGACGCGCATCCTCCGGTGGATGTGGCCGAGCGCGACGTATGCGTAGGCATCGCCGAAGACCTCGCCGGGCCGCATCGCCCCGATCGTGCCGACCGAGTCGACCTCGCTGTCGTTCTTCTCATCGAACTCCCGGGTGTCGGTCGTTCCGTGGATCGCCGAGTGGTAGTCGCCCTGTTCCGGCTCGTTCGAGGCCGCGTAGCAGGTCAGATGCCCGGTCGCCACGCGCGGCACACCGGGGAACCGCTCGTCGGCCGCCTCGGCGAGTCGCCCGTACAGGTCGGCGAAGGCCCGCTGGTAACGCTCGTGCATCGACTCTCCACTGTCGTCCTCGAGCGCCACGCCGAGCTGGGCGCGCCGGGCGTACGGCACCGCCGCGACCACCAGCTCCGGGTCCGCCGGATCGTCGCCCACCGACACCAGACACCGCTCGATCTGTTCGTCCTCGTCGTACGGCAGCCCGCCGACGACGTGGATGTCGAGGCTCCGGAGAAGCTCCCGGGGTGCATTCAGCCCGCTCGGCGAATCGTGATTGCCCCCGACGACGATCACCTGCTCGAGCGTCTCGCGGCGCGCGCACTCGATCAAAAATCGGTAGTAGCGCTGACGCGCGGCGTTCGACGGCGTCGCGTAGTGGAAGACGTCGCCGGCGACGACCAGCAGGTCGGCCCGACGCTCGTCAATCTCGCCGACAAGCCACTCCAAAAACGCCTCGTGCTCCTCGCCGCACCCCTGGGATTTGATCGAAACCCCGAGATGCCAGTCCGACGTGTGGAGTATCCGCACAGTCACCGATCCGAAAATCGCAAGGAAAAACGCGAGCCTCACATCGGCGCCCACTTTAACGGCAGCCGCCGGCCCGATGGAAGCTGAAAACCCATTCTCTCCTGCCCAAAACGATCATTTGGCAGTTACGTCGACGCAAACGATCTCACCACCGCCTCGACCGGGCTTCGCGCCAGCCCCCGAATCAGTTATTCTGCCGTCCGACGCTTGCAGCCCCCCATCCCTCGACTGCCGGATCCGATCATGAACGTGACCGCCGACCACTCGACTCGCCGCGACGACGTCCAGAGCCTCGAGGCGCCCGACGAGGCGGCCGTCTCCGAGGAGGCCGTCGCCGGGTTCAGCGACGCCTTCGGAGGCGACCGGGCGAACCGCCTCGCCCGCAACGCGGTCGTCAACGCCGAGGCGACGACCGTCGGACTCAACCGCGAAGCCGTCGTCGACAACCTCCTGCGCTTCTCCCACGAGATCGACTCGGGGGCGATCACCCACCAGAAGCGCAGTGGCCGCTGCTGGGCGTTCGCCGCCCTCAACCGCATGCGCCTGGACGTCATCGAGGAGACGGGCCTCGAAGATTTCGAGTTCTCCCAGGCGTACGTGATGTTCTGGGACAAGCTCGAGAAGGCCAACTACTTTCTGGAGAACGTCCTGTGGAGTGTCGACGAGCCGACCGACTCGCGGCTTTTTTTCTGGCTGGTCGACAATCCGGTCGCCGACGCCGGCCAGTGGGACATGCTGGTGAATCTCGTCCGAAAATACGGACTGGTTCCGAAAGAGGCGTATCCGGAGAGCACCTCCTCGAGTGCGACCGTCCACATGAATCGCCATCTGACCGAAAAGTTACGCGAGTGGGCCGCCGAGCTGCGCTCGCGGCATCGGGACGGGGCGTCGATCTCGGAGCTGCGCGAGCGCAAATCCCGGATGCTGGAGACGACCTACCGCATGCTCGCCATCCACAACGGCGAGCCGCCGACCAGCTTCGAGTGGTCGTGGCGGGACGACGACGAGGAGTTTCACGACCTGGGCGAGGTGCGGCCCCGGGAGTTCGTCGAGCGGTTTGTCGAGATGGACCTCGAGGAGTATGTCAGCCTGATCCACTGCCCGACCGACGGAAAGTCTTTCGGCGAGACGTACACGATCGATTATCTCGGCAACGTCGTCGAGGGGCGATCGGTCGAGTATCTCAACGTCGAACTCGACGTGCTCAAAGCGGCGGTGCAGTCGTGCATCGAGCAGGGCGAAGCGGTCTGGTTCGGGTGTGATGTCGGCGAGCGGATGCACCGCGACCGGGGGATTCTGGACGTCGACGCCTTCGAGTTCGACGCCCTGTACGACACGCAGTTTCGGATGGACAAGGGCCAGCGGGTGATGTTCGGCCACTCGAAGATGACCCACGCGATGCTGCTGACCGGGGTACACCTCGATGGGGGATCGCCGGTGCGCTGGAAGGTCGAAAACTCCTGGGGCGAGGAGACCGGCCAGAAGGGGTTTATGGTGATGGGCGACGAATGGTTCGACGAGTACGTCTTCCAGGTCGTCGTCCCGCAAGCCGTCGTCGAGGACGAGACGCTCGCGCCGCTCGAGGAGGCACCGGTCGTACTCCCGCCCTGGGATCCGATGGGCGCGCTCGCCACGGGACGGTAGCCGCCGCCCGGTCCCGGCGATCGGGATCGGGCGGCGGCGGGTCGGTTCCGATCATTTGGCCTGTTTCATGTTCTCGGCCGCCCGGTCGACCTCCGATTTGAACTCCTCGAGGTCGGTACCAAGCCCGGCCAGATAGGTGCTCCAGCCGGCGGTGTGTTTGCCGGTGTGGGCGGCATCTTCGATCTCCTCGTCGGAGGCGCCGAAAAGCCGCGCAAATCGGGTGTGGGCATAGATGCAATACGGGCACTGCTCGCTGGCAGCGACGGCCAGACCGATCAGCTCCCGGTATTTCGGCGGGATGGCGCCGTATTCCTCGTCGAGCTGCTGGCCGAACAGCTTCCATTCGGCATCGAGCGCCTCGTCGGGCAGCTTCTGGAAAAACGAGGGGACGAAGCCGACCTGTTGTTCGATTTCACGATAGATGGCGTTGCGTCGTTGTTCCTGCATGGGGACACCTTCCGGGTACGAGGTCGTGTGGGTACGATACGTCGGATACGCCAGACAGGATCGACCACCGGTATCCATCTGCGAATCCCCGGCTTCCATCGCGTGGTCGACGAGATACATCGCCCTCAATCTAGACACCGCCCAACGGGGGACAACGCCAATTGCAAAGGGGGCATCGGCGAGGCCGTCGACGCCGCGGATCGCTTCGTGCGGCCCCTCGGTTGGGGAGGCGACAACCCGGCCGCGAGGGGCGTAGGCTCCAAGGACAAGTGGCCGCGCCGCGGCCGAAACATCCTCCACCAACCGGGGTCTGGTGGAGAATTCACCATGGCGGTGCCGACCGCAGCGCGACCACACCCGAATGGTTGGCACGGACCCGCCCCGGACAAATCCATTCCCGCCCGGGACGGCTCGCCCCTACGCTTGAGGGCGCCTCTCCGCCCCTGCGAACATCGAACCACGCGAGGAGGGCCGTAGCTCCCTCCCCCGCTTGAATGCTGAATAAGCGTGCAGTATGTTGTCGCTGAACATGTGTACAGCTAACCGTGTCTCTCGTCCACGAGGAGATCGACATTCATGTCCACCGCGCCACTCGACATCGAGGGCGTCGTCAAAGCCTCCGAACTCGACCGCGACCAGCGGGCCGACCGGGCGATCGAGTGGGAGCCGCAGGTGCTGGAGGGGCGGCTCGGCGAGCTGTCGAGTGCGAACGGGGCGGCGTCGATGACGTATGCGTTCGCGCTGGTTCGCGCGTACCACCAATCGGGCGAGCCGGTCGCCTGGGTGACCGATCGGGGGAGTGGATTTTTCGCGCCGGACGCCGTCCGCCACGGGATCGATCTGGAGGCGCTGCCGGTCGTGCGGGTCGAGGATCTGCAGACGGCCGCCCGGGTGGCCGATCGGCTCGTGCGATCGGGGGGGTTCGGGCTGATCGTCGTCGACGCCACCCAGCTCGCCGGGCCGAGCGAGAGGGCCGATCGGCCGCTGCAAAAGCGCCTGGCCCGCCACGCCGAGGCCCACGAGGCGGCGGTGGTGTTCGTGACCGACAAACCGCCTGACGCCCCTTCGATCGGCGTCCTCGCTTCGGCGCGCCTGCAGACCGAACGCCGCCGGGCAGGGGGCAATCGGTTCGTCTGCCGACTCGAGGCACTCGCCGACAAACGCCACGGGCCCGGCTGGAAGTGCGAGGAGGTCTACCGTGGACCGCCTGGCCTGCGTTGACGTCGTCGCGCTTCCTCTGCAGCTTCTGGCCCACCGCCACCCCGCCTGGGTCGACGAAGGGCCGATGGCCGTCGTCGACCGAGACGCGCCCGAGGGGACGATTCAGTGGGTCGACCGCGAGGCGCGGCGAGCCCGCATCCGCCCCGGGATGCGCTACGCCGAGGGACTGGCGATCCGGCGCGATCTGCGGGCCGGCACCGTCGAGGAGGAGGCGATCGGGGAGGCGATCGAGGCGGTGCTGGCCGAGCTTCGGGAGTTTTCGCCGTTTGTCGAGGCCTCGCAGCGGCGCCCGGGGGTCTTCTGGCTCGACGCCGCCGGCCTCCAGGGGGTGTTCGCCTCGGCGAAAAGCTGGGGCGAGGGGATCGCCGAGCGGCTGCGCAGCGAGCACGATCTGTACAGTTCGGTCGTCGTCGGCTTCACCCGGTTCGGCACTTACGCGATCGCCCGGTCGGTCCGACGGGTGATCGTCTTCGAGCAGCGAGCCGAGGAGCGGCGGGCCGCCCGGCAAATCTCGCTGAGACGCACGGGGCTGGCCCCGGCGATCTGCGACGATCTCGAGCAGCTCGGCGTCGAGACGGTCGGCGAGTTTCTCGGGCTTCCGCCGGCCGGCCTCCGGCGGCGGTTCGGGAAATCCGCCCGGCGTCTCCACCAGCGCGCCCGGGGCGACCTGGAGCTTCCCCTGCAGGCGGATCTCGACGACGGCCCGATCGAGCGTCGCATCGAACTCGACGAGCCGGCGGCGGTCTCGACCCGGCTGGTCTTTCTGGTCAAACGCGAGCTCAACCCGGTACTCGGCCGGCTCACCGAGCGCCGGCACAAAATCGAGGGGGTCGACCTGCGGCTCGAGGTCGGCGTGGGGGAGCCGGAGAGCCTCCGGGTGCGGCCGGCGACGCCAACCGTCGAGACGCGCCGGCTGGTGGAGCTGGTCCGGTTGCGGCTCGAGGACCGCTCTTTCGAGCGGGGCGTCGAGCAGGTGGAGATCGCCATCCACACGCGCCGCCTCGAGGGCCGGCAGATGCAACTGTTCGCCGAGCCGCCGCCCCGGGACCTGGAGGATGCCAACCGGGCGCTCGAGCGGCTCCGGGCGGAGCTGGGGCGCCGGGCCGTCGTGCGAGCCGTTCTGCGGGAGGGTCACCTGCCGGAGGCGCGCGTCGACTGGCAGCCGATCGATCGGCTCGACGAGCCCGACCCGCCGCCGCCCCAGGAGCCTCCGTCGCTCGTCCGGCGTCTCTGGTCGACGCCCCGGCCGCTTCGGGCGCGCCAGACCCACACCGGTCAGCTCGAACTGCCCGCCGGCGACGGCGTCTTTTTGGGCGGCCCGTATCTCGTCTCCGGCGGCTGGTGGGTCCGGGAGGTCTGCCGGGCGTATTACTTCGCCGAACGGCCGGACGGGGAGCTTCTGTGGATTTTCTGGGACGACCGGCGCGAACGGTGGTTTCAGCAGGCACGCCTCGAATAAACCGACGCCCGACCCCCAACGACCAAGGCCCGACGCCCGACGACCGATGTATGTCCCCCTTTTTTGCAAATCGAACTTCTCGTTTCTGGAGGGCGCCAGCCACCCGGGGGAGCTGGTCGAACGGGCGGCCGCCCACGGCCTCGAGGCAATCGCCCTGTGCGACCGGGATGGTCTCTACGGAATCGTCCAGGCGCACCAGCGAGCGGTCGAGCTGGGGGTCGAGCTGATCGTCGGCTCGCAGGTCACCGTCGAAGACGGCTCGGCGATCGTGTTGCTGGCGCAGACGCGGGCCGGGTATGCGAACCTGTGTCGGCTCCTGACCCGCGGACAACGCCGCACCGACAAGGGCGAATCGGCGGTCGGCTGGGACGAGATCTGCGCGCACGCCGACGACCTGGTCGCACTGTGGGGAGGGCGCGAGAGTCGGCTCGTCGACGAGGAGCCGCCGGAGGCGATCGCCGGGCGGCTCCTCGAGGCGTTCGGCGCCCGGTTGTACGCGATGCTGATCCGCCACCGCCGCCCCGGCGACCCGGCCCGCGAGGCCCGGACTCGAACGCGGGCCCGCCGCTGGGAGCTTCCGCTGGTGGCCGCCCACGAGGTGCTGTACCATGAGCGCGAACGGCGAGTGCTGCAAGATCTCCTCGTCTGCATCGACCACGGCGTGACGATCCACGAGGCGGGAGCCCGTACGGCGCCGAACGCCGAGCACACCCTCAAGTCACCGGAGGCCTTCGGCGAGCTGTTCGACGACGCCCCGCTGCCGGTCCGCCGCACCACCGAGATCGCCGAGCGCTGCGAGTTTTCACTCGACGACATCCACTACCGGTATCCCTCCCAGGACCTGCCCGGCGAGACTACCTCGACCGAGCGCCTCCGCGAGCTGACCTTCGAGGGCGCCCGGCGCCGCTACGACGGTGAGATCCCGGAGGAGGTCCGCGAGCAGCTCGACGACGAACTGGAGCTGATCGCGGAGTTCGACTACTGTGGGTACTTTCTGTCGATGCACGAGATCGTCGCCTACTGCCGCCGTCGGGAGATCCTGTGTCAGGGCCGGGGGTCGGCGGCGAACTCGGCGGTCTGTTACTGTCTCGGCATCACGGCAATCGATCCGGTGCGCATGGACCTGTTGTTCGAGCGGTTCATCTCCCGGGAGCGCGGCGAGCCGCCGGACATCGATCTCGACATCGAGCACGACCGCCGCGAGGAAGTCCTGCAGTGGGTCTACGAACGGTATGGGCGCGACCGGGCGGCGATGGTCGCCAACGTCATCCGCTACCGCCCGAAATCGGCGGTGCGCGACGTCGGCAAAGCGCTCGGCCTCCCGGAGACGGCCCTCGACCGGATGGCCAAGCTGATCGACCGCGGCGAAATTCCCGAACCCGAACGGCTCGAGCAGGCGGGCCTCGATCCCGACCATCGCCCTCACGCGCTGCTTCTGGCCTGTGCGAGCGAACTTCTGGAGTTCCCTCGCCACCTCTCGATCCACCCCGGGGGTTTCGTGCTCGGCGCCGAACCGGTCTCCGAGATCGTCCCCATCGAAAACGCCGCCAAGGAGGGACGGACGGTCATCCAATGGGACAAATACGCCATCGAAGCGATGGGGCTTTTCAAAGTCGATCTGCTTGGACTCGGAGCCCTGACTCAACTCCACCGATGCTTCGATCTGGTGGAGGCTCACTACGGCAGGGAGCTGACACTCGACGCGATCCCGGAGGGCGACGAGGCGACGTTCGATATGATCTGCGAGGGCGACACGGTCGGGGTGTTCCAGATCGAGAGTCGCGCCCAGATGTCGATGCTGCCCCGGCTACGACCGAGAAACTACTATGACCTGCTCGTCGAGGTGAGCATCATCCGGCCGGGGCCGATCACCGGCGAGATGGTCCACCCGTATCTGCGCCGCCGCAACGGCGAGGAGGAGGTCACCTACCCGCACCCGTCGCTGAAGCCGGTCCTCGAGAAGACACTCGGGGTCCCGCTCTTCCAGGAGCAGGTCATGAAACTGGCAGTCGTCGCCGCCGATTACACCCCCGGCGAGGCCGACCGACTTCGCCGCGACATGGGAAGCTGGCGGGAGGACGGAAAAATGGAGCGCCACCGCGAGCGGATGATCTCGCGGATGCGCCAAAAGGACATCGATGAGGCGTATGCCGAGCGGATCTTCGAGCAGATCCGGGGGTTCGGCTCGTACGGCTTTCCGGAAAGCCACGCCGCGAGCTTCGCGCTGATCAGCTATGCGACCTCGTATCTCAAGTGCCACTATCCGGCGGCATTCGCCTGTGCGCTGCTCAATGCCCAACCGATGGGATTTTATGCGCCGGCGACGATCGTCGAGGATGCCCGGCGCCACGGGGTGGAGGTGCGGCCGGTCGACGTCCAGCAAAGTGCCTGGCACTGCACGCTGGAGCCATGCAAGACCAAGATGGTCTTACAACAAGACAAGGCCAAGATGGCCTTGCAACAGAGTAGTACCGTTGGGAGGGCTTCCAGCCCTCCTGTTGTTGGAAGGGCTTCTAGCCCTTCCACGCGCGAAATCCGGATGGGACTGCGATTCGTCGACGGATTGCGCGAGGCCGACTGGGAGCAGATCGCCGAGGCCCGGGCCGAGCGGCCGTTCGAGGGGCTGGAGGATTTTCTGCGACGGACCGGGCTCGGGGAGGGGGCAGTCGCGACGCTCGCTGAGGCGGGGGCGTTCGAGGAGTTCGAGTTGAGTCGCCGCGAAGCGCTGTGGGTGGGGCGGGGGCTGGTGCGGACGCCGGAGCTGCCGCTCAAGTTGCGCGAGGTAGTCGACGAGAGACGGCCGGCCTTCGAGTCGCTGAGCACCTTCGAGACGATCAACTGGGATTACCGGGTGGTCGATCACAGTCCGCGGGGCCATCCACTGGCGCCGCTGCGCGGTCGGCTCGCCGCACAGGGGTTGCCGAGTGCCGAGCAGGTTCGGGAGGCGGCGCACGGGTCCCGGCTCCACTACGCCGGGTTGGTCATCTGTCGGCAGCGCCCGTCAACCGGCTCGGGAACAGTGTTCATCACGCTCGAGGACGAGACGGGGTTTGCAAACCTGATCCTGTGGCCGGACGTCTACAAACATTACGCCGCCATCGCCAAGACCGAACATTTTCTCGGGGCGACGGGGGAGGTCGAATCGGAGGGGGGCGTCACCCACCTGATCGTCGAGTCGCTGTGGCGGCCGGAGCTGCAGGTCGACCCCGAGCACGGCGGGAGTCACGATTTTCACTGACCGCCCCTTCCGCCGCGAACGCCCGCGGAGGTACTCGCCCAACCGCAGCGATTTGCACCCGGGTCCGTTCCTGTTAGGGTACCAGCCTCGCAGATGTCCAGAAGCCATCGGCTCGGTTGCCACACGCCGATCCCCGCCAGCCAGAAGGGAGTCGAGATGCCCCGCCGCATTCGCCGTCGATCGACGTTGCTCACCACCCTCGCATCTCTGGTGCTGGTCGCCTGTACCGGCGGAGGATCGCCCTCGCACGGCGATACTGCCTGGCGCGTCGGCCAGGATACCTCGAGCGAGGCGCCCTCAGCGGACGCTCGGCATTCCGACTGCACGGCCGGTGGCACGGGAGCGTGTCTTTCGGCCGACGCCGCGGTCGACTCCTCGGGCGACCCTCCGCCGGCGTGTCCCGCCGACGAGATGTGGAATCCGACCACCGGCGAGTGCGTCGCCGAGCCGGAGACCGACGGCGGGGTCGGTGACGTCCCCGTTCCCGACGACGTTCCCCAACGCCAGGACGCCGAGCCCGTCGAGCCGGCCGGCCAGGAGTTCGGCGGTCCGCTCGTCACCTCTTCGGTCGACACCGCCGTGTCACACCGGGACGGTGTCGGGCTGTACTGGCAGTCGGCGCTCTCGCAGTTCGGCGACGAGGCTCTGCACCGGCACCTGCCGAATCGCCCGGTCGTGCACCTGAGTGCCATCACCGACGGAGACGCCGAGGAGGGCGTCGACTGGACACTTCCCGACGAGCCCGCCGAGTCGCGCCATTTTTACCGCCAATACTGTGCCGAGGCCGGCGAGGAGCGGTGCGCCGAGGAAGGGATCGACGACGAGCAGGCGACCTTCGCGCTGATCATGGTCGGCCTGCACGAGGCCCCGGAACATGGCCGAGCGAGCGAATGCACCTACGGGCTCATCCACGGCAAGACCCACTGCGAGTTCGGGCGCACGCTCGCCCCGAGCCCCTCGGCGATGATTCTGTACGCCTACCGTGACTTCGAGACCCAGGACTATCCACTCTTCGAGCAGCTGGGCCTGTCCGCCCAGGGCGTGCCGGAGGGATACCATTTCGTCTTTCTCCCCTCCTCGGAGCACGGTCCGGGTTTCTGGTCGTTCCGGTTCAACGAGATGCAATCGGATTATGTGCCGTTCGACTCGTCGGCGATGTTTCCGATGCTGTATCCGTAACATCGCGGCGGCACGCGGTCAGTCCGTGAGCGCCGTCCAGCGCTCCCAGGCCTCATAGACGGTCTCCGGGATGTTGCGCATGTCGGGATCGTCGACGTGCTCGGGGATCTCCTGTTCCGACAGCCGTTCGATCGGGCTGCCGAGCAGGGGCAACACCGCGCGGGTCGAGAGGATGGCGCAGACCCGGGCGGGGGTCAGGGTGGCCTCCGGCATCTCGGGGTTCTGCCAGGAGACCTCGGCGAGGAACGTCGAGAAGGCGCTCTGGGCGCGGCGCGGCGCCATCCGGGAGGCCAGAACGGCCAGGATCGGGGCGCCGGGGCTTCCATCCATCACCCGCCGGAAGGCGGTCGCCAGCAGTCCCTCGAGCCCAAAGTGCGCCATCAGCGCCGCTCCCACGAGCTGCTCGTCGGCCTCCTCCGAAGCGAGTCCCCTCGCGGCGGTCTCCTCGGCCGGCCCGTCGAACGCCTCCACGATCCGGTAGACGGCCTCCAGGACCGGCACGCCGTCGGCGCGCATCTCGTCGAGGTCGTCGACCAACCCGTCGAGGGCCGCCCGCGCCCCCTGGTCCGACTCCCGCGCCCGTTTCGCCCGCGAGACGATCTCGGGGTACAGCCGCCGGAGTCGATTGACAAACATCGGCGCCGGCTCGGTCCCCAGATACCGGGCGACGATCTCGCGGCGCTCCTCGTCGTCGAGGGACTCGAGGCGCTCGGCGATCAGCTCGTATTTGTGCGCCTCGCTGTCGAGTCGTCGACGGGCGATGTCGACGAGCTTGAAGGTCGGGCCGTAGGGCCGAATGCCGAGCAGCGGAAAGACCGCCTCCAGCGCTTCGCCGATCGCCTGCTCGAGCCGGTCCGGGACGGCGTGTCGTTTGAGATCGTCGGCAACGACCGGATGCTCGGCCAGGTGCAAAACCGCCTCCAGGTCGGGCCACGGCTCGGCCGGCCCCGGCGTCAGCAACTCGACCAGTGCATCGGTCGTCTCCTCGTCGAGCCGCCCGTCGTCGAGCAGCGTCTCGAGGCGTCGAATCACGTCGACTGTCTCACGATGCTCCATCGGCTCCCCGGCTCGGCGAGTCAGTCCCGCGGCGAAGCCACGCCGCCCCGGCCAACAGACCCAGCACCACCTGCAGCGGAGCGGACGGAGCCTCCCCGCCGCCCGCGGCGCATCCCCCCTCACTGGTACTCCCGCCCGAGTCCTCCTCCTGCTCATCGTTGTCACTCGAGGCGTCGTCCTCGTCGACGCAACTGCCCTCCCGACACAGATACCCCTCCAGACAGTGCTCGTCGCTCTCGCATGTCTCGCGACACTCCGGGGCATCGGCGGCGCAGGCATACGGCTCGCAGGAGGTCGTCTCGGGACTCGAGCAACTCTGCGCCCCGTCGCACTGGCCGGCCGAGGTGACCTCTCCGCCGCTGCAACTCGCTTCGCGACATTCGACGTCGGTCCCGTAGACCGCACACTCGCCTTCACCGTCGCAGCGGCCGGTCGTCCCGCAGCTCTCGGGCGCCTGCTCGCTGCAGCCCGCCGTGCCCGACGGCGGCTCCCCGCCCTCCTCGATCGGCTCGCAGACGCCGTCTCGTCCCCCCGTCACCGAGCCGAGACAACTCCGGCACGGCCCCTCGCAGTCCGAATCGCAGCACAACGAGCCGGATTCCCCGTCGATGCACGCTCCCGACAGACAGATGTCCGAGTCGAAACACTTGCCTCCGGGAAAGCCCTTCGGCGAGCCCCATTCGAGGGCCCGGACCGTCCGGAACTCGTTGACGGCGATAGCCTGATCGCGCGGTTCGGCGTCGAACTGCAGCCGCCGGATCAATCCCCCGTCGCCGCCGACCAGGTAGTCGGTCCCGTTGAACGCGAGCGCCCGGATCGTCCGCCCGTGCAGGACCTCCACGATCCCCTCGATCAGGCCACCGGAATACTCGATGCGCGCCAGGGTGCCCCCGGTGCCGCCGGCCAGCCACTCGCGGCCGTTCCAGCCCGCCGCCCGGAACTCCCCCTCGATCTCGGCGATACCGGCCGGCTGATCGTCGACCAGCTCGAATTCCTCTCCGGCGACAATCGCATAGCCGGCCTCCTGCTCGCCGTAGGCTCCGACGACGAACCACTCGGTGCCGTTGAAGGTCGAGGCCCGGACGGACTCCAGCCCGCTGTCGATCTCGGCGCGAAAGGTCATCCCGTCGGAACGCACCCGCTGGAGTGTGCCGTCGGCGAGGCCGGCCATCCAGATCTCGCCGTTCCACTGAAGTGTCGCCACTTCCGCGCCGAGCGCCTCGCTCGCTTCCTCGAGCACTTCGCCGTCGGGGCCGATCGAGACGAGCGTGCCGTCGTCGGCGCCGGCCAGAAACGCCTCGCCATTCCAGGCGACCGAGGTGAACGCCTCGACTGCCTCGAGACGCGTCAACTCGGCGGTCGGCTCACCCTCGGCATCCAGGGGCCGAACCGACCCGTCGTCCCCGACCGCCAGATAACCCCCGGCTCCCGCCGCCATGTCGGCCACAGAGGCACCGTCGAGCAGGTCCCGGGGGGTGTTCGGCGCCTCGAGATCCGGGCCGAGCCGATGCACGACCGACAGATCGGCGAGGCCGACGATCCACCCCTCCGAGCCGGCGTGAGCCGCCCCCAGGTCGTAGCCGTTGGCCACCTGCACGACCGACCCCTCCGGCGTGCCGTCGGCCGCGAGCTTCCGCACCTGCCCCTCGTCCCCGACGACCAGCCACTCGCTGCCGTTCCAGGCGAACCCCCGGACGGCCACCCCGTCCAGCGCCTGCTGCCAGTCCGCCCCCCCGAGCTCCGAGACCGACCCGGCCAACACGTGACCGTCCTCGGCGCCGACCAGGATCGTCCCGTCGGCAGCCTCGACAGTCGTGATCGAGCGCCCGTCGGCGATCGATGTCGACGCCTCCACCTGATTGCTGGTCACCTCGACCATCTCGCCGGCCGTGAAGCCGTACCAGCCCGAGGAGGTGTGCACGAGCTCGGTGATCGACTCACTGGCATCGTGGGCGATCCGCGAGGAGTTCGGCTCCAGCTCCTCGGCCCCCAGATGCCGAAATTCGCCGTTCGCCGACCCGACCAGCCATTGGGCGCCGTCGGAGGCGTCCGGGAGATACACACCGGCAGTCACCGGGTCTCCACCGAACGGCGAGGCGGTATGCTGGCCGGGCTCGCCGAAACGGGTCAACAACTGCGCCTGGCCGGCCGTCCCGCCCACCAGCCAGTTGTCGCCCCCGCGCACGGCGAAGTGCATCTCGCCGTCGCCCTCGAAGGTCGCGCGAGAGCTTCCCTTGCGCGTCCCGTCGTCGTCGAGCAGTTGCACCCGCCCCTCGCGGCTGCCGACCAGCCACTCCTGATCGCCGGCCGAACCGAAATCGATGCCGGTCCCCTTGTTGACGAGACGCCCCGCGACGCCCTCGGGCGTCCCCTCCACGTCGACAAACTCCCCGCGCCCGTCGTCGCCGGTGGCGAACCAGTGCTGACGCGGCTCGGAGAGGCGTCCGCCGGTCGTCTCGTTTTCCGTCTCGGAGCGGCGATCGGTCTGCTCGCTGGAGGGAGCCGGTCGCGTCGCCGTCTCCGGCCCGCAGGCAACCGCGATCCAGCACGCCGAAAACGCCGCAAAGAGGCTGCAAATCTGCCTGATCGATATCGTCATCGTCACACACCACTTCGAGGGAAATACGGCCGGCGAAGTCAATCGCAAAATCGACGTGAGTTTGAACCAAGTTCCGCCGAAAATCAAAAGGGCGCAGCGGCCGGACGTCTCGGCTCGAGGCTGTCGCGACGAAACGATCGGCGGGTGTGCGTCGGTAACGTACACAGGGGGAAGCCCGCGACGATCACCGCCACTCACCGCCTGGAGCCGACCATGTCCCCGTACCCTCACGCTCGCTGCTCGCCCGCTCCGAACGTCTCGTATCGGCCGCTCGTCGACGCGCCGCTCGCCCTCCGGCAGCTCGAGGAGGCATTTGCCGCCGTCGAGCGGACCCGCCACCGGGCGGATTCCACGGACCCCGCGCCCCGCCAGTCGCGACTCGAACTGTCCGACCACGAAATCGGCGTCGTCGAGCCGGGTGGGGCGATGGCGACGGTGTATTTCGCGTCCTCCGACGAGCTTCCCGGGCCGGTCGACGACCCGCTCGCTCCCCTGTGCGATCTGGGAACCTTCTGGCGGATCTGGCGCCCGCCGCGCGAGCTGCTGCCCTCCAGAGAGCTGGCCGTCCTCGAGTGCGTCGACGAGCTTCGCTCCGATCCCCCGCCGCCGCTGCCGGCTCGCCATCTCGCTTCCGAGGGATGGCGAGATGCGCGCCCCGGCGATCTCGAGCCGCTGGCCGAGAGGCTCCGGGAGACGGCACGGACCCTGCGCATCGAGGCGGCAGCCTGAAGCGCCCGAGATTTCGTCTTGCACACTCTGGGGAGTATCTTTATACCGCCGTGACAAGCCGCCGATCATTCGCTGGTTTTCGACCCCGAGACGGGAGGTTGCCGATGGCCGAGACGGAGACGCTCGAGCAGATCAAAACGGACATGAAGCAGGCGATGAAGGAGCAGCGCAAACAGGAGGTCTCGACGCTCCGCATGCTGATCTCGAGCCTCAACAACGCCAAGATCGAACAGGGCGGGGAACTCGGAGAGGAGGAGGTCATCGAGGTGTTGTCGCGGGAGGCCAAACAGCGCCGGGAGTCGATCGAGGCCTACCAGCAAGGCGACCGCCAGGAACTCGCTGACAAGGAAAAGACCGAGCTGGAGGTCGTTCAGCGGTACCTCCCCGAGCAGCTCAGCGACGAGGAGGTCGAACGGATGGTCGACGAGATCATCGACGAGACCGGCGCCGACAGCCAGGGGGACATCGGGCGGGTGATGGGACGGATCATGCCGGAGGTCAAGGGGCGATACGAAGGCTCGAAGGTCAAGGAGATCGTCCTGGAGAAGCTCGACTAGGTGGCGTCGGGCGTCAGGCCTCGGACGTCGGGAACCGCAGAGACGCGTCGGGGACGGGAGGCGTACGGGTCAGTGGTGCGGATCGGGGGCATCCGGCACGCGAAATGGGGCGGGCTCGAGCATGTCGAAGATCTCGAGCGTGCATTTCAGGCCGCTGTCGGGAAATTTGATGGCGTTGTCCTCGAATTTGCCCATGAACAAGATCGGCTCGGCGGCTCGGTTGTAGCCGAGCTCGACGAGGGTGCGCTCGGGGATAAACTCGTCGTCCGAGAGATAAAGTGGCTCCTGGAGGATGTAAAAGCCCTCGTCTTCGACCGGGATCAGCGTCTCGACGTAATCCGGATCCCGGATCAGATAGCCCTTTTCGTGGAAACTCCAGCGGTTGGCGTCGTTCGAGGAGGGCAGCAACAAAAGCGGCGGCCCCTGCTGGGAGTGGTTGTGAAAATACACCAGGAGATTCTCCCGGACCCACTGCTCTTTGTTCGGAAGCGGCTCGGTCGTCTTGTACAGCCCGCACGGGGGCAGGTCGGCGTCGTGGCTCATGGGGTGGAGGGAACCTCGGGTCAGGGATCGGGAAACGGGGAGACTTGGTCTCAGCGGCCGTGGCGTTTTTTGAGCAGTCGTTTGGCGGCGCGCGAGATCTGGTGGGGCACCTCGCGGCTGTCTTCGAGTCGTTTCAGATCGTTTTTGCGCAGGCGTTTGAGCAGATCCATCGAGTCGCTGACCGGGGTTTTCGGATTGAACACGAGGTTTTTGACGACCTCGTAGTTTTGGGTCCACTCGCGATTGCTGGCGATGTAGCTGAGAACGGCGTCGGGCATCGACTTGCGCGAGGCGAACTGCATGGCGTCGGGGGCCTTGAGTCTGGGGCTTTCGATCGCGGCCATGTGCACCAACTTGTTGGAGTCCTGGACGAGTTTTTTGACCGCCGATCGGCTGCCGACCGTCGCCAGCCGGATCTTTTGGCGGACGTCCATCTGCATCAGATCACCGTGGGTGAGGACGCCGCGATCCATCTCGTCTTGTTCTTCCTGCTCGTCCTCTTCGAGTTTCTCCTCGATCTCGTCGCGGAGTTTCTCGCGCTGCGATCGGGTCAGATCCTCGTCCTCGAGTTTGTCGAGCAACTCCTCTTCCTGTTCGGCCTGTTCGTGTTGCTCTTCGAGCAGTTCGCTGAATTTCTCCTCGTCGACGCCCTCCTGGTCGCTCTTCTGCTCTGTCTCGCGTCGCGACTGCACGGCGCGCTTGAGGCCGGCGAATTCCTCGAGGTCGACGTCGTTGCGCAATGCCAGCTCGATCAGCTGATCGACGGTCGCCATCCGGGCGTTCGGGTTCTGATACAGCTCCTCGATGATCCGGGGCGTCTCCAGGACCCGCACCTCGTTGGTGGCGATGATCTCGCAGATCTTGGCGCTGGCCTCGGAGGCGAGACTCGCAACGGTCAGATCCTCGGTCGCCCGGTTTCGCAGCAGCGTCTCGACGATCGTCTCGGAGGCGCCGCGCTTTGCGGCGACCCAGTCGAGCACGCCGGGGTGGTCCTCCTTGTCGACGACGCCGGCCAGGGCATTTTCGGGCATGTCGCCGATCGCCGCCTCGATCTCCTCTTCGATCGACCCGTCGGCGTCGAAATGAAGCTGGTACAAAAGCCGGACGGTTTCGGCGGGAGGGGCCGGGACCATGCCCTGGGCCGCCATCATTTTCATCTTCTCCGGGGCGTCCGGGGAGACGTGCTTGCGGAGGTTCTCGGAGAAGACCGACAGATCGAGTGGTTCGCGTGAGACCTCGTCGTTCGCCATGATTGCTCGCCGACAAGAGGAGGGGCGACTGGACGTCGAACATCTGCCGATCAATGTATTTGCATCGTCTCGCATTGACAACGCCCGCGACCGGAGTCGGTCACCGCCGACAGCGTGCAGCGGCCCATCCGGCCGCCAGGGCGACGAGCGCGATCGGAACGGGCGAGAGGGGTCGGCCCGAGGTCGAACAGCCCCCCTGCTGTGAGCCGCCGGCTCTCGACGCCTCGCTCCCTGTCGCATCACTCCATCCGGCGTCGCCGGCGGTCGGGCCGCCGGAGGCGACTTCGATGCGCAGCTCGCGGAAGCGACTGCTCGCCCGGTCGAACGCCAGGAGTTTCAGCCGCCCTCTCTGGCCGCGGAGGACGTTCAGCCTCTGCAGGCCGGTCAACTGCGAGGCGGGGATCACGGCCATCTCTCGGCCGGAGTTCGCCTCAAGGAGCCGAAAATAGGTCGTCCGCCCGGTGTACGAGATGATCACGTAGTCGCGACCGACCCAGATGCCGCGCGGCGGCCCGAGATCGAGTTCGTCGTCGGCGACTCCCCCGTCGACGCCGGCATCCGAGGGGGTCGCGACCGGGGGTGCCCCGTCGGGTCGCGGCACCGTCGCCGGGTAGCTCTCCGACCAGACCTCCCCGCCCTGCTCGTCGGCCACCGCGATGCGGGTCGGCCCGTCGGCCTCGACGCCTTCGCTCCACAGCAAATACAGGTTCGCGTCGGGCCCGTGGCGCATCCCCCGGACGACGCGCTCCTGCCAGGCGGCCTCCAGCGGCCGGTAGCTCCCGACACTCTGGCGGCCGTCGTAGACGACAAACTCGGCGCCGACTGCGTCCGGCTCGTACAGATGCAGCAGAAACCGGCCACTCGACTCCAGCGCCGCGACCGCACCGATCCGCCCGTACCCCGCCGAGCTTCCGAGCCGCTTGGCGGGGATGCTCATCTGACCGCCGTCGAGGATCGAGACGTGGGAGATATCACGCGCCGGGCCGAATCCCGGCGAGATCTCACCAAGCGTCACGGTCAACAAAAACTCCGAGCTCGGACTGTAGGCGAGCCGGGCGTCGGGCTGTTTGTACTCCCCGCCGAACTCGTCGCTGCCGGCGACCCGGCTGTCGCGCACGAGCCATCGCTCGCGACCCTGCCGGTCGACCCGCACGGTGAAACCTGCGGCCTGCCCGGAGGCCGCCTGAGCGCGCGTCGCCCGAAGGACGAACCCGCCGTCGGGATGGACGATCGCTCCGACACACCGGGTGCCCTCCGGCCCGTGGCGGTACGGATAGGCCGCCGCCGACTCCCCGGAAACGAGTACCACCAGACAGGTCGCCTCGGAGCCCTCCCCGGTCGTGTTCGCGATCAGCGTCTCTCCGTCGTCGGTCGACGCCACGATCCGATCCTCGAGCGCAAAGCCCGAAGGGACCTCGTAGCTTCGAACCTCGCGGGTCGAGACCTCGAGACCCTCGGCCCCGTGTGCCGGTCCGCCCGAAGCGACCGCGACTAGCCAGACCGCCAGGGCGGCGACGACCCGTCCCTCGCCCAACCGGATTCGACTCCTCGCTTCCATCTACGCTCCCGTCATCGACGCTCGATACTCATCGACGCCGCCCACCGTAGCGAACGAGCCGCAGCGATGGAAGTGCGGCCCCCGCACAGGCCGCCAGATTGACACCTTCGGCGGGATCCGTCATTTTGATCGTGCCGGACTCCCGGGGATCTCCGCCCGGGGATCCCGGACGCCCTCGCGGCGTCGGGAGTGTGGATTTGGCCTGCGGTTACGGCCCGCCGCGCCACTTTCGATACGTTACGCACGGTGACCGACCGGACATCTCCGGAAGGCCGTGCGTTCCGAGGCACCTCGCTCGATTGCGGCCGATTCGAGAGGATCGGCTCGAAGAGTGGCGCCTCGGACTGTCGGCCCGACGGCCGGCACGCAAGCAACGTGTTCGTCGTGGTGCGGAGATCTGGAGACGATCGACGCCGCACCCACCCACACTTCCCCTGCTGGATGGAGGACGGCCATGGCCACCGCCGAACCCCTCGACGATCTGATCGCCAACGAGCCCCCGAGCGAGACGGCCGACGACACTCGCACGACGCCGCCGGCCGACGAGGATGCACTCGCTCACCGCGAGTTCGACGACGGCGAATTCTGGCGCGAGATCCCCGCCTTCGCCGACGTTCCCGAACAGCAGTTCCTCGATTACATGTGGCAGATGCGCCACGCCGTCTACGGCGAAGACGACCTGATCGCCAAACTCCAAGGACTCGCCCCGGAGGAATTCGTCGAGGATGTCCGCGAGGGCTTCCACAAGGCGCCGATGGCGGTCCGGATCACCCCGTACATCTTCAGCCGGATCGACTGGGACAATCCCTGGGAGGATCCCCTCCGATTGCAGTTTCTCCCGATCGCCAGCCGGCTGCATCGGGACCATCCGATGCTGACACTCGACTCGCTGCACGAGCAGCGCGATTCACCGGTCGAGGGGCTGACCCACCGCTACCCCGACAAGGCTCTGTTTCTGGTTCTCGACACCTGTCCGGTCTACTGCCGGTTTTGCACCCGAAGCTACGCCGTCGGCATCGACACCGACACCGTCCAAAAGGCCGAACTCAGGGTCGATCCCGACCGCTGGGAGGAGGCATTCGAGTACATCGAATCCCGGCCCGAACTCGAGGACATCGTCATCAGCGGCGGCGACACCTACAACCTGGCCGCCAAGCACCTCGAGCATCTCGGCGAGCGGTTGCTCGAGATCGACCACATCCGGCGCATCCGCTACGCGACCAAGGGGCTGGCGGTGATGCCGATGAAGGTTCTGAGTGACGACGACTGGCTCGAGGCGATGAAAAACGTCACCGAGCTCGGACGCGACCTGCACAAGGAGGTCGCCATCCACACCCACTTCAACCATCCGAACGAGATCACCGCCATCTCGAAGCGGGCGACCGGCCGGCTGTTCGAGGAGGGCATCAAAGTCCGCAACCAGTGTGTGCTGCAGCGAGGCGTCAACGATTCGCCGGAGACGATGAAGCTTCTGACCAAGAAGCTCGCCGAGATCAACGTCCAGCCGTACTATGTCTACCAGCACGACATGGTCCAGGGCGTCGAGGACCTGCGCACCTCGGTGCAGACGAACATCGACATCGAAAAGGCCGTGCGGGGCATCACCGCCGGATTCAACACCGCGACCCACGTCGTCGACGCGCCGGGCGGGGGAGGCAAGCGCGACGTCCATTCGTTCGAGCACTACAATCGGGAGACCGGCATCAGCGTCTACACCGCCCCGTCGGTCAAGCCGGGCGAGCGGTTTCTGTATTTCGACCCGCTGCACAGCCTCTCCGACCCGATGCGCGAGGCGTGGCGGGACGAGGACGAACGCGATCGGATGATCGAACGCGCCCTTGAGGAGGCGGCGAGTTGAGCGCCTGCTCACCCCCGTCGCTGGCGGTCGAGACGGCGAGGGTGCGGCATTGCGATTTCGGTCGGCGGGATGAATAATCTACAATCGGTCCGCGTCGAACGACTCGGATCGCTCCGGGACCGCTTGTTTCGACCTGTCGAATTGATTGACCTTCACGGGAGATTTCGATGCATCGCAATCGCCATCTGCTCAACGGACTGCTCGCCACCGCCGGTTTCGCCCTCGCGATGGTCGCCGCGCCGACCAACGCCGACGCCGCCTTTCGGCTCGGCGTCGACGGCATCTGGGTGCCCGTCTCGGCGGACAACGTCGAATCCGATTCCCAATCGACCGAGCTCGACTCCAGCCACAAACTCGACAGCTTCGGCGGAGCGGTTCACGCGAACATCGGCTTCGACATCTTTTCGATCGGCCTGAAGGGCAATTACTTCAACGAGGGAATGGAGGTCGACTCGACGGGCGTGCGCCGCGAAGAGGTCGACATCAATGCGATGGCACGTATCGGCGTACCGGGGGTCAGTCTCGGCGTCTTCGGTGAGGCCGGCCTCAGCATCAATCCCGACCCGGCGGCCGACGGCATCGGCTACAACGCCGGCCTCGCCACCGAGTACACGATCGTCTCGCCGGCGATCATCGACCTGAACGTCGGGCTCGAAGGGCAGTACGTCAATCTCCCGACATCCCTGCACGGCAACGCCACGACCGACAAGTCGGTCCGCTTCATGACCTTTGTCGGCGTCGATTTCGGGCTGTGAGCCGGCTCAAAACTCCTCGACGTACGGCCGCAGGTCCAGCTCGAGCGTCCACGCCGTCCGATCTTGGCAGTGCACCCGCCAGTACTCCTCGGCGATCGCCTCCGAGTCGAGAAACGACTCCTCGTCGCGATCGGGGAACGCCTCGAGGTTGCGGGGCGTGTCGATCTGGCCGTCGATGACGGCGTGCGCGACGTGCACCCCCTGCGGTCCGAACTCGCGGGCCATCGACTGGGCGAGGGCGCGCAACCCGAACTTTCCGACCGCGAGGCCGGCGAAATTCGCCGAGCCCCGAAGCGAAGCGGTCGCGCCGGTGAAGATCACGGTGCCCGCGCCCCGGTCGACCATGCCGGGGAGGACCTGTCTGGCGGTCAGAAACCCTCCGTAACAGTTCGCTCGCCAGCACTGCTCGAAGGTCTCCGCGTCGAGTTCGAGGAGCCCCCCGTACTCGAAGGCTCCTGCATTGTACACGAGCACACCGGGGTCGCCGAGACCGTCGCGCACCTGCTCGAAGGCGGCCTCGACCGACGCCGGGTCGGTCGCATCGCATCCGACCGGATACGCCCGCCCGCCCTCTCGTTCGATCTCGTCGACGTACCGGTCGAGCTTCTCCTCGGAGCGAGCCATCAGGACGACGTCGAAGTGCTCGCGGGCGAATCGCTCGGCGACCGACCGGCCGAGGCCCGGTCCGACGCCGACCACGACAGCGAGTGAGGTCGCTTCGCTCATAGGGGTTCTCCCTGGCTGTTCGGGGCGCGGCGCGACGCTCTCGTCGGGGGACGGTCGACGCCACCTGTTTGTCAGCGCATCACCAAAACTGGGCAGTGCAGACTGTCGAGCAACGCCTCGAGCCCCTCGTGTTGCAGCGACTCGGTGCTCGCTCCCTGGATGAGGATGTCGGCGTCGACGGCGTCGACGGCGTTGATCACCCACTCGAGCGAATCCGGAGAGACGCGCCGAAAATGAGCGGGAACGCCGTCTCGAGACAGCTGCTCGTCGGCGGCTTCCTGAAGCTCGTCGGCCTCCTCGCGCGAGTCGGCCGGCAAGAGGACGGTCAGCAGCGAGACCGGCCCGCCGAACAGATGGGCGGCGGCATCCAGGCCCGCCTCCGATTCGGGGCCGCCGTCGTAAACCGCCACGATCGACCGGGTCGGCCGGGGGCCGTGCTGCAGAAACAACACCGGCTGCTCGACGGCGTCGGCCGCCCGCCGGGGCGAGGGTTTCATGCGCATCCCCGAGCGAATCACCCGCCCGGCACTCTCGGCGACGACCAGGTCGCCCTCGCCGACCGCCGAGGCCAGCTCCGAGCCGAATGCCCCCTCGACAACGCGAAACGACCACTCGACGTGGCGCTGCTCGGAGGCGCGCGCCAGTATCTGCTCGGAGCGGCGCCTGAGGGCCTGTACCTGGCGGGTGATCGAGCCCTGTTCGATGTCGGAGCCGAAACCTTGCGGCAGGTCGATCTTGCGCGACGACGACAACTTTTCGATGCGCGCCAGATCGGGGCTCTCGACGAACAATCCGTGCAACTCCGCCTGCAACAACGCCGCCAGGTCGGCCGCCGCCTCGAGCGTCCGAAGCTGCTCGGTCGACGGATCGACCGCCACCAGGATGCGATTGACGAAAAGGCGTTTGCCGCTTCCCGTGTTCATGAGTCATCCTCCGGGCCGTCGTCCCCGGCGAATTTCCGGGATTTCTCGGCCAGATGTTCGAGTCGCTGGCGGACGCGGTGGTTGAGCGTCCCCTCGGGAAACTCCCCCCGGTCGTCGCGGCGGCCCGCCTCGAGGCCGGTCAATACCTCGAGCGCCTCGTCGACGTGATCGACGGCATAGACCTGAAACTTCCCGTCGTCGACCGCTTCGACGACCTCGCGGCGCAGCATCAAATTCTCGAGGTTCGTCCGGGGAATCACCACGCCCTGCTCACCGGTCAGCCCCCGGCGCTGGCACGTCTCGAAAAACCCCTCGATTTTGTGGTTGACGCCGCCGATGACCTGCACCCGGCCGTGCTGATTGATCGAGCCGGTGATCGACAGGTCCTGGCGCAGGGGAGCATCGGCGAGGGCCGAGATCAACGCACACGTCTCGGCGAGAGACGCGCTGTCACCCTCAATCCCGCCGTACGATTGCTCGAAGACGAGACTCGCTGACAGCGACAGTGGAAAATCCTCGGCGTAGCGTGCACCGAGATAGCCCGCCAGGATCATCACGCCCTTCGAGTGGATCGGCCCGCCGAGCTCGACCTCGCGTTCGATGTCGACGACCTCTCCGGAGCCGATGCGCGTGCGGGCGGTGATGCGATTGGGTTTGCCGAACGCGAAGTCGTCGAGCTGGAGGACCGACAGACCGTTGACCTGGCCGACCTGCTCGCCGTCGGTGTCGATCAGGATCGTATCGCGCTCGATGTGCTCGTGCATCCGGTCGCGGATGCGGCTTTTGCGGCGGATCTGGGCGTCGATCGCCTGCTGGACATCTTCGTCGGTGACGACCTCCCGGTCCGACTCGCCGGCCCAGTAGTCCGCCTCGCGCAAGAGATCTTTGATCGCCTCCGAGCGCAACGTCAGCTTTTGCTGGTCGCCGGCCACTCGCACGCTGCGCTCGACGACGCGGGCGAGCCCCCGGCGGTCGAACGGCCTCAGATCGTTTTCGTCAATGTAGCCTTTCAGGGTCCGCGGATACCCCTCACGGGCGTGCTCAGCGCGCTGCATGTCCTCCTCGAAATCCGCCGAGACCTTGAACAGCTCGGCGAATTCGGGATCGAGCTGACTCAACAGGTAGTACAGCCGCCGCCCCCCGACCAAGACGATCTTGACATCGAGCGGAATCGACTCCGGCTCCAGGGACACCGTTCGGGCCATGCCGAGAATCTGGCGGGTCGATTCGATGCGAATCTCGTCGGCGAACAGCGACCGTTTGAGCTGCTCCCAGGAGAGCTGATTCATCAGCACCTTGCGGGCGTCCAGGATCAGGTACCCACCGTTGGCCCGGTGCAAGGCCCCGTCGCGGATCAGGTTGAAGTCGGTCATCAGCGCACCGAACTGGGCGACGTGTTCGACGCGGCCGACGAGGTTCTCCAGGGTCGGGTGGTCCTCGTAGACGACCGGTGCGCCGTCGAGGTCGGCATTATCGACGAGGACGTTGATTTGATAGCGTCGAAAGGCCGCCGCCGCCTCGGCCCCGCCGGCGGGGGGCATCTGTTGGGCCTGCGCCTGCTGCTGGGCTCCCTGTTGCTGGGCCTGTTGCTGCAACTGCTGGGCGAGTTCCGGCTGTTGCTCCAGGCGCACGGCCTTGAGGATGTCGGTCGCGTTTTCGACGACATCGGCTTCGACATCGTCGAGATAGGCGACGACCTCCTCGAGATCGGCGTACTTGTCGCGGTACTCGTCGAACGGCTCTTTGACGGCGAAGCGGGTGACTTCCTCTTGCAGCTCCTGGACGCGCTCGCGGCGCTTGCGCTCCCAGCGGGGCACCTCCTTGAGCGCCTCCTCGAACTTCTCCTGCAGCTCCTGGATCGTCTCCTCGACCTCCTCGCGCTCCTCCTCCGGCAGCTCGTCGAATTCGTCCGGCGGGACGACCTCCCCGTCGCGCACCGGTGCCAGGGCGATGCCGGCGGGCGTGCGAATGACCGTTACGCCCTCCTTTTCGGCCTCGTCCTGCAGCTCCTCGAAGGCCTCCTCTTGTTGCTCCTGGAACTCCTGCTCGATCGCCTGGCGGCGCGTCTGGTAATCCTCACTTTCGAACGCCGCCGGGATCACCGCCTTGAGCTCCTCGACCAGCTCCTCCATGTCCTGTTGCAGCGGGACGCCCCGGCCGGCGGGCAGCTCGAGGACCCGGGGTTTGTTCGGCTGCTCGAAGTTGTGCACATAGCACCAGTCCGACGGGGGCGACTCCTGGTCGGCCTGTTTGTCGAGGAACCGCTCGACGACGTCGTGCTTGCCGGTCGCCGGAGGGCCCAGCGCGAAGAGATTGTACCCCTCCTGGTCGATCCCGACCCCGAATTCGATCGCCTCGACGGCCCTCTCCTGACCGATGATCTCCCCGAAGGCCTCCAGCTCGTCGGTCGTCTCGAACTCGAAATCCTCCGGCTCACAGCGCCAGCGAAGTCGCTCAACGGAAACCCGCTCGATGTCGGTCATCGTCTCTCTCTGGTCGAAAGGACAGGCAGAAATGGACGTCGATGTCGAGAAAAATCGCGCAGTCGGGGGCCGCGCCACATTAACACATCTTTCGATCGTGCAAACACGCGGGCGGCAGGGAGATCGCCCCGGAAACCGGCGTCGACGGCGGCCGGACGCCAGGGAACGAGCAGGTGAGGATGGGGCCGCCAGCGAGGCGGGAGGAGGCGGGGCGCAATCCCCTCCCGTCGCGGCCGGTTGGCGAGGGGAGGCGCAGCCGGAAGCAGCTACTGCAGGTCGTCCAGCAGCCGACTGACGTGACCGGTCGCCCGGACGCCGTCGTAGATATCGACGATCTCGCCATCGTCGATCAGAAACGTCGAGCGAACGACGCCCTCGTAGGTACGCCCGAAGTTGGTCTTCTCCCGCCAGACGCCGTATCGATCGGCGACCTCGTGGTGGGGATCGGCGAGCAGCGGAAAGTTCAGGTCGTATTTTTCGCGGAACTCGGAGTGGCTATCGATCGGGTCGGGCGAGATGCCGACAACGCTCCAGCCGCGGTCTCGAAACTCCTCGAGGTGGTCTCGGAAATCGCACGCTTCGGTCGTACACCCGGGCGTCATGTCCCTCGGGTAAAAATACAGGACCAGCCGCTCACCCGCGAAATCCTGCAGGGAGACGGGACCATCCTGATCAGATTCGAGTTCGAAATCCGGCGCATCGTCGCCGACCGAGAGTACTGGATTGTCAGCCATGGGGTCGCGTCAGTTGCGGTAGACGAAGACGTTCTCGCGGATCGACATGCGCTCGTCGTCCCGGGCGACGATCGAGATCCGGTTCATCCCTTCGAACAGGGGGATCTCGGCGTCGACGTCGGCCGTCGGCTCACCGACCCGGTCGTATAGCACTTTGCGCGAGTCGACATTCGAGGCGTCTTCGCGATGATAGACGAATATGTAGTAGTCCTTGACACCGGTGTTGTCAGTGATTTCGCCGCTCAAACCGACCTGCTCGGCGTCGGTGACGCGCTCGGCGGGCTCGAGGGCGACGGTCGGCGCCTGGAAGCTCGTCCACTCGAGCGCCGACTCCGAGACGTCCGCCGACTCGCCCTCGGCAAACTCGGCGGCCGAGTCCTGCAGCCAGCCGGTCTGGCGGCCGAGATCGACCTTCAACCACTCGCCGCGGCGCGCGACGACCGGAAACGTCGCCGAGGCGTCGGCGGTGGCGACGACCTGCGAGCCGCTCGCGGCACCGGCGTACACGTCGGCCGGATCCGCCGAGACCGTCGCCTTGCCGGAGGCCTGCTCCGGGGCCTCGGTCTCGTCGGCGAACGGGATCTCGATGGTCTTCTGGGAGAACTCCCGGAAGGTCTCGTCGTACACGTCGATTTTCAGCTCGACGGTCTCGTCGTCCGGGGCCCTCTTGAGCCGGAATTTGAACTCCGCCGATTTCGTCTCGCCCTCCGCCAGGCCGTCGATACGGCTCCGGCCCGTCTCCAGATACACCGAGTCGTCGGAGGTGTCTTTGAGATAGGCGAGTGTCTCCTCGCTTTTGGCCTCTCCGATATTTTCGACAAAGACCCGGAAGGTGACCTCTTCGTCGACCTGCAGAAGGCCGTCGCCGCTGGCATCGTCGATCGCGTAGTTGAAGGCAAACTGCGGTCGTTCAGCCCCCTCGATGGCGACGGCGTGCTTGCGCGGCTCGCCGTACTGGCGATCCTCGTCGCTGAGGCGGAATTTGACCACGTCGTGGCGAGTCTTGACGTCTTTGGGGATCTCGACGTCGACCGACCACGATTTCGAGGCGCCGGGCTCGAGTTTTCCGAACAGAAACTCCCGGTCGTCGAGGGCCGGATTCTCGTTGCTGGTGATCGCCTTGAGCCGGTGCAGCGGCGAGTCGCTCTCGTTGGTGGCCGTCGCGGTCAATTCGACCGTCTCCCCGGCCTCGACCGGCTCGTCGCCGGTGGAAGTCTCGACCGCAAAATCAACCTCGGCCTCTTCCGGCGAGGGGCCGTCCGACCAGTCGACGTCGTATTCGGCGAGTTTCTTTTGGATGACCTCCAGCTCCTGCTCGTAGATCTCTTCGAGTTCCGGCTGGAGGGTCTCCAGGAGTTTCGGCCGCCGGGTCTTGGCCTCGGTGGCGGTCAACAGCTTCTGGGAGAGGTTGATCTGGAAATCCTCCTGAAAGGCGTTCGGATCCTGGAACTGCTCGTCTTCCTCGTCTTCGATTTCTTTGAGGTAGCGCAAAAACACGACTCCCTCTTTTTCGGCGACGTCGGCTGCCTGGTTCGACAGATGGCTCTGCAGATCCCCTTCACGCAGGATGTTCTCCGAGAGGAACATGTTGATTTCATCCTCCCCGATGCGCGCCGGGATCATCCGCAGGTCGGGCGTGATGCCGCGGCTCTGAATCGAGACCCCGCCGGGCGTCAGATACTGGGCGACGGTCAACTTCAGCGCCGAGGTGTCGGGGAACTCGTACAGCACCTGGACGGTTCCCTTGCCGAAGGTCGTATCCCCCAGGACCAGCGCCCGGTCGTGGTTTTGCAGGGCCCCGGCGACGATCTCGGAGGCGGAGGCACTGCCGGCGTTGACCAACACCATGATCGGATAGTCCGGCTCCGTGCCCGACTTCGTCGCCACCTTCTTGTCGCGCATCTTCTCGCCGGAGCCGACCGTACTGACGATCACGCCGTCTTCGAGAAAGACGTCGCTGACCTTGATCGCCTGGTCGAGCAATCCGCCGGGATTGTCGCGCATATCCAGTACCAGCCCCTCCATCCCGCCCATGGTCTTTTTGAGCTCGGAGAGGTGGTCCTTCATATCCGAGACGGTGTTCGCCTGGAAGTTTTTGACGCGAACGTAGCCGATCTTCTCGCCGAGCGGCTCGCTGTTGATCGATTTGATCTCGATGATGTCGCGGGTGATCGTGAATTTTTTCGGCTCGCTCCAGCCCTTGCGGTCGATCCAGATGTCGATATCGGTCCCCGGCTCGCCGCGCAGCATGCTGACGGCCTCCTGCAGCTTCATGTTGATCGTCGACTCGTCGCCAATCCGCACGATCTTATCGCGCGCCTTGATGCCCTTGCCGGAGGCGGGCGTCCCGTCGATCGGGCTGATGACCGTCAGCTGGCCTTCTCGAATCGAGATGACGATCCCCAGCCCTCCGAACTCTCCGCCGGTCTGGGTCTGCATCTCTTCGTAGTGTTTCGGCGGCAGGAGATTGCTGTGGGGATCGAGCTTCGAGAGCATGCCGTTGATAGCGGCGTATTCGACATCCCGGAAGCTCTGGTCGGGCTCCGGTGCGGTGTGTTTTTCGACGAAACCGAACACCTCTTTGAGCCGGAAACTCATCTCCCAGAGGCTCTCGAGTTTCGCGACCTCGAACGTCTCGGTTTCGTCCTCGACGTGGACTTTCAACTTCTCGGGCGAGTCGCGATCGGGCCGGTAGTCGACGACCAGCGCCGGCAACGTCGCCTGGACCTCGTCGAGAGCGGCAGCGAGCATGGTTGATGGCTCGACGCGGTCGGGCTCGACGTAGTTGTCTTTGATCTGGAGCAGAGCCCGGTTGAGGATTTTCAGCTCGGAGAGCTGGTACTCGTCGTCGGACTCGGAGCTGGCCGACTCGGCGGCCTCGAGGGCCCGATCCTCGAGGTCGAACTGGACGCCGCGGTCTCCAAACTCGATGCTCAGAACGAAGGCAATCGACAGGGCGACGAAGGCGACGACGTATCGGCCGCGGGCCTTCACGAAATCGAAAAGAGTCGTCATCACGATCGATGGGCTTCGGTGGTGGGAATCCCGACAAAAGACGAGCGAGCGAGACACCGCGTCCCGCCCGACCTCCATGCTTATCACGCCTCCGCCACCGGGCAAAAGGCGTGTATGGGAACGCCTCCGGCGGGGGAAACATTCCCCGCCGGCCGGAGGCGTCGAGTGGAGGGCCCGGAGGGCCTGCCGCCGCCGGCGCTCCGGCGCCCCGGCCCCTGAGCGCCGAGGGGGGGGTCGTTTGCAATTCGACAGGCGTGCGATACCGTCCGGGTGCGCTCGAACCACTCGACCGGCCCTCGCCGGTGTGATTCCGCTACCCCATCGGGAGCCAGAGCGATGGCCCGGATGCCTGAGGTCGGGGATGTGGTCGACGACGTCTTCCGCGTCGAACAGGAACTCGACCATGGAAATTTCGGGGCGATCTATCGCGTCCACGACGTTCTCGAAGATCGCACTCTGGCGCTCAAAATCCAGAAGCCGGGGCCCCACGACGAAGACGAGGTCCGCCAGCGCTTCGAGCGCGAAGCTCGCCTGATTTACAGCCTCGATCACCGCAACATCGTCCAGGTGTTGTATTACGGGGAGACCGGCGACGGGCTGCCGTACATGGCGATGGAGTTTCTCGAGGGGACCGACCTCGAGCAGCTTTTGCGGGGCGGCTACGAGTTCGAACGCCCCCAGATCAAGCGCATCGCTCGCGAGACCCTCTCGGCGCTGAAGGCCGCCCACGAGATCGGCATCGTGCACCGGGATCTGAAGCCGGCCAACATCTTTCTGGTCGACGACGGCAAGCAGGGCTACGTCAAAGTTCTGGATTTCGGGTTTGCGAAGGCCGTCGACGACGAGAGCGCCGAGGAGATCACGCGGGCAAACACTCTGGTCGGCTCACCGGCCTACATGGCCCCGGAGCTGGTTCACAAGGAGGGCGTCGGTCCCCCCTCGGATCTGTATTCGATGGGGCTGATTCTGGCGGAGATGATCACCGGCGAGAAGATCGTCCAGGTCGACGGCGTCTACGATACGATCGTGTTTCAGGGCTCGGACGATCCGATCGAGCTGGGACCGGTCGTCGAGCACGGACCCTTCGGGCAGGTCGTCCGCCGCGCCGTCGAAAAAAACCTCGCGCAGCGCTACGAGTCGGCCGACGAGATGCTCACCGATCTCGAGGCGATCGAGATCGCAGGGGAGTCGGCGGATCTGCAGGAGCACGCCGAGGTCGAAAACGACCAGTCGGCGCCGTTCGTGCTCGGCTCGGCGGATCCCGACGCCGAGACGACGCCCCGCTCGCACGGCCTGCCGCCGGTCGACGAGGTCGACGAGCAGGTCCCCGCCGGCGGCGGGCAGCGCGAGTCGGGTCCGCAGCCGGCGGCGGATCCCGCCGAGGTCAACCGCGATCCGCGCCGGACCACCGGCGGAATGAGTGCCGTCGAGCCACCCCGCGATCCGACCGACACGCCGGCACCGGCCAGCGGCGAAAAGACGCGCGTCGACCCGAACGCCCGCCCGGGAGTCGCCCCGGAGGAGCCGCCCGTCGAGGTTCCGCCGGAAGACGCGTCGGAGGAGTCGCCCCCGCGACATCGCACCCGCGATCCCGGGGCCCACCAGACGATGCCACCCCGCGACAAGGACGAGCTCGACCTGGAGCTCGAACAGCCGACCTCTCGGCCCCCGGGCCGCCGGGACCGCACGCTGCTGTACGAGATCATGCTCGGCGTCGCTCTCGGCGCAGTGGCGCTGGCGATCATCCTCGCCGTCCTCTTTTTCGCCCGCTGACTCTCGCCCCCTCCATCGCCATGGCCGAACCGGACCCCGACGAGAAGCTGCGCACCGTGTGCGACGAGATCGCCGATCAGGGAGCCGAGCGCGTCGTCGCCCGCTGGATCGACGAGACGCGCCCGGTCGACCAGGAGGAGGGCATCCGCGTCGAGCCCGTCCGACGCGTCACCGTCAAAACCGCCGTCGACGGCGAGATGATCGAAGAGACCGTCGAGGGCGTCGACCACGAGACGATGCGCGAGATCCTGGATTCCTACGACTTCGAGACGCTGTATCGAAGCGACAACCTGACCCGGCGGGAGACATTCTAACGGGCGTCGGGTCCCGGGCCTCCGATCACTCGACGTCGGCCCAGTAGGCAATCTCGCCGTCCTGGATGACGCCCGCCACGTGGCTCGTGCCGGTGTGGTACGGAAGGTAGTTGTAGTGCGGCGCGTCCAGCAGCGTCAGATCGGCGCGTCGGCCGGGGCGGATGCGACCGATGTCCTCGCGCTCCAGCGCCTTGGCCGCCCCGATGGTGACCGCCCGGAGCGTCTCGCCGGGGGTGAGTTTGTACAGCGTGCAGCCGAGATGCAGCATCGCCCCCAGATCCTGGGTCATCGCGCTGCCCGGATTGAAGTCCGTCGCCAGCGCAATCTCGCACCCCTCCTCGAGAGCCGTGCGGGCCGGCGCCAGCTCCTCGAGGGTGTCGAGATACAGGTTGACCGCCGGCATCAACACGGCCGTCACGTCCTCTCGGGCCATCGCTCGCAGCGCATCGTCGGTCGTGTGCTCGAGGTGATCGGCGCTCGCGGCACCGAGCTCGGCGGCGAGCATCGCTGCCCCCGCATCGCTCAGCTCGTCGGCGTGGATGCGCGGCGTCAGCCCGTGGTTGCGCCCGGCCAATAGAATTCGTTCGGCCTCCCCGACCTGAAAGGCCCCCCGGTCACAAAAGACGTCGCAGTACTCGGCGAGCCCCTCCTCGGCGACCCGCGGGATCATCTCCTGGCAGACCAGCTCGACGTACTCCTCGCGCCGATCCCGATATCCCTCCGGCACGGCGTGCGCCCCCAGAAAACACGGGACCAGCTCGCAGGGAACGCCCTGCTGGTCGACCTGGCGGACGGCCTTCAGCAATTTCAGCTCTTCGGCCGTCGACAACCCGTAGCCACTCTTGACCTCCAGCGTCGTCACGCCGACACGCACCGACTCGAAGACCCGTTCGAACAGCATCTGCGCCAGCTCGTCGATGCTGTGGCGGCGGACGGCCTCGACGGTGTTCAAGATCCCGCCCCCCTCCTCGAGGATCTCGACGTACGGCCGCCCGGCGTTGCGTTTGACGAACTCGTCGGCTCGCTCGCCGGCGAAGACAGCGTGGGTGTGACAGTCGATCCAGCCCGGCGTGACGACCCCCGCCTCGATCTGGGCGACGTCCTCGCCGTCGGCGGCATCCGGCCGCTCGGACCACTCGCCAACCCATTCGATCTCGCCGTCGAGCACAAAGACGCCTCCCTGCTCGATCAGCCCCGTGATCTCGTGGTCGCGCGCCTCGAGATCGGCCTCCGGCTCGAACTCCGACAGCCGCCCGGGCTGTTCGGGCATCGTCAGCAACTGACCAGCGCGGATTGCAAACGTATCGACGTCCATTTCGTCCTCCTGGCTGATCGAACGGAAACGTGGCGGACATCCCGACTCATAGCGCAGACGAGGCCTCGGCGACAACGGCCCGGCGCCGCACGGAGGGAATACCGACCGCCCCCGCCCGTTGATCCCCCGTCCGCTCCAGTCTCGGCGAGGCCGACACCGACGGCTTCCCGGCCGGACTCGCCCGCGGCCGTCGCCTCGCCGCAACTGAAGACTATCGTCCGATGACAATCGCCTTCCCCGCCGACTAAAAGGGGTGTGCGATGTTTGGAAACGTTTTGAAAGAACTCCGGCGGGAGGAGAATCTCACCCAGGAGGAACTCGCTCATCGAGCGGACCTTCATCGAACCTACATCAGTCTGCTCGAACGCGACGAGAAGTCTCCGACGCTGAAGGTCGTCTTCAAACTCGCCCGCGCCCTGCGCATCCGCCCCTCGACTCTGTTGCTGCGCGTCGAAGACAGACTGCCAAACTCCGAGATCTGGTGGCGGGAGCCGCGCAACTGACGCCCGCTCTTCAACTCGATTCGTGTTCCCGGTGGGGGATGTGCACCCCCCGATTTTCGGCCACCTCCAGCGCCCGCTCGTAGCCGGCGTCGGCGTGGCGCATCACGCCGGTCCCCGGATCCGAGGTGAGCACCCGCTCGAGGCGCTCGGCGGCGGCGTCGGTTCCGTCGGCGACGATCACCTGACCGGCGTGCAGGCTGTAGCCCATGCCGACGCCCCCGCCGTGGTGGAAGCTCACCCAGCTCGCGCCGTTGACGGCGTTGATCAGGGCGTTGAGAATCGGCCAGTCGGCGATCGCATCGGAGCCGTCTTTCATCGCCTCGGTCTCGCGGTTCGGACTGGCGACACTCCCCCCGTCGAGGTGGTCGCGCCCGATGACGACCGGGGCCTCCAGATCCCCGTCGCGGACCATCTCGTTGAACTTCAGACCGGCCCGCGCCCGCTCCCCGTAGCCGAGCCAGCAGATCCGGGCCGGCAACCCCTGGAAACTGACCTGCTCTTCGGCCAGATCCAGCCAGCGCATCAGATGATCTTTGTCGGGGAACAGCTCGCGCAGGGCGTCGTCGGTTTTGTAGATGTCCTCCGGATTGCCCGACAGCGCCGCCCAGCGAAAAGGCCCCGAGCCCTCGCAAAACAGCGGTCGGATGTAGGCGGGGACGAAGCCGGGAAAGTCGAAGGCCCGCTCGACGCCCCGATCTTCGGCCGCCTGGCGGATGTTGTTGCCGTAATCGAACACGACCGCACCCCGGTCCTGGTAGGCGACCATCGCCTCGACGTGCGTGGCGATGCCGTCGAGCGCCCGCTCGAGATACGCCTCCGGATCGTCTTCGCGCAACTGGTCGGCCTGCTCGACCGACATCCCCGGCGGATAGTAGCCGTTGAGCGGGTCGTGGGCGGCGGTCTGGTCGGTGACGACGTCGGGGACGATCCCGCGATCGAGCAGTTCCGGGTGGATTTTAGCGGCATTGCCGACCAGCCCCACGCTCAGTGCCTCTCCGGCCTCCTTCGCCCCGAGCACCCACTCGAGCGCCTCGTCCAGATCGTCGGTCATCCGGTCGCAGTAGTCGGTCTCGAGGCGGCGTTCGATGTGCTCCGGTTGCGCCTCGATCGCCAGACACGCCGCGCCGTTCATCGTCGCCGCCAGCGGCTGGGCTCCTCCCATTCCCCCCAGCCCGGCCGTCAGCAAGAACTTGCCGCGCAGATCGCCGTCGAAATGCTCGCGTGCCGCCGCCGCAAACGTCTCGTAGGTCCCCTGCAAGATCCCCTGGGTGCCGATGTAAATCCAGCTCCCGGCCGTCATCTGCCCGTACATGATCAGCCCGGCCCGCTCCAGCTCGTTGAAATGCTCCCAGTTCGCCCACTTGCCGACCAGATTCGAGTTGGCGATCAGGACCCGGGGCGCATCCTCGTGGGTCGGGAACCGGCCGACCGCCTTGCCGGACTGGACCAGAAGTGTCTCGTCGTCCTCGAGCTCCTCGAGCTCCCGGACGATCGTCTCGTAGCACTCGCGGTTGCGGGCCGCCTTGCCGGTCCCGCCGTATACGATCAGGTTGTCGGGATCCTCGGCGACCTCCGGGTCGAGGTTGTTTTCGAGCATCCGGAGGGCCGCCTCCTGGACCCATCCCTTGCAGGTGAGCTCGGTGCCGGTCGGGGCGTTCAGATCGCGGTCGCTCATCGGTCCGTCCCTGTCGCTGCGAGTGGCTGAGAGCGCGCTCGGGCCCTCATACCACAGCGGCGCGCGAGATGTGAATCGATCGGGGCGCACGCTCGCACGGACCGAAGCGGCCGGCGGGGCCCCGAGAGACGAAACCCCGGACGACCCAGAGGCCGCCCGGGGTGGATGCCGCCAGCTCGATCGAGCCGACGCGTCAGTCGACCCGGCTGGCCCGCTGGTAGGTCGAGGTGCAGGTGACCTCTTCGGTGTCGTCGAGTTGCTCGTAGGAGCGGTGATAGGTCACTTCGTGTTCGTAGTCGTTTTTGAACGTCCCCGTGAAGTACTGCTCGAACGAGGCGTTCGGGTTGTCGTAGCCCTCGCCGTAGCCGACCCGGAAGTTGCCCTCGGAGCCGATGCTCGATTCGAAGGTCGTCTCCTCGTTCGTCGAATCGTGGTCGCCCTCGTATTCGATCGTCAGCTCGCCGGGCTTCTGGCCGGTGACGCGAAAGTTCGGGTGGGAGTCGTGCCAGCTTTCAGTCTCGTATTCGCGACAGTTGCCGCCTCCACAACTGTACACCTCGCAGCTCTGGTCGGTCTTGACGAAGGTGACGTCGACGCGCCCCGTCTCGAACAGGTCGCGCCAGTGGTCGACCGGCACGTAGCGGTTGTTTTCGGCGTAGGTCAGCAGCTTGTCGAAGGCCCGCGAGGAGACCCAGGAGACGCCGTCGAGTTCGTCGAGCGTCTCGAAGGTCCGGTCGTCGTCGGTGCCGTGCTCGCCGTCGCGTCCGTGCCGGTAGTCGACGATGTTTTCGGCGGCTCGGACGTCGAGCGAGACCTCCTCGTCGAGTTCGTGCTCAGAGAGTTCGTTGGCGACCTCCAGGACGCCGGCCGCTTCGTGACTGCCGACTTCGATGCCGTGGACCGCCGCGTCGCTGTCTTCGACGTAGCCGTTGCGCTCGGCGTATTCGAGCAGTTGGGTGACCGTCGCCGGCCCGACCCAGTAGATGCCGTCGAGTTCCTCGAGCGACTCGATCGGACTGTCGTCGCTGGTGCCCGGCGTTCGGTCCGGCCCGTTGCGGTGTTCGACGATGTGCTGGGCGGCACGGCGGTCGAGCGAGGCCTCGTCGTCGAGTTCGACGAAGCTCGCTTCGTTGACCAGCTCGAGCACGCCCTCGGCCTCGGAACTCCCCGGCGCGATCACCCCGTTGTCGGCCTTCCCGGACCCGAGAAACGACGCCTCTTTCGGGTCGCTCGGATCGTCGTCCGCCGACGCTTTCGACGAGTCCGGTGTCGTCCCGGCGCACCCTCCGACCAGCAAGCCGAACGCAGCGACGAGAACGACTCCCGCCTCGATGATCGTCGAATACCTGCAGTTTCGATCCTTCATGATGTCTCACCCGTAGCTGAACGAATCTCGAGCATCGATTCCATCGGCCACCGACCTCAAGTTGCAAGGGCCGTTCCAACCCTTTCAGCCGAAGACGCCGCCGCTGCTCCCGGGGGCAGCACCCGAGGAGCGGCCGGGCGCATGGAAACAATCGTCACCACCTGGAGACTCGAGTTGCCACCCGATCGACCGGCGGCCTGGTCTCGAACTCGGATTCGCGCCTCCCCGGCCTCGATTCTCACTCGAAGGTGCTCTCGTCGAAATACGCTTTGGCGAGGTCGACGGCGTAGCTCGGATCCATCGGGAGCGCCCCGGAGGAGTGCTGGACGAGCGCCAGGACGAGATACGAGCCGAAATACAGCCAGGCGGCCGTCTTGGTGTCGACGTCCTCGCGGGCCAGCCCCATCTCCTTCCAGTGGTCGATCGCGCGGGCGATGGCCTTGAGGGCGCGCTGTTGGTACGGCAGGTACACCTCGCGGATGTCCTCCTGATCGAGTTCCGAGAGGACCAGAAAGATCATCTTGGCGAGTTCTTCGTGTTTTTCGAGCAGGTGGACGTAATACTCGAAACACTCGCTGATCGCCTCCATCGGCTCGTCGCGATGACCCTCGAGAATCCCTTCGAGTCCCCGGACGAGCTGGCTGGAGGTGTGTTCGATCGCCTCGATGAACAGGGTTCGCTTGCTGCCGAAATACCGGTAGATCAGCGCCTCGGTCACGCCGGCTTCCTCGGAGATCTGCTTGGTGGTCGCCCCGTGATAGGTCGACTCCGAAAAGACTGTGATGGCGCTCTCCAGGATCTGTTTTTTGCGTTTTTCGGCGGGTAGTCGGTTCGTCGACACGTCGGATCTCCTCGCGCGGCCGCAGGCCTGATGGGTCGCCGGAACTCGATTTTAAGTTAGTAACCACTCACATTGCCAGCGAAAGGCGTCAAGCCGCCGGTTCGGCGAGTGAGAAGGCCTCGCCCCGGAGAGCCACCGCCGGGTTCGACCGCTTTTACGAACTTTGTTGTTTCCGTATACCCTGACAGACGAGCGAAGTCCCGGACAACGGAGGCCACCCATCGCCAACGACGACGACAACACGTCCCCCCCGGCGGATCCGAAAGACGAGGCCGTCGAACGCCGGCGCTTCGAGCGCCGGCAGCGCCAGAAGGCCGAAAAGCGCGACCGGCGGCGCGTGGAGATCAAAAAGGCGGCGATCGAGATCTTCGCCGACTGTGGATTCCACGCCGCGAAGGTCTCGGAGATCGTCGAACAAGCGGGGATCGCCAAGGGGACGTTTTATCTGTACTACGACGGCAAACGCCAGATCTTCGAGGAAATCTTGGAGGATTTCCTCTCGTTGCTGCTGGAGACGATCGCCAACTGGCAGCCCGCCGAACTCGACTCCCGGGAGGCGCTCGAGCGGGAGCTACGCCGGGTCGGACTGCGCCTGACCGACGTGCTCGCCGAACGTCAGAAGCTCGCCTCGATTTATTTCAAGGAGTCGATGTCGACGACGCCCGAGTTCGAGTCGCTGGTGCGCGGCTTCCACGAGGCGCTCAGCGCCATGCTCACTCAGTTCAACGAGGTCCTCCACGAGCGGGGACTGGTCGCCTCGGCGAACTTCGAGATCGTGGCAAACGCGACGATCGGCATGGTCGAACGGATCGTCATGGAGTACGTCGTCCACGACAACCTCCAGGAGCTGTCCCACGAGGAGATCGTCGAGCATCTGGTCATCCACTTCATGTCGGGCACGCGCGAGCCGATCGAGGTCGAATCGCAATAACCTCCAACACCTCGTCGACGACGTGTAACTTCGACTCTTCGAGGAGGCACCATGCTGCGCATCGTTCTCTGCAACTGCAGTCCGGACGAATCCGAGACGCTCGCTCGCGGGCTGGTCGAGGCGGACCAGGCGGCGTGCGTGAACATCGTCTCGGGCGTCGAAAGCTACTACGAATGGGAGGGGGAGGCGTGCGAGGAGACGGAGGATACTCTACTCATCAAGACCACCGACGCGCAGTATCCGGAGCTGAAGGACTGGATCGAGCGACACCACTCCTACGACGTCCCCGAGATCGTCTCGCTCGACGTCGAGGATGTCCACGAACCTTACCTCGCCTGGGCCCGAGACCAGGTCGCACGGGGAGGATAGCACCGATCGTGCAGGGACGTTACACGGTCTCGCTGGCCGCCGAGGATCTGGAGCCCGAGCGCGTCGGGGGGAAAGCCAGCTGTCTCAACCGGCTGATCCGGGCGGGATTCTGCGTCCCGCCCGGCTTTTGTCTCACCACCGAGGCCTTCGAGCGCGCCGCCGACCGATGCATCGCCCGCGTCGACACCCTCGCGGAGCTTCGCACCGAATTGCGGCAGGTCGACGTATCCGAGCGTCTGGTCGACGAGGTGCGCCAGCGGCTCGAGGCGATCGGGGCGGAACGCTGGGCGGTGCGGTCGTCGGCCGTCGGAGAGGACGCCGAATCGGCGAGTTTCGCCGGCCAGCAGCGGACCGAACTCGACGTCTCCGGCCCCCGAGCGGTGGTGGATGCCATCCGGCGCATCTGGGCGGATCTGTACAACCTCGAGAGCCTGCTGTACCGGGCGAGGCTCCGGGTCGACGCCGTGCCCCGGCCGATGGCGGTCGTCGTCCAGGCGATGGTCGAGCCGGAGGTCGGCGGAGTGATGTTCACCGAAAACCCCGTGCAGTCGGGAGCTTCCGAGGACGAAGCGAGCCGACGCGACATCGTGATCGCGGCTGCCAGCGGCTCGGGGATGGCCGTCGTCGAGGGGCGCGGCGGCGAGCACGTCGTCGTCGACCGGGAGAGCGGGGAGGTGCGGCGGCCGAGCGGCGACGGGGCGGCCGAGCCGCTCCTCGAGCCATCCCGCCTCCGGGATCTCGCCGAGCTGGGGCGGAGCATCGAACGGGCCTTCGGGAGGCCCCAGGACATCGAGTGGGCGGTCGGCCGGCGGGCCGGCGGCGGGGTGGACGGCGAACCGATGTTGTACGTCCTGCAGAGCCGCCCGATCACCGGTCGAAACGGGGGACTGGTCGACGGGGAAGTGTGGTCGAACGTCAACGTCGGCGAGGCACTCCCCGGCGTCGCCACCCCGCTGACCTGGAGTATCATCGGCAAGTTCAGCCGGCGCGGATTCGAACGGGCCTTCGCCACCCTGGGGCTGGAAGTTCCGGACGACTACGAGCTGGTGGGGAGTTTCCGAGGGCGCGTGTATCTGAATCTGACGCAGTTCGTCTCCGTGGCGAGCGGTATCCCGATCCTCGACCCGGAGACGTTGTTTCAGGTCGGCGGCGGGGGCGGCGTCGAACTGGTGCGGGAAGTCGCCGAATCCGGCTCGCCGCTGGAATTCCTCCGCCACCTGCCGGCCACCGCCGCCCGGGTGCTTTTCTCTCAGGCGGCGATGCCGCTCGCCGCCCCCCTCTGGTCGAGGTACTTCGACTGGCGCCTCGCGGCCTTTTTCGATCGCAACCTCGCGGCTGTCTCCCGGGAGGCGCTCGGCGACGAACTCGAGGCCATCGACCGGCTGTTCGACCGGACCGGGCTGGTGATGCTCACCTGCAGCTCGAATTTTCTGATGAGCTATCTGGTGATGAAACGGGTCCTTGAGTGGTTCGGAAGCAACGAGGTCCGCGAGCGAGAGCGGACCCTTTTCGAGGCGCTGGAGGTGCAGAGTGCGGAGCCGGTCCTGGAGCTGCTCGAGCTGGTGCGCCTCGCTCGGCGCTACGAGGCGGTCGACACCGCCATCCGCGGCGAGGTCCCCTCGGAGGTCGGCGAAGTGTTGCAGCGGCGGGCCTCGCAGGGGGAGCCGGGCACCGAGGAGTTTCTCGACCGCCTCGAGGCCTTCCTCGCCGAACACGGCCACCGGGCGCCCCGAGAAGCGGAGCTGTCGACGCCGCGGTGGCGAGAGCGCCCGGAATTCGTCTTCGAGATGATCGGCAACTATCTCGAGGCGGCTGAACTTCCCGGTGCCGAGCGGTATCGCGATCGCTGGGCGGAGAAGCGCAGTGAAGTCGACGCCCTGGTCGACCGGGGATTCAGCGCCTTCCTGAGCCCGGGCTTTCGCCTCCTTCTGGGGTGGGCTCGGGCGACGGCGCGCATCCGGGAGTTCATGCGCTCGCACGTCGTCGAAGCACTCGACATGTACCGGCACCTCGCTCGCGAATGCGGCCGGCGGCTGGTGCGGGCGGGCGTCGCGAAAGAGGTCGACGACGTCTTTTTTCTGCGCCACGACGAGCTGCGCAGGTGGTTGACCGGCGACGGGCAGGGCGGGGGCCCGAGCGAGCCCGAGCTGGCCCGCCGGGCGATGGTGCGCCGCGAGCTGGTCGACGCGCTGCGCGAGTTGCCCGACCCGCCCGATACGTTCGTCGTCCGCGACGGCGACCTGGTCGACGCCCGGGAGGTCCGGCCGACGAGCGGGATTTCGCCGCGCGACGAACAGATCCGCGCGGTCCTCGAGGGGTTGGCCGGGAGTCCGGGGCGGGTCGAGGGCCGGGCGCGCGTCGTCGAGGATCCGTCGGCCGGGACCTCGCTCGAACCGGGCGAGGTGCTGGTGGCGCCGTACACCGACGTCGGCTGGTCCCCGCTGTTCATGACGGCCTCGGCGATCGTCATGGGGCTCGGAGGACCCCTCAGCCACGCCTGCATCGTCGCCCGCGAGTTCGGTATCCCGACCGTCGTCAACGCCCGCGACGCCGCCGATGTGATCCGGACCGGCGATCGCGTTACAGTCGACGGAGACGAAGGAATCGTGTATGTGCATGCTCGAGAGGGGGACGCTCCGGATCAGTGACGCATTCCGAGAGCGAAGCGGTTCGACACACGGATTTTCATGCAAATCGACTTCGAGACATTCGACGCCGGCCGCGCGGTCCGCATCCGCCCACAGGGAGCACTCGACGTATACAGCGTCCGGGGGTTGTTCGAACGCCTCGAAGAGCTGGCCGACGAGGAGCAAATCGAGCGGGTGGTCGTCGATTTCGCCGAGGTGACCGAACTCGACTCCTCGGCCGTCGCCACCCTGTCGGTCGCCCTGGACTCGCTGCGCGAGCGAGGCAAATCGCTGTCCGGGGAGAATCTGGCCGCCGACCAGCGAAGCGCCCTCGAATTGATGCCCCGGGCCGACGACGATTCCGGCGGCAAGCCGCGCACCCCGGGGACCCTCGAGTGGATAGGCGCCGAAGCCTACGCCTTCCGCGACGAGTTCGCCGACTTTTACGAGATATTCACCGACACGGTCTTCTCGGCACTCGCATTGCTGAAGGGCCGCTTTCCGCCCCGGGGCTCGGTGACCGAACAGTCCGACCGGATCGGGGTCAACGCGCTGCCGATCGTCGGCCTGTTGAGCTTCCTGCTCGGCCTGATCCTCGCCTTCCAGTCGGCCTATCAACTCAAGCAGTTCGGCGCGAACATCTACGTCGCCAACCTGGTTTCGATTTCGATGGTCCGCGAGTTCGGCCCGATGATGACCGCCATCATCCTGGCCGGCCGCAGCGGCTCGTCGATCGCCGCCGAGCTGGGGACGATGCGCATCCAGGAGGAGGTCGACGCTCTCGAGACGATGGGGATCGACCCGACGCGCTATCTGCTTTTGCCCCGGATGATGGCCCTGACGATCGTCCAGCCGGCGCTGACGATCATGTCGATGTTCATCGGGATCTTCGGCGGCTTTTTCATCGCCCGGTTTTACCTCGATCTGACGCCGGCGATCTATCTGAACAAGTGCGTCGAGGCGGTCGACCTGGGCGATTTCACCCACGGGATCGGCAAGAGTTTCATCTTCGCCTGGCTGATCGGCGTCATCGCCTGCTACTCGGGGATGACCGTCCAGAAGGGAGCCAGCGGCGTCGGCCGGGCGACGACCCGCGCGGTCGTGCTCGGGATTTTCATGATCATCGTCGCCGACAGTTTCATCACGACGGTCGCCACTCTCATCTGAGAGCCCGGTCGGCCGGTCCCGTCGACACGCCAGACGGGATGCGATCTTCGAGGAGCACGCGATGAGCGCCAACGACATCGTCATCCGATGTGACCACCTGACGGCGGGCTACGGGACGACGGCGATCTTGGAGGACATCAACCTCGAGGTCTCCCGCGGCGAGATCGTGACGCTTCTCGGCGGCTCGGGGTCGGGTAAGTCGACGCTTTTGAAGACGATCGTCGGGTTGTTGCCGCCCCTCGAGGGCCGCGTCGAGATTCTCGGCGAGGATTTTTATGCCCTGGCACCCGACGAGCGGGCCGAGCTGCTCCAGGAGATGGGGATGATGTTCCAGCACGGGGCGCTGTTCGGTTCGATGAGCGTGTATGAAAACATCGCCCTGCCGCTCCGGCAGCACACCGACGTCCCGGAGCCGGTGATCCGGGAGATGGTCCGGATGAAACTGGCGCTGGTGGGAATGGCCGGCGTCGGCGAACAATTGCCCTCCGAGATTTCGGGAGGGATGCGCAAACGCGTCGCCCTCGTACGTGCCTCGATCATGGACCCGGAGTTGATGTTTGCCGACGAGCCCTCCGCCGGGCTCGACCCCGTCGTCGCCGCCGGCCTCGACAAAGTCCTGCGGACGTTCCAACGCTTGTTCGACATGACGATGGTCGTGGTCACCCACGAGCTGGAGAGCATCAAGATTCTGGCCGACCGGGTGATCATGCTCGAAGACGGCGATATCCTGACGACCGGCACCGTCGACGAGCTGTACGAAAGTGACATCGAGTCGGTTCGCGAGTTTTTCCATCGCGAGCCGCCGGAGTATCTGGAGGCCGGCCGAGGCGGTT
>CAZRLK010000015.1:0-47911 GCA_964600555.1 uncultured Bradymonadales bacterium
GTCGCCGTAAAAGATCTCCTGGGTGCCGTTGCCGTGGTGGACGTCCCAGTCGACGACCAGCACCCGTTCGACGTCGTCGATTTCGGCCAGGGCGTAGCGGCTGGCGACGGCGACGTTGTTGAACAGGCAAAACCCCATCGCCTTGCTCGATTCGGCGTGGTGGCCGGGAGGGCGGACGAGGGCGAACGGCGGGGAATCGCCGTCCTGGCAGACCGCGTCGACCGCCTCGCAGACGGCGCCGGCGGCCAGTTCCGCCGCATCGATGCTCCCCGGCGAGATGGCGGTGTCGGAGTCGAGCTGGCTCGATTCGCCGCGGAGTCCGAGCAGGCGTTCGACGTAGGCGGTGCCGTGGACGGCGTCGAGGCGATTGCGGTCGACCGGCGTCGGGGCCTGCCAGTTCAGCCGTCCGCCGCCGTACTCCCCGAGTCGGCGTTGGAGTACTCGAAGGCGATCCGGTCGCTCCGGGTGGCGCGGTCCGTTTTCATGCTCGAGCATCCGGTCGTCGTAGTACAGTCTCATGGGGATGTCGGTCCCGTGCGGTCGCATCTTCGGATTGAACGAACGTCTGCTCCTGCGTACCATGCTGCCGATGGACGATTGTAAGTCACTTTCGCCCGAAGGTGCCATGTCTGTTCGAAAGTCGACGGTTCGGCGGTGGACGCTCGGTAGCCTCGCCGTGGCAGCGACGATCGTCGCGTTCGTCTCCGCAGCGTCGGCTCACGAGGGCCCGCCGATCGCCGAGGACCTCCAGGTCTGGCAGGAGGGAGGCGAGACGCGCTGGGTGTTTCAGACGAATTTCGGGGTGATGACCAGCGAGGCGCCGCGTCGCTACGTCTGCGAGGAGGCCTTCGAGGGGGGCGTGCGGTTTCACGTCGCGGCCCTCGATACCGACACCTGGGTCGCCTTCACCGGCAATGCCATCATGCGAACCGACGACGGCTGTCGGTTCGAGAAGGTGCGCGACCTGTCGAGCGGCGTGGTCGACGTCGCGGTGCGGCGGGAGTCCGAGGAGGTCGCCTACCTGATGAACGGCCCGGAGGCGTACGGCATCTGGTCGAGTTCGGATGCCGGCGAGTCGTTCGAGAAACTCTCGATCGACCGGCCCGATCTCGAGATCAACGCCATCTCGTTTGTCGACGAGGGGAGGCTGGCGGTCTCGGCGTTCGTCTCCGGCTCGGCGGAAGGGGTCGAGCAGGGCGAGGGGCGAATCTTCACGACCGACGCCCCCGGGGAGGCGCGAGTTCTCGACGGGTACGCGTATCCGACGCTTCTGGCGGCGCGGGGCGACCAGATCTTGTGGCAGGGGCGGCTGGGAGACGAGCAGCACGTCGTCTGGGGGACGCTCGATGCGCCCGTCGATGCGACACGTGCCGTCGAGGGCATCCCGCGAACCGGCGCCATCGATCTCGAGGGCAACGAGGTCTGGGCGGGGCGAATCGACGGTGACGGCCGCGGGCTCTTGCACGGTGTGGGCGGGGAGACGGGCGTCGCATGGGAGGTCGTCGACGAGGATCACACCGCCACCTGTCTCGCCACCAGCGGTGGGGAGGTGTACGTCTGTTCGCGGCGGGGACGCGAGGGCTACGATCTGGAGCGACGGGAGTCGGGCGAGGGCGCCGAGATGGCGGTCGATTTTCAGCATCTGGAGGGGCCTCGCGCGAGTTGTCCGGAGGACAGCAGCGTCGCGCAGACTTGCCCCGGCGTGTGGGGGAGCCTCGAAGATTCGCTCGAGGAGAGAGCCGGCGGAGACGCAGCAGACGCCGGGGCGGGCACCGATACCGACGTCGCCGGGGGCGACGCCGCCGGTCCGGGCGACGTGGCGGGCGGATCGGATGGGGACGCCGGGCGCGGCAGTGCCGGTGGGAATGGCGCGGCCGGCGCTGGATGTCGGACGGTCCCCGGCGAGCTGCCGGTTTCACTTGCTGGTTGGCTGTTGGTCGGCGGCCTGGTGGTTCGGACGGCGCGCCGGCGCCGATGAGGAGCCGGCACTTCCCGTCTCATTCCGGGAGGGGCGAATCCGGCTGGCGTCGGAGGCTGTCGGCCACCTGCTCCCCGGTCAGCGACTCGAGGAAGGCGACCAGGTCGTCCTTGTCGCGCTCGGTCAGCTCGAAGGGCTCGAGACTCTCCTCGCGGTGCCCGACCGCCACCTGCGCGTCGAGTTCGGCGTAAAACTCGACGACCTCCTCGAGTGTCTCGAAATGCCCTCCGTGCATGTAGGGAGGCGTCCGCTCGACGTTGCGCAGCGTGGGCGTCTTGAACTGTCCGCGGTTTTCCTGCTTTCGAGCGAGAAATTCGATCTCCGCGGCGGCCTGCGAATCGGGCGCGTCGCTGAAGGGACCGGTGGCGTTGAATCGGTCGTCTTTGACGATCGGCACCCCTTCGTAGCGGCCGAGATCGCGGGGCGGAAGCCAGCCTCTCGGAGGCAGCCCGAGATTGTGGAACTCGCGATCCGAGAAAAACGGGCCGGTGTGGCAGACGTCGCACTCGGCCTCGCCGACGAACACCCGCAGGCCCCGCAGTTCGCTTTCGTCCAGGGCCTCGATCTTGTCGGCGTCCCCCTCGCGCAGACCGCGCATGAATCGATCGAACGGGGCGTTGCGGGAGACGAGCTGGCGTTCGAACGCCGCGATCGCCTTGCCGACGTTTGCCAGCACCCGGTTGATCGCCTCGCGATCCCCCGCCGACATCGACATCCACTTTTCGTGCTCGGTGTGGTCCGGATTGGAGGGGACCGGCCGCCCGGCGTCCGGAAATCGGCTCTCGTCGGAGAGGTCGGGCATCTCGCCGAAGATCGCCCGATAGGCCTCGCGCAGGTCGGAGTCGTCGTACAGCAGGTGGGCGATTTCGACCCGCGAGATACCCTGCTCGTTCGACGCCTCGAGCGGACTGTGGGACTGTGCCCAGGTGCTGTCGGCCCGCCCGTCCCAGAAGTACCACCGGTTGTACGAGACGTTCAAAAGCGTCGGGGCGTGGCGGGTCGTCTCGCCGAGGCCCGTCGACAGCCGCTCCGGGTCGGCGAACCCGTGCTCCGGCCGGTGGCAGCTCGCACACGAGACCTCGCCGTTGCCGGAGAGCCGGGTCTCGTAGAAGAGAAACTGCCCGAAATGTGCCGCCTCCTCGTCGTCGGCGACGCGATTGGTCGGATCGTCCGGCACCGGGCCCAGCGCCCCAAAATCCTCGAGTTCGCGCAGTTCGTCCGGGCTGAAAAAGCCGGTGGGATCGGTCAGCTCACCGCTCGTCGTCGTCCCCGCGTCCGACCTCGCATCGGCCTCGGTATCGGGGCTCGGCTCTCCGGAGTCCGACTCGCCCGTGTCCGCCCCCGCCTCGGAACCGGCATCGGGGCTCGCGTGCGGTGAGTCGGTCGTTTTCCCGTCGCCCCCGCACGCCGCGAGGCCCGCCCCCAGCGAAAGCGCACCCAGGATCGCAAACTCGGAGAGACGCCGCGTTGACATCATCACTCATCGGCGTCGGTGATCACTTTGAACTTGGCGACGTCGGTCGTCTCTCCGTTCTCGACGGTCAGGTCCATCACCCACGGGTTTTCGGGATCGGAGGGCATGTGAAACTTCATCCCCTCGATGAGATAGGTCCCGTCGGATTGCTCGGTAACTTCGGGATTGGTGTTCATCGCGTGGCCGTGGGTCGGCATCTCGGCGTCGACGGCGAGCAGGGCGCCGGCGACCGCCGCCTCCTGCGCCTGCGATTCGTGGACGGTGACATCCATCGTGAAGAGGTCGCTGACGGGGATCGGATCGGGATCCGGCGTGTAGGCGACGAAAAACTCGCCGTGCTCGGTCGTCGTCTGCCGGTCGCTCGTATACTCCGCGAAGTCCATCCCGCCGGCGTCGCCCCCGTCCTCCCCGTCGGCGACGTCGTGCGTTTCGCCGTCGTCGTGCTCTTCTCTGGCGTCCTGCATGTCCCCGGAATCGTGCATCTCGCCGATGTCGCCGACGTTCGTATCCTCGTCGGCGTGAGCACCAGTGTCTCTCGCCTGGTCGTCTCCACCGTCGTCGTTGCTGCACCCGACTCCGACGAAGGCGAAGACCACCGCGGCGAGGACGAGGCCGAACATGCTGTCATTGCCGTCCATCTCCATTCACCCTGCGTCTCGAGAACACATGTCGATTACTCGCCGATCGCAACGGCTTCCTCCTGTTCGTCGGAGGCGTCGGCCGGTTCGTCGGCCGGCTGCACGTCTTCGGCATACTGCAGCTCGTACAGTTTGCTGTAATGCCCGTCGAGTTGCAAAAGCTCCTCGTGCGTTCCCCGCTCGACGATCTCACCGTCGTCGACCACCAGAATCCGCTCGGAGGATTCGATCGTCGACAGCCGGTGGGCGATCACCAGCGAGGTCTGCTGTTCGAGCAGCGCATCGACCGCCTCCTGGATCAGAGCCTCGGTGTCGGTGTCGACGTTCGCCGTCGCCTCGTCCAGCACCAGTACCTCCGGCGAGCGGACCAGCGCCCGGGCAAAGGCAAAGAGCTGTTTTTCGCCCTCCGAGAGATTGGTTCCGCGCTCCTCGAGCTCGTGGTCGAGCCCGTCGGGATACGACTCGATCAGCCCCTCCGCCCGGACGACCTCGGCGGCCCGCCGGATCTGCTCGTCGGTGATGTTTTGTTTGCCCAGCGTGACGTTCTCCCGGATCGTCCCCTGAAACATGAACACGTCCTGCAAGACGACCGCGAAGGTGCGCCGGTAGGCCTGCAGGTCGAACTCCCGAATGTCGGTGCCGTTGACGCGGATTTCGCCTCGGGAGACGTCGTACAGGCGCAACAACAGGTTGATGATCGTCGACTTTCCGGCGCCGGTGTGGCCGACCAGCGCGACCTGGTCGCCCGGTTCGATCTCGAAGCTGACATTCTCGAGCACCCACTCGTCGTCGTTGTAGGCGAACCAGACCTCGTCGAATTCGATGCGATACGGCGGCTCCGGGAGCGGCTCCGGTTCGTCGGCTTCCGGGATGCGCTCCTCGGTGTCGAGCAGCTTGAAGATCCGCTCGCCACTCGCCAGTGCACTCTGGAGCTGGTTGTACTTTTCGGCCATGTCCCGGATCGGGACGAAAAACTTCTGCATGTACTCGATGAAGGCGACGAGCACCCCGATCGTGATGACGCCGTCGAGGACCTGCCCGCTACCGTACCAGATGATACACCCGACCGTGATCGATCCGATCGCCTCGACGATGGCGTACAGCATCGCGTCGTAGCGGATCGAGCGGAGGTTGGCATCGCGGTACTCGGCGTTGATCTCTTCGTATTCGTCGGCGCTGACGTTCTCCCGGCTGAAAAGCTGGATGACCTCCATCCCCGTGATCGACTCCTGGAGGTGGGCGTACAGCCGGGCGATCTTGCGGCGGATGTCCCGGAAGGCCTGCCGGAGGAAATGCCGGAAGACGGCCGTGATGCCGACCAAAAACGGCACCAGCGCAAAGCAGACCAGGGCGAGACGCCAATCCTTGTACAACAGGATCCCGACGATGCCGACCAGCTTGATGACGTCGCCGACCATCGTGACCATCCCCGAGGAGACGGCGTTTTGCAGCGACTCGATGTCGGTGGTCATCCGGGTCATCAGCCGGCCGACCGGGGTCTGGTGGAAGAACCGGATCGGCCGCTTTTGGACGTGGTTGAAGACCGCCTGGCGCAGGTCGACCAGGGCGTTGTGTCCGGCGCGCTGCATCAGGTAGTACTGCAGGTACTTGAACCCGCCTCGAAGGACCAGGGCACCGGCGTAGGCGGCGACGATGACGACGATCCCGGAGACGTCGCCGGGCATCAAATAGTTGTCGATCGCGAGCTGAAACAGGTGGGGCTGAAGTAGCTCGAGACCCGCCATCGCCGGCAGCAACAGAAGGCACAGCGCGAAGGTCATCCGGTAGGGCCGCATGTAGGCCCAGAGGCGCCTGAGGATCCGCGTGTCGCTGATCTCGCCGAGCCGCTTTTCGCGGTAATTCGACCCGATCGCGGCTTCCTCCGGCCGGTCCTTCTTGTCGCCGTTCTGGCCGTCCCCCGACTGGCTGTCGACCTCCTCGCTCACGATTCGATATCCTTTTCGACCTGTTGGCGGTGATACATGTCGGCGTATACGCCCCCGCTTTCCAGCAGATCGGCGTGGGTGCCGCGCTCGACGATTCGTCCGTCGTCGAGGACGTAGATGCGGTCGACGCGGTCGAGGACGTTGAAGCGGTGCGTCAGCAAAATCGAGGTGCGATCCTCCATCAGGTGCTCGAGGTGATCGAGGATCACCTGCTCGGTCTGTGTGTCGACGCTCGAGAGGGCGTCGTCGAGGATCAACACCCGCGGGTCGACCAGAAGCGCCCGGGCCAGGGTGACGCGCTGTTTTTGCCCGCCCGACAGCGTCACGCCGCGCTCGCCGACCAACGTCTCGAGGCCGTCGGCGAACGACTCGACGTCGGGGCGGAGGCCGGCGACGTCGACGGCCTGCTGGATGCGCTGCTCCTGGTCGAGCCGGTCGTCGTCGGCGTCGGGGGCGAGCGGATCGGTAGGCGGGTGTCGCGAGATGGTCGGGTCGTACTCGAGGGCGTCGAGTCCGAATCGGAGGTTCTGGCGGAGCGTCATCGAGTACAACAGCGGATCCTGGGGGACGAACCCGATCTCGGCGCGAAGCTCTCGCAGGTTCACTCGGTCGACCGGTACGCCGTCCAGGCGCACCTGGCCCGACTGCGGGTCGTACAGCCGGGTCATCAACCGTACCAGCGTCGATTTCCCGGAGCCGGTCTTGCCGACGAAAGCCACGGTCGAGCCGGCCGGGATCTCGAGGTCGATGTCGTGGAGGACCTGCTCGTCGCCGTCATAGCTGAAGTCGACCGCGTCGAAGGTGATCTGCCCGCGCGGCGTCCCCTCCTCGAGGGGAGGCAGCTCGCGTTGGCGCTCGGCCGACGGATCGTCGAGCGTCGGCTCGCGCGCCAGAATCTGGATGATCCGGTCGAACGCCGCCCGACCCCGGTGCCAGATCGAAAACACCCAGCCCATCGAGATCGTCGGAAACGCCAGGGCGACGACGTAGCCGTTGAGTTCGACGAACTCCCCGAGCGTCAGCGTCCCCTCGACCACCCTGGTCGTCCCCGCGATCAACAACATCACCGTCCCCACGCCCGTCACCAGCATCACCAGCGAGTTGAGGCCTCCCTTGGCGACCGCCAGATCCATGTTCTTGTCGAAAAACTCCTCGTTCAGCTCCGCGAAGTGCCCGATCTCGCGGTTTTCCATCGTGTAGGACTTGACGACCGAGATCCCGCCCAGGTTCTCCTGGACCTTCGACGAGATCTCCGAGAGCTGTGCCTGCACGATCTTTTCTTTGTGAAACAGCACCTGGCCGACCCACAGGATGCCGGCCAGCAAAAACGGGTAGGGCGCCAGACAGATCAGCGTCAGCGTCCAGTCGACCCCGACCATCCGCCAGATCCCGATCGCGTAGGCGACGGTCGTGTTGACGACGTGCAGGAAGGTCAGCGCATAAAAGACCCGGACGCGCTTGACGTCGTTGGTCACCCGGCTGGTGACGTCCCCGGTCGGGGCGGGGTCGAAAAAGGCCGGCGTCAGCTCGGTCAACTTTCGGTACAGCTCGTTGCGGAGGTCGTATTCGATGTAGCGGCCGGGATTGAAGATCGTGATCCGACTCAAGATCCGAGCGACCGCCGCCCCGACGGCGAGCAGGATGACCGCGATGCCGGCCCAGACCAGATCCGAGCGGATCGCCTCGAGCGACAGCTCGGTCGACCCGGCGGCATCGCGCATCATCTGGACGGCGTCGCCGATGTAGACGGGAATGGTCAGCTTCTGGAGGTTCGTCAGGATCAGAAAACCGGCGCCGACGAGAAACCACCACTTGTAGCGCAGAAAATATCCCCAGAGCTTCTCGGAGCGCTCCTCGGAGGGAACGTCGTACGACAGGGGATCGGATTGGTGGGCGTCGGTCTCCATGAAGTTCGGTCGGCGTGCGGAAGGGAAGCTCGGCCGGAGTGGGCGCAGGCGGGCGGATTACCGGAGTTCGACCCCGATCCGGCTCCAGCGGATCTCGCCGGTCGACGGCGAGTTCGACCAGGCGACGTACAGCGGCTCGCCACTGATGGCGCCGCGGCGCACGGGACCAATCTCGCGGCTGTCGCCGGGACCCGTCTCCTCTCCGTCGTCGCCCTCCGGATGGCTTCGATTGTCGGCCAAAAGATACACCTTGTCGTCGTCCAGTTCCGTGGACTCGAATTCGGGCTCGTCCCGGTGGGCGGGGCGCAGCGAGACGACGTAGGTCGTCTCGGCGTTTCGTTCAACCCACAGTTCGTAGCTGGCGCCCTCCGGCAGGGTGGCCGACGCGAGCCGCGAGTCGAGCGGCACCTGCGGGAGGCGCGTGCCGTCGACGTAGATCGTGCCGGCCGCCCACTGGATGCTGTCGCCCCCGGCGGCGACGACCCGCAGCACCCGGGTCGACTCGCCGGGAAACCGAACGGCGACCAGTTCACCGCGCTCGGGCGGAGCGGACCGGTAGGCACTTCGGTCGACCAGCACCGTCTCGCCAGCCTGCAGCGTCGGATACATCGCCCGGTCGTCGACCGTCGCCAGTCCCCAGACGCTTCGCAGCGAAACGGCGGCCGTCGCCGCCAGCGGCAGCGCCCAGGTCACCAGCGCCACCGCCGCGTAGATCGTCCAGTGGTTGTACCCGCGGGGCTCGTAGGCCTCGTCGAGTTCGTCGGCCCTCGCCCGGACCTCCGCCGAGAGCATCGCCGCAAAGACGATCCACCCGGCCGCGAGTACCAACAGCGGCAGCAGGGGGAAGAATTCCAGCCAGACGAACAATCCGACGAAACCGGCCAGCGCTCCGACGCCCAGCAGGTTGGCGCCGAGCCCTCGCCAGGGCCGGCCGACGTACATCAGCCCGATCCCCGGGCACAGCCACGTCAACAGCCCGGCGAGGCCTGCCCGGCGAGGCCGCCTCTCCTGGGCGTCGGTTGAATCGTTCTCGTCGTCGGTCGCTGTCACCGAATCGTGGGGCTGGAGTCGCGAGGCGTCGCGCAGACTCTAGCCGCGCGCGGATCGTGGTGTCAAATACACACGGGGCGTCGGGTGTCGGGCGTCGGTCGTCGGGGCGGTCATCGGTCATCGAGCGTCGGGTTCGGGCGGGTCGTTCCTCGCCGCCGTGTGCTGCTTTGTCCCGGGGCCGGCGGCGAACCCGCTGCCGTTTGTACGGCCATCGCGCGAGCTTACCTTCGGGACGAGCTTCGCCATCCTGCTCTCGTCCCCCCGCCGGCATGTTTCGACGCGACGAGTCGACCAGCCCCGTCTCCTCGGCGATGCGCCGCTGGCTGACCGGCGTGTTCGGGGATCGGGCGCGCCACGTCGAGGAGTATCGAGGGCGGCGAGTGCACATCGAATTGCGACGCCTCGCGCCCGACACGTTCGCCTCCTTTGCCGACGAGCTGACAGTCTCGCTCGACCGACTCGACGGGGTCGAAGGCTACCACGTCAACGGGCTGTTCGACCGGCTGGTCGTCTCGTACCGCGCGCCGGTGACGACGCCCCGGCGGCTGGTGAGGCTGGTCGAGGGCGTCGAGCAGTATTGCGGTGTCGCCTCGGAACCGTTCCCCGAGCGTTTCGCCGACTTTCCCGGCGTCTCCGACCGGCTCGTCCGCCAGTGGACCGAGTTTCTGGCAGACCTCCTCGCCATCGCGGTCAGCGTCGGGCTGAAGGTGGTCCATCGCGAGCCGTCGGAGGCGGAGTTCGACCTGGCGGCATTCATGTCGTTCGTCGAGGACTCGCCGAGGCTGCGCGACCGGCTCGAGCTGATGGCGGGGCCGGAGGTCTTCGAGTTGGTGCTCGGTGCGCTCAACTCGTTTGTCCAGGCCGTCGGCTCCGGGCCCGCCGGCCCGCTGGTTGACCTCCTCCAACAGATCGCGCTCTTGCGGGGCAACCGGGCCCAGCGGACTGCCTGGTGCCGCCTGGAGCCGCTCCTCGGACCCGACCGCGATCGCACCGCCACGCTGCCGGTCGACCTCGACGGCCGTCCCGACGACCTGCCCGCCGGCGCCATCGAGCGCTACGCCGACGAGGCCTGGTTCGCCTCGATCGGCGGCTTTCTCGTCGCCCTCGCCGACACCCACGAGCTGGAGAGCTCGACGTCGCCGCTGTTCGGCGGCCTGCCGAAAGCCTTGCGCTACGGCCGAACCGGTTTCGTCGCCGAGCTGCTCCGGGGCCTCGCCGCCCGCGACGTGCTGGTGTTCGACCCGCAGGTCCTCGAGTCGCTCGACCGCCTCGAGACGCTCCTCGTCGATGGCGCGCTGCTGGCGCGCGCCCCGGCCCACACCGAGCTCCTGGTCGACGTCGCCGAGCGCCTGGAGATGAGCGTCCGGGTGACCGGCGTCGACGACGAGCGGGCCCGGTCCGTCGGCGCCCGACCGCTGCAAGAGGGCGGAGCGGAGCGGCTCGAGCGCATTCGCGAGCTGCAGCGAGTCGGCGGGTGCGTCGCCGTCGTCGGCGACCTCGCTCCGGCGGTGATGCGGGCGGCCGACCTCGCGGTCGGACTGACCGACCGGTGGCAAGAGGTCCCCTGGGCGGCGGATCTCGTCGGGAGCGACATCGACGATGCAATCTACGTGCTCCAGGCGGTCGGGGAGGCGCGGCGCATTGCCGACCAGAGCGTGCGAGTGGCGGGCCTGGGGGCCGGGCTCGGAACGCTCGTCGCCCTCGGGGGCGTCGAGGAGACCGACCCGGAGACGGTCAAACTCGCGGTCAACGCCGCCTCGGTCGCCGCCCTCGCCAACGGCCTCGTCCGGGCGGTCGAGTTCGACCGCCGCCCGCGGCCGACTCCCCGCGACCCGACGCCCTGGCACGGCTGGCCGACCGACCGGGTGCTCGACGAACTCGACTCGAGCCGCCGGGGACTCGAGCCGCGCCAGGTCGCCGAGCGCGAGCGCACTCCCCCGGCGCCCCCCTCGAACTGGAAGCTGGCGAAGCGGGCCGTCTCCCGGGAGCTGGCGAATCCGATGACCCCGCTTCTGGCGGCAACCTCCCTCGCCTCGGCGGTCGTCGGGTCCCCGGCCGACGCGGCGCTGGTCGGCTCCGTGCTCGGAATCAACACCGCCGTCGGCGGACTGGAGCGCTACCGCGCCGAGCGGGCGATGCAGCAGATGCGCGAGGGGCGCACGCCGACCGTCCGGGTCCGCCGCGGCGGCACCTGGCGGACGGTCGAGGCAGAGGCGTTGGTGTGCGGCGACCTGGTCGGCTTTCGGCCCGGGGAGGTCGTGCCGGCGGACTGCCGCATCGTCAGCTCGTCCGACCTCGAGGTCGACGAATCGGCGCTGACCGGCGAGTCGACGCCCGCCCGCAAGTCCGCTCGTCCAACCCGTGCCGAAGTCGTCGCCGAGCGAAGCTCGATGCTGTACGATGGAACCTCGATCGCCGGTGGCGAGGCGACGGCGGTGGTCGTCGCGACCGGTGAGCGGACCGAGGCGAACCGCCGCGACGCGCCGATCGCCGAGGCGGGCAGTGAGACGGGGATCGAGCAACGCCTGCGCGAGCTGACCGACGTGACGATTCCGCTGTCGGCGACGGCCGGTGGGTTCGTGACCGCCGTCGGGCTGATCCGGGGGCGGGATCTGCACTCGCTCGTCCACGGAGGCCTCGGGCTGGCCGTCGCCGCCGTCCCGGAGGGCTTGCCGCTTCTGGCGACGGCGTCGCAACTGGCGGCAGCCCGGCGCCTCGCCGAGCACGAGGTGCTCGTGCGCAACCCCCGGGCGATCGAGGCACTCGGCCGCGTCGACGTGCTGTGTGCCGACAAGACCGGGACGCTCACCGAGGGACGGATCCGGCTGGCCGTCGTCTCCGACGGCAAACGGCGCGTCGAGGTCGACCCCGACACCCCGGAAGAGCCCGTCGCGGGCCGGCTTCTGGAGCGGACCGTGCGTACCGCGCTTCGCGCCTCGCCCGAGGCCGACGCCGACGAGCGGATTCCCCACCCGACCGACCGGGCGATCGTCGAGGGGGCCCGCCGGCTCGAAGTCGACGCCGCCGGCGAGGGCGGCCGCTGGCACCGGGTCGACGAGCTGCGTTTTCAGCCGAGACGCGGCTACCACGGGGTTCTCGGCGAGACGGCGGCCGGGCCGCGCATCGTGCTCAAGGGGGCGCCCGAAGTGCTGCTCGAGCTGTGCAGCGAGGAGGTCCGCGACGGCGGGCGGGTGCGGCTCGAGGCCCCGCGTCGCTCGGAGCTTCTCGACCGCGCCGAGCGATTCGCCGCCGAGGGCCTTCGCGTGCTGTGCCTGGCCGACCGCCGGGCACCCTCGGCGCAGTCCCTGAGCGAGCAGCACGTCGACGAGCTGACCTTCCGGGGGTTCGTCGGCCTGCGAGACCCGGCGCGTCCGACCGCAGCGAGTGCGATCGACCGGCTCGACGAAGCGGGCATCCGGACGCTGATGATCACCGGCGACCACCCGAAGACCGCTGCGAAGATCGCCACCGAGGTCGGACTTGACGGCCGGGACGAGCTGCTGACCGGTCCCGAGATCGAGCGGATGAGCGACGCCACCCTCGACGACGTCGTGACCGACATCTCGATCGTCGCCCGGGTGACGCCGACCCAGAAGGGGCGGATCGTACGTTCCCTGCAGCGCACCGGGCGGACCGTCGCGATGGCCGGCGACGGCGCGAACGACGCCGCGGCGATTCGACTCGCCGAGGTCGGAATGGCCCTAGGTCCCGATGCGACCAGTGCCGCCCGCGACGCTGCCGACATCGTTGTCGTCGACGAGAACATCGAGACGATGGTCCACGCCGTCGGCGAGGGGAGGGCGATGGTCGAGTCCGTGCGCGATGCGGTCGCCATTTTGGCCGGCGGCAATTTCGGTGAGATCGGCTTCTCGGTCGTCGGTAGTCTGGTGCGTTCGTGCCCGCCGCTCAATGCCCGCCAACTGCTGCTGGTCAACCTCATGACCGATATCGCCCCTTCGATGGCGATCGCGCTTCGCCGTCCGGAAGACGATCACCTCGAGAGGCTGCTCGAGCAGAACCCGGCCGACGTGCTTCGCGGCCAGCTCGATCGGGCGATCGCCGTCCGGGCCGTGGCGACGGCCGGTGGCGCCGCGGCCGCCTGGAGCGCCTCCGGCGTGATGCCCGGCGGCCGGCGCGGCGATTCGACCGTCGCGCTGCTGGCGTTGGTCGGCTCCCAGCTCGGCCAGACGATCTTCGTCGGGCACCCGACCCGCGAGACCCTCGCCGCCGGACTCGGCTCCGCGACGCTCCTGCTGGGGACCGTCCTGACGCCCGGTCTCAGCCAGGTGTTCGGCTGCCGTCCCGTCGGTCCTCTCGGACTCGGCGTCGCCGGTGCCTCCTCGGCCGCCGCTACGGCCGGCGCGGCACTCGCTGCGCACTACTGGTGACCGAGGACCAACCTCACTCGCGCGCCAAGTCCGCCGGCGCTACCCGTTTCGTTGCGGAATCCGACGAACCTCCCGTACGCTCGTGGCGTACGTCGCCTTCTGGTTTCTCCTCTATCGTCGGGGGCCGCATGTCCGTCGCCAGTCGCATCGTCATCGTCGCCGCGCTCGCGGTGTTCGCCGTCGGTTGCACCTCCGACGAGGGTGGGGAGCCATTCGATGTAGGTGTCGATGCGGAGGGCGACGTCGCGGCGGAGGCCGACACCGGGCCCGAGGACCTCGACGGGACGGGGGATCTCGGGGAAGGCGACAGCCGGCCCGGTCTCGTCGATGCACGGCGGGGGGATGGTGGTTGCGTTCCCGGGCGCGACCGGGACGGTGACGGCCTGGACGATTGTACCGAGGCGGCGATGTGCACCGATCCGGAGCGGGCCGACACCGACGGCGACGGGCTGAACGACTTCGAGGAAGTCCAGCAGCAGATCGACCCGTGTCGGGCGGATACCGACGACGACGGCCTCGAGGACGGGCGGGAGCGGGAGTTCGGCTTCGACCCGACCGACGCCGATACCGACGGCGACGGCACCGACGATGGCGACGAGTGGATCGTCGATGCCTGCGAGGAGACCTCGCCGGCGTCGGTCGACCTGCACACCAGCTCGGTGGGCGACTGGACGTTGGCGCTTTCGCCGATTTTCGACAGCTACACCGACCTCGAGGTGACCGAGGCCGGGGCGAAGGAGGCGGCGGCGCTTTTCGGCGACGGCGAAAGCGGTGTGGCCGGCCTGTTGTTTTCGCGCCCACCCCGGGCGTCGACCGAGAGCGCGACGGATCCGATCGCGGGCGACCTGCGGGCGGCGATCGAGGCGTTCGGGCGACTGGACGCCGAGCAGCTCGGAGCCGAATTTACGACCCACGATGAGCACCGGGCGGCCCGCGGGGAGTTCGTCGTCGAGCTCGACGAGGCGCGGTCGACGCGCCGGCTCCGCCAGGAGCTCTTGTTCGAGATGTCGCCCCTGTCGGCCTCCCGAGTCGAGGGGCTCCCGCCGACCGGCGGGGCGGGCGCCGAGGCGTTCCGGGTGGAGATGGCCGCGATCGTGCGTGAAGACGAGTCGGGAGCGCCGGTCAGGACGCTGGTGTCGGTGACGCTCACACCCGAGGGCACCAACGGGGGGGCGTCGGTCGATGCCCGGCTCGAGGGACCGACCGATACGACCGGGCTCGCCGAGGAGGAGGCGACGACGGGCGAGGGTTGCATGCACTGGAAGCCCCACACGACGGTGCCGAAAATGGACGCCTACCTCGTCGTCGACGGCAACGGGCCGAGTGGCTACGGCGCCGACGTCCGGGAGTTCGTCCGGGAGCTCTCGGGCATGGCGCAAAACTCCCGGGTCGACTACCGGTTCGGCGTCACGAACATGCAGCCCGACAATGCCGGCCGGCTGCACGGGGCGCAGTGGCACGGGGCCGACGACGATCTCGTTGCGGCGGTCGACGAGGCGGCGCTGCGTTGTGACGGGGCCGGCGGGTGGACCTGCGCCGGCGCCGAGCCGGCCGGGCTGGCGGCGGCACGCGACGGCATCAACTACCTCTCCGGGGAGGGCTCGCCGGCCGCCCCCTCGGAGCTGCAGTTTCGCTCCGGCGAGCAGACCTGGAAGGTCGCCATCTTCGTCACCGACGAGGAAGCCGCGTCGGTTGAGCAGGGGACGCCGGTCGACGATTACACCGCGTTTTTCGAGCCCCGGCTGACCGGCCACGCGCTGACGACCGGTCCCGACTGTGGCGGCGCAGTGGCCTCCAGCGCCTACGGGGCCGTCGCCGCGGCGACGGGCGGTCTCGCGGTGGATGCGTGTGCGGACGATCCCACGCAGTGGGCCCGGGAGGTCGTCGCCCACTACACTCGATACCTCACACCGAACACCCTCGAGGCGACGCCCGTTTCGCCGTCGCTCGCCGTCTGGCTCGACGACGAGCAAATCCCCCGGGACCGAGAGGCGGGCTTCGGGTACGCCGCCGAGACGAACGCGATCTTTTTTGCCGGCAGCTATCGTCCGGTCGAGTTCGCTCCCGACCGCGACATCTTCGGGCTCACGCGCTATCTGGTCTTCCGGTAGGGACGCGCCGGTTGTCGCGGACGCGGCCACGTTGCAATTTTGCCCGTGATTTGGGAATAATTCGCCGCTTTCGGGCCGATTCACCACCGTACCGTGGTGTCATCCGAATCGCATTCTGTCCGCCGACGCCGAGACGTGAGGTCATGACGACGACATCGAGCGACGCCGACTCGACGCATTCGACGCTCGGGATCCCCTCGTGGATGGTCCTGTTCATCGTCGCCGCCGCGCCGGTGGTGTTTGCGACGGGCTTCTCGGAGTTCGAGGTGGTCAAGCAGTTCGTCCTGACGGGCGGGGCCGCTCTGGCGCTGGTGGTCTGGGGGGCCGGCCTCGTCTCCCGCCGGCGAGTCGGGATGGTCGCCGGCCGGGTCGTCTCGATCCTCGTCGTCTTCGGGGTGTTCGTCGGTGCTTCGATTTTGTGGTCGCCGGGCGCTTTGTACGGGGCGCTGCACGCGAGCCACTTTCTGGCGCTGGTCGCGGTGGTGGTGATCCTGTCGGCGCCGCTCGAGCGGCCGGTGCGGTTTCTCGATTTCGCGATCGCCGTGTCGGTCGGGGTGGGTCTGTCGGGGGTGTTCGGCCTCCTCGATCTGGCGGGCGTCGAGGTCTTCACCCAGGTCTGGGATCCGCGGGGGGCGACCGGGCCGTTCGGGTCGATGGAATTCGCCGTCGCCTACTACGCGGTCGCGCTGCCGGTGGCGGTCGCCGGGACGCAGTACGTCGACGGGTGGGTGCGGCTGGTATTCGGGCTGGCGGCGATGCTGGGGGCGGTGCATTTCGGGCTCGTCGCCGACTGGACGTTCGTCTCGATGTTCGTCGCCGTCGCGGTGGTAACGGTCTGTCTGATCCTGGCCTTCGAGGGGATCGAGACGTCGACGGTCCTGGCGCCGATCGGGGCGATGGTCGCCTTCGTGGTGTTGGTCGGGTTCGTCGCCGCGCAGTTGGTGAGCGTCGCCGACGAGCCGACCGAAGCGACGGCGCTGCCGGCCCTCGAGCGCGGGCCCGGCGTCAGCGACCGGGTGCTCGAGGAGAAGACCCTGCGCAACCCGGCCTTCGCGATCGGACGGATGGAGGCGGTGCGTTCGATGGAGGTCCGGGAGTATCTGGCGGGTGTGTCGTTCGATCTCTTTCAGGAGCGGCCGTTCGTCGGGCGGGGGGCCGGGGCGTGGTGGCGACTGCAGACCAAACAGATCAACATCGATCACCCGGCGGTCCAGCAGCGGTTCGTCCACTATCCCGCCTACCGCAGCCCGCACAACGGCCTCTCGAAGCTGGTCGTCGAGTACGGGCTGGTCGGCCTGGCCCTGTTCGGCCTCTGGCTCGCCGGCTGTCTGGCGATCGGCGTCGGGGCGCTGGGGCGGAGCGGCGAGCACTCGGATCTGATCGTCGAGCAGTGGGGGCTGTGGGCGGCGGTGCTGGGGGGGCTGGTCTTTGCCGCCCTCACACCGCTGATCGAACTGGCGGCGCCGGCGGCCGTCTGGTTCGGGGCGGTGGGCGTGCTGACGCGACGCTCGGCGGCGGTTAACGGCTACACCGGCGCTTCGATGCGATGGACCATCGGCGGTGGAGGGTCGGACGGAGGCGCACCGCGGGTGGCGGCCGGGGCGGCGGCGGTCGCCGTCGGGGTCGGCATTGCGGCGGTCGCCGCGGCGAACACCGTCTCGCAGTTGTACCGCGGCTGGGGCGATCACCTGATGTTGCGCACCTACTACGAGCGGGCGATCGAGCAGTACGAGGCGGCCGACCGCTGGATGCCGGCCCACGGAGACGTCGTCTACAACATCGTCCGCGCCAAGGCGCGGCTCGGCCTGCTGAACGCCGAAGTTACGCGGGCGCTCGAGGCCGCCGGCGTCGGTCCGGGCGAGGTCACGAAGGGACCGGCGGGCCGGCCGGCCGGGGAAGCGAAGCGGGGGGAGGATGAGGCGCCGTCGGTCGATGCCGGATCGGCCGACGGGGGAGGGAGCGAGTCGAAAGTTCGAGGGGCGGACGGGGAGTCCGATCCGCCGAGCCGCCGCGAGATCGTGCAGAACTCGGAGCCGTTCCGGCTGCTGGAACGCGCCGTCGAGATGCGGCCCTGGGATGCACGGGTGCTCGATCGGATGGCCCGGCTATACCTGCGCTGGCAGTTCCGTGACGAAGCGCTCCAGACCGCCCGCCGGGCCGTCGATGCGTTCCCCAACGGCGTCAGCGCCCGCAAGACCCTCGCCACCGCCCTCCGGGCGCGCGGTCAGTTCGATGCCGCCGCCAAACAGCTTTTGACCTTGATCGAAAAATCGCCGCCGGAAGACGAGCTGTACGCCCTCCACCTGCAACTCGGCAAACTGTACATGGGGTTTCTCGAGGAATTCGGTCACGCCCGCGAGCATTTCGAGTCGGCGAAGTCGGTCGCCCCCTCCCGGTCGGCGCAGAAGCGGGCGGCCAAGCAGATCAAAAAAGTCGAGCAGCGCATCGAGCGCCAGCGCCGGATCCGCGAGGGGAAACCGCCGAAGGATCTCGAACAAAAGGCGCCCGGCAAAGTGCCCGGTGGCGGGCCACCCGGTGGCGCACCGCCGATTCCGCAGGGAGAGGAAAGCGAGTCCGGGGAGTGAGCAGGGAGTGAGCGGGCGGACTCACTCTCGCCACATGATGCGCCAGGGCTGGCGTTTGACGATCCGGAGCAACTCGCGCATGTCGTCGTACATCTTGCGGTCTTGAAGCAATTGACCGACGGTGCCTTCCCCGTCTTCGATTTGCTTGACCAGCCGGTCGGCGTTGCCGGAGAGCTTCTCGACATGCTCGGTGCTCGCTTCGACGTTTGCGATCGAGTTGTCGAGGCTCTCTTCGTTGCGCTCGAGCAGCTTGCGGGTCACCTCGCTGATTTTGCGGGCGTTGGCGCCGGTCTCGGAGAGGTTCTCGACCACCGGGCCCGCCTCGTCGGAGAGGCGCCGGGCGTTCGAGGCGGTCGCCCGGGCGTCGCGAAGCATCGACTTGATGCCCTCGCCGTCGCCGACGGCGAAGCTCAAGGCCGCCAGGAGACTGGCGGCGTCTTCGGTCGCGGCGCGACCATCCTCGACGATGCCGTCGAGCTGGTCGCGGTTGTCGACCAGAAACGCATCGAGGTGGGTGACCAGCGAGTACAGACTCGTCAGAAACTCGTCGAACGAGATCTCCGGGTCTTCGATCACCCGGACCAGACTGTCGAGCAGCCGCGAGGCCTTCGAGATCATGGCATCCGAGCGGGGAGGATTGACTCCCTGGACGGTCGCCCCCGGCTCCAGGGGCGGCGCGTCGAGCGACCGGGTCACCACCTCGATGTACGGCTCGCCGAGTACACTGCGCGTCGAGATGAAAAAGTTGCTCGACTCGGTCAGCGAGTCGGTGTGTTTGTCGCGGACGCTGATCGTCGCGCGCACCGAGACGGCCCGCTCGTCGTCCCCCGCCGACTCGTCGGTGATGAACTCCAGGGATTCGACCTGGCCGACCCGAAGCCCCGAGATGGCGACGTCGGCGCCGGGCTTCAGCCCCGCCGAATTGTCGAACTCGACCTGATAGCGCTGGGCGGAGCCGACCGACAGGTCCCCGAGGACGACCACGAAGCCGACCAGCAGCACCAGCGAGAAGACCACCAGAGCTCCAACTTTGATTTCGATGCCGCTTGCGTCCTGACTCATAGGCGTGAAGTGTAGACCATCAGTCGTGGTTTATGAATCCCGCGCGTCGGGAGCTAGCCGGGCTCCTGCATCGGCCCGTCGGGCAGGCCCTCGATGAACTGCCGGACGATCGGGTCGTCGCTCTGGCGAAACTCCTCCGGAGTGCCGTCGAGCCGCAATTGACCCTGATACAGCATCGCGATGCGGTCGGCGACACCGAAGATGCTGCGAAGGTCGTGGGAGATGACGATCGAGGTCACCCCCAGCTCGTCGGCCAGGTGGCGGATCAGATTGTCGACCATCGAGGCGGAGACCGGGTCGATGCCGGTCGTCGGCTCGTCGAAGATGACGTACTCGGGCTCCATCGTCAGAGCCCGGGCGATCGCGACCTTTTTGCGCATCCCGTCGCCGAAGGCCGCCGGATACCGCCCGCCGTACTCGTGCATCTCGACGCGGGCGAGGTACTCCTCGGCCAGCTCCCGCGCCTCGCGCATCGAGACCTTGCGGTGCTTGCGGATCGGCAACGCGACGTTCTCCAGGAGTGTCATCGAGTCGAACAGCGTCGCATTCTGGAAGACCATCGCACAGCGCTTGCGCACCGGGTACAGCTCCCGCTCGCTCAGCGCCGTCACCTCCTGGTCGTCGAGATAGATCTCGCCGCGATCCGGCCGCAACAGTCCGATCAGGTGCTTGACCAGCACGCTCTTGCCCGCCCCGGACTGGCCGATCACATAAAAGACCGACCCCGGCTCGACGACCAGGTCGACCCCCTCGAGGACGTCGAGATCCCCGAAACTCTTGTGGATGTCGCGAAACTCGATCCGGCCCATCGGCTCGCTCGGCGGTCAGAATCCGTACTGTACGCTGAGTGAAAAGCGGTGGAACGTCCAGTTTTTCGGCGTCGCCGACGACTCCTCGGTCGAGAAGTTGTCGCCGCGGCGCAACCCCTGGATGACCGGCGCCGAATAGCCGATCTCGAGGAGCACGAACTTCTCGGTTCCCTTCCACAGATATCGGCCGGCGCGCAGGTCGACCCCGAGGCTCTGCAGCGGGCGGTCCGCCAGATACACGTTGTACCAGTGCGGCCCGGTCCCGACCGTCCAGCCGGCCCGCTCCCCGGCCGGCAGCCACCGCCCCAGAATGCCCGCCTGCCAGCCGAAGGCCAGCTCCGAGCTTCCCTCGCCGTCGACCCGGGCGGTGTGTTCGTTCAGCCACTGGACCCCCAGGTCGACCTCCGCCGACATCATGAACGACTCGGTCAAAATCTGGTGAAACCCCAGCCGCGTGGTGCCGGCGCCGGTCGGCGCGACGGTGTTGTACCCGCGGGCTTCCGGGCGAGTCCGATCGTACAAAAAGCCCGGCTGGAGGCTGAGGCCGGCGGCGAAAAACTGCTGGCCGACGCGCGGCATGTGGATCTCTTCGGCGCTCGCTTCGCCGGGGGGAACCAGCGACACCAGCGCCGCCGCCAGCAGTATCCCCAGCGCCGAGAGGCGCCGAGTGGTTGCGAGTTCGCTCATCGTCGTGCTCCGTTCAGATGATCGCCAGGATGAAAAAGCCGACCCCCGAGATGATGAAATCGAGGATGACCACCGCCAGGCTCGAATTGACGACCGCTCGGGTCGTCGCCCGGCCGACGCCGGCGCTTCCGCCGAAGACGCTCAGACCCGCCTGGCAGGCGGTGATGGGGATGGCGATCCCGTAGGCCAGCGACTTGACCAGCCCGATCGCCGGATCGAACCATCCGATCATCCCAACATCGACGAACGTGTAATAATTCACGCCGTAGCTGAGATTGGCCGTCACCGCGCCCGAAGCGAAGGCGACCAGGCAGGCAAAAATGGTGAGCACGGTCATCATGATCGTCGAGGCGACAAACCGGGGGACGACCAGGTAGTCGACCGGCGGGGCGGCGCTCATGCGAAGGGCGTCGACCTGCTCGGTGACGACCATGCTGCCGATGTGGGCGGCCATCCCGGTGCCGACGCGGGTGGCGACCATCAGCGCCGTGATCGTCGGGCCGAACTCCCGCAACAAAAGCTGCAGGAACAGCGGGCCCAGCATGCGCAAATCCCCGGTGATCTGGTTGGCCTGGTAGCCGGACTGGAAAACCAGAATCATGCCGAGAAACCCGAGCGTGACGGCGATGAAGCCGACCGATCGGTTGCCGATCTCGTACATCTGCTCGAGGACCGCCCGCCAGCGCCGCCGGCCGTGAACGAGATAGTACAGGGTCAGCGCGAAGAGTCGGGCGATCTCGACGAGTGTCTCCCAGACCTCGACGATCGGCCGGCCGACCGCCGCGAACAGTCGACCCGCCGGGCCACGCTGCGACTCCCCCGCCTCTGGTCGTCTCTCGTCACTCATCGATTCACTCCCGGCACCGCACTCGGCGCCGCCGCCTCCCGGCGGTTACATGACCATGAACGTGATGAGGTAGTCGAGCGCGAAGATCGCGATGGCGCTGCCGACGACGGAGGCGTTGACCGCCCGGCCGACGCCGACCGCGCCTCCCCGCACGCGAATCCCGAAATGACACGAGATGACCGCGATCGCGAAACCGAACGCCAGGGCCTTCCACAGCCCGTGCAGAAAGTCCCCGAGGTGCACGTAGGTGACGACGCTCCAGTAAAAGACCTCGACGTCGACCCCGAGCAAAAACTGGCTGGTGACTGCACCCCCGAGAAGTGCCGTCAGGTCGCCGATGACCACCAGACAAAACATCATCACGATCATTGCGACCACGCGCGGGACCACCAGATACGCGATCGGGTTGATCGCCAGCGCCCGCAGCGCGTCGAACTGCTCGGTCACCTTCATCGTCCCCAGCTCGGCGGTGTTGTTCGCCCCGACCCGCCCCGAGAACATCAGCCCGATCATGATCGGGCCCACCTCGCGCAAGACGCTGTAGCCGGCGCCCCAGCCGAGCAACCCGTAGGCGCCGTACTGGCGGATGTACATGCCGCTCTGGATGACCATGATGGCGCCGGTCAGCACAGCCGTGACGACGACAATCGCGAAACTCTTGACGCCGACCTGATACAGGTTGCGCCACGTCTCCGGCCCGTCGATCTTGCCGGGATGCAGGTTCCAGACGATCCGACCGATCAATACGCACATCTGGCCGATCTCGCGGACGATGCGCCTCGCCACAGCACCGAGCTGTTCGAGCCGTTCCCTCATTGCGGCTCCCCTTCGTGGCGTTCGGCGCCGGTCCGGATCTCGACCTGCCCGTCCTCCCAGAAGGTCCGGACGCGCTCCTCCTCGGCCATCTCGATCTGGTCGAACGTCCCGGCGAAGACCAGCCGCCCCGCCTCGAGCATCGCCACCCGGTCCGAGATTTCGCGGATCCCCTCGAGGTCGTGGCTGACGGTGACGGCGGTCGTCTCGTGGTCGTCGCGCAGGGTCTCCAGCAGCCGAAAGATCTTGGAGCTGGTCACGGGGTCGAGTCCGGCGGTCGGGTCGTCGTACAACAGGATCGGCGGGTGACGGACGACGGCTCGGGCGAAGCTGACCCGCTTTTTCATCCCGCCCGACAGATCCTTCGGGTACTTGTCGTGGACGTGGGGCAGGCCGATCTGCTCGAGAAGATCGTCGACGCGGCGCTCGATGTCGGCCTCGTCCGGATCGTCGACCTGGCGGAGCGGAAAGCCGATGTTCTCGGCGACCGTCAGCGAATCGAACAGGGCGTAGTTTTGGAAAAGCATGCCGATGCGCATCCGCAGCTCGTCGCGCTCGGCCTCCGAGATCGCGTGCACGTCGAGTCCGTCGATCTCGACGCGTCCCTCGTCGGGTTCGACCAGCCCGGCGATGATCTTCAACAACAGCGACTTGCCGGCCCCGCCGGGCCCGATCAGCCCCAGATACTCCCCGTCCCGGACCTCGAGATCGACATCCTGCAGGACGTACTCGCCCTGGTGGCGCTTCGAGATGCCTTCGGCGCGAATCGTCGTCACGACTGCCCTCCGAGCTGGCGGCGGGCGGGCTCGACGTGGCGGCTTTTCGGGTAGTCGTCGATCAGACGGCGGAGGGCCCGGCGGTACGCCTCGCGCTCGCCGGCCAACCGGTGGGCGTGAGCGAGGTGCCAGGCGCTGTCGTCGGCCTTCGGATGGTCGGGGAACTCGTCGAGAAACCGGCGGAATTGCTCGGCAGCCGCCGCGTAGTCGTCGAGGTGCGTCAGGTGCAGGTAGCCGAGCCGGTAGAGCGCCTTCGAGGCGTACGGCGGATGCAGCACGCCGAGCTTTGGGGCGGCGACCGAGCCGCGCGTCCGCTCCGAGAGGCGCCGAAGCAGGGGCAGGGCGCAGCTCCAGTCCTGCGTGTCGATGCACAGACGAGCCGCCTCCCACTCCGCATCGTCGGCGAGCAGGGCGTCGGGGTGTTCGTCGAGCAGGCGGCGCAGGTAGGCCAGGGCGGTCTCGCGGTCGCCTCTGCGGTTGCCCAGGACGATGGCGGCCTCGAAGAGGATGTCGTCGGCGATCGAGGTCGGGGCCAGCTCGTCGTGCAGGCGGTCGAACTCCCGCTGCAGGCTCGCCCACTCCTCACCTTCGGCATAGTGAGCGGCGATCGACTCGACCGACCGCTCCGCCCAGGTCGACTCCGGATAGCGGGCGACCAGCCGCCATCGCAACCGTTCGGCCGCCGGCAACCCCTTGGGCGGGGCATCCTTGCCCTGCGAAGTCTCCGTGGGCCGGGCATCCTTGCCCTGCGAAGTTCTTTCGATCACTCGGCTCGCCTCGAACATCGCCCGCGCCCCGTACCGATCCTCGATCTCCTCCGACCAGATCTCCTCGTAGCCCTCCAGCGCCTCGTCCCACTCCTCGCGGTCGGCGCTCAGCCGCGCGAGCTGCAGCCGGATGTACCGCCGGTCGTCGGGTGATTCGGCGCGCTCGAGCAACGTCTCGTAGCGCTCCCGAGCCTCCCGCAAGTTGCCTTCGTCATGCAGGTTCCGTGCGTCGAGGGCCTGCTGCTCCCACACGTCGGGCTCCTGCTCCGCCGAGGGGATCTCGCGGGCGTTGTCGTCGACCTGATTGCCGCTCGAGGCGCACCCGGCCACGAGCCCGGCGAGCATCACGCACGCACAGAGCGCCGGCGACGCCTTCAGACCGGCCGGGAAGGGAAAGATGGCACTGCCGAACGTCAAAGAGTCCATCGTACAGGGGGAGAATCTCGCGCGCCCGACGACTATCCCTATCGCGCCGTCTGCCTGTCAAGCGATCAGCTCTCGGTTTGGCACACACCGTCGCCACGGCGAGATGCGGCCGGTGCGGTCCCTTGAAGTTCGTACATGCCTTTCTCGGATCTAGCTTTGTCAGCGAGGGTACTTGCCGTGCGATCCATCCCCTCAGCCGAGAGGAGCCGCGATGCGCTCGAGATTGCTCGCCGTCTCCGCCGTCCTCGTTGCCGTTGTCGCAGTCGCCGTCGCCTGTCAGACCACCGAAGGGGTCACCGGCGCCGCGACCAATGTCGCGGCGGACGTCGTCCTGCCGCCGAGCCAGGAGGAGCAGCTCGGCGCGCAGTTCAGCAATCAGGTCGAACGGGAGATGGACCTGCACGACAATCCCCAGGTGCAGGCCTACATCGCCACGCTCGGGAATGCGGCGGTCCAGGCCGCCGGCGACGACGCCCCCGACCCGATCGAGTTCGAGTTTCACGTCGTCGACGACTCCGACACCGTCAACGCCTTTGCCGGACCGGGCGGCCAGATTTACTTTTTCAGCGGGCTGCTTTTGGAAGCCGACAACGCCGCCGAGGTGATGGGCGTGATGGCCCACGAAGTCGCCCACGTCACCAAACGCCACGTCGCCGAGCGGCTCGCCACTTCGTACGGCCTCCAGGCGCTCGCGTCCGCCGCCCTCGGCGACAATCCCGGATTGTTGACTCAGCTCGCATCCTCGATCACCGCCCAGGGGTTCATGCTCAAATACTCGCGCGACCAGGAGCGCCAGGCCGACGACGTCGGGTTCACCTACGTCACCGACACCAGCTACGATCCGGTCGGGATGGTCTCGTTTTTCCGCAAACTCGGCGGCGGGGGCGGCGCGCCGGTCTTTTTGTCGAGCCACCCGAGCCCCGAGCAGCGCGTCGACTACCTGACCGACTCGCTCGAGGCGTACGGCGACCCGGCCGACGACTTCCTCGGCGAGGAGGAACACGCCGAGATCGTCGAGCTGCTCGAGGAGGGCCGACAGGACGACCAGCAGCCTCGCGCCTCCGATTGACGTGAGAACCGAGGATCTCGGAGCCGTGACATCAAACATCTGACATCTGACATCAGACGCCTTCGTGTCTAGCGTTGGCTGGGAGTTCGGAGTTCGTACAGACGGAGAGAACAAGATGCCCCCTTCCTGGACCACCCCGCACGGCGTCCATCTCGTCGGAAGCATTCCGCTCGCTGACAACGACGAGGTGTGTCGGTTCGTCGCCCGACACCTCGCCGACCACGTCCGGCGCGTACCCGACGGAGAGACCGGCGAGCGCAAGGACTGGATCGAGTGGCAGTGTCGGCGCCTGCGCGACTCGCCGCAACTGGAGGAAATCGCCTACGAAGAGCACGCCGAACACTACGACCTCCCGAAATTTCAGATTCGCGACAGCTACGGCGCCGATCAGATCGAGCTTCCAGAACTCGGCTACGCCCGGGCGGCGATCGACTCGTGGGAAGTCTTCGCGCGGCGCCGATCCGAGGGCCTTTTGCCGGTGCCGGTTCGATTCCAGGTCTCGCTGCCGACGCCGCTCGCCACGACCGCCGCCTACGTGATGCCCGACGATCAGGAGGCCTTCGAGACCGCCTACCGCGACAAGCTTTTGGGGGAACTCGACAAGATCCTCAGTGTGGTGCCCCACGACGAGATTGCCGTCCAGTGGGATACCGCCGTCGAATTCGCCCTGCTCGAGGGCGTCTGGCCGAGCTTTCTCGACGACGTCGCCGAGGGCATCGACCGGCGGCTCGTCGAGCTGGCCGAGCACGTCCCCGAGCCCGCCGAACTCGGCTATCACCTGTGCTACGGCGACCGCGACCACCGACATTTCACCGAACCGGACGACGCCTCCGAGCTGGTCCGGGTGGCGAATGCCGTCGCCGAGGGCGTCGACCGGTCGATCCAGTGGATGCACATGCCCGTCCCCCGGGAGCGCACCGACGAGGCGTTCGTCCGTCCGATGGGCCAGCTCGAGTTGCCCGACAACACCGAGTTGTACGTCGGCCTGGTGCACTACACCGACGGAGTCGAGGGGACCCGCGAGCGCATCCAGGCTGCCAGCCGATATCTCGACGAGTTCGGGGTGGCCACCGAGTGCGGCTGGGGGCGACGCGCGCCCGAGACCCTCGACGTCCTCGCTTCGATCCACACCGCCGTCGCCGAACCGGTCCGCGGCCGACCCACGAGCCGCTCCCGGCCCCGACCTTAGATCGAGCCGGTTTCCAAACGCTCGAACGGGCTGCACCGCGTCGCGGCACAAACCTCCCGCCTCTGGCGCGATCATCGCGGGATCGTCGCATCGCTCCGACCCGTCTGAATGCCAGACCTTCGACTCTGCCCTCAGATCCACGTTGCGATCCGCTCGGCCATCATCAGGACCGTCAGATGGATGTTGGCGTGCGGGATCGAGGGGATCAGACTCGCGTCGACGACCCGCAGTCCCTCGGTGCCGCGCACGCGCCCCTTCTCGTCGCACGCCCCGGTGCGCCGATTGCCCATCGGGACCGTGCCGCACGGATGGTAGCCGCTGTCGCAGATCGTCCGCACCTTGCCTTCGAGTCGGTCGGCGTCGCGCAGCACCCGCTCGCTCGGATACAGGGGCGTCGCCAGGTCCCGAATCACCGGCTGTTCCGAGACGGCGTGGCAGTGTTGCAGAGCCTCGACGGCGACCTCTCGATCCGCCGGGTGCTCCAGGAGCGACGACTCGATCGTCGGCTCGGCTCGCGGGTCCGCCGACTCCCACGAAATCGAACCGTGACCCTCCGGTTTGCCGACCATCACCATGATCGAGACGAGCGGCAGCTCGACCCACGGCGTCGGGACCGACGACCCGGGCTGCATGATCAGGTCGTTCGGCAGTCGCGTCGTCCCGGAGGCGTACCGGCAGGTCGTCTGCAGCAGGTCGTCGTGGCGGGAGGTCTCGCCGAACAGGCGCGGTCGCATGAACATCGCCACCCCGGCGTGATCGAATAGCTCGGCGCCGACGCGGTCGTTTTCGGCCACGACCTCGACGCCCCAGTCCCGCAGTATCTCCCGGGGCCCGACGCCGGAGCGCATCAACAGGTGCGGCGTGTTGATCGCTCCCGTCGCGACGATCACCTCGTCGGCCTCCAGCACGTCCCGTTCGCCCTCGTGTGCGAGCTCCGCACCGCTCGCTTGCCGGCCGTCGAACAGCAGCCGGCGCGCGAAGGTCTCGGCCCGAAGCTCGAAGTTCGGCCGCGCCCGGACCTCCTCGGTCAGATACGCCTCTGCCGCGCTGATTCGCCGCCCGTCGATCTTGTTCATCGCGTGTGGCCCGACCCCCACCGACCCCGGCTCGTTGGTATCCTCGCAGTCGGGATGACCCATCTCGCGACACGCCTCGACGAAGGCGCGCTGCCAGGGGGTCCATTCGTCGGGCGGGTGGCGCCGTATCGGCAACGGCCCGTCGGCCCCGTGATGATCTCTGTCGGGGAAATCGAGATCGCGTTCGAGCCGACAAAACGCCTCCAGGCACGCCTCCCACGACCAGCCCGGCAGGTCCCATTCGGCGTAATCCTCCGGCTGTCCCCGGATCGCGATACAGGTGTTTACCGCCGACGAGCCGCCGACGACGCGCCCCCTCGGCATGTTGAACGGCAATGACTGCTCGCGGTTCGGCCAGTGGCGATATCCCCAGTCGTGGTCGTGGAACGAGTTGCGCCCGCCGCGACGCAGATCCTCCGGCAGCGGCTCGTCCGGCGGGTAGTCCGGTCCCGCCTCGACCAGTACGACACGCCGGTCGTCGTCCGCCGACAGGCGGTTCGCCAGCACACAGCCGGCCGAACCGGCGCCGATGACAAGTACAGTCTCACTCATGTGTTCGTCGTCTCGGAGATGCCGGACGCCGTCACTCCTCGATCGTGCGGTCGACCTGCACCTCGTCCGAAATTTCCTCGAATTGAACGGTGTATCGACAGTTGCCCGCCTGCTTGATCGTCTCGCGGGCGTACCACCGCTCGTAGTAGTCGGTGACTCCGGTCGTCGGTTTGCCGTCGCGGCGCATGAACTCGACCTCGCAGTTGCCGGGCGTCTCCATCTCGATCTCGTGGTCGGGGAGTCCGCGACAGACGGTCGCTCGGTCGGCGGTCGTGAAGGCCGGCGCCCAGAAGGTCCGCTCGATCCAGTCGTGGTCGTAAGTCTGTTCGGTCGAAAACTCGTCCATGTAAGATGGCTCGACCTCCTCGATCGTCTCCGTCGAAACGACCTCGAGTTCGACGCCGAACCCGTCGATCGTCGGCCGCACGGTCACGGGGCCGGTCTCCTCGCCGAAATCGAGAAACAACCGTCCCGACGCCTGGCGTTCGTCGTCGACCGACGCGCTCACCTCACCCTCGGTTTCGACCGGATGGTAGCCGTAGCCGAAAAGCTCGTCGTCGTTCGCCGCCAGGAGCTTCTGTTCGATCGACCCTTTGAAGCCGGCCAGAAAGTGCGTCCCGGAGGTGTCCCCACACTGATTGAGGGGCTCGAGTTGCATCCGGTCGACTTCGCGCACCTCGACCCGCATCGTCGCCTCGTGCTCCGCCGACTCGACGTCGATCGTCGCCGACCCGGTCGACCGGCCCGCCACCTCGAAGGTCGACTCGTTCGTCTCGGTTACCTCGACGACCTCCGGGTCGTTCGACTCGACCGACTCGAAGCTCGCGGACTCGGGGTCGGAGTAGGCGTACGTCAGGACGCCCTCGATCTCGAAGCGGCTCTGATCGGCGAGATCGAGGACCGCCGCCCCCCCGAAATCGGCACCGCCGGTCGACTTCGAGTACAGCCGGAGCGACGATTCTCCGAATTTCTCGCCGCACCCGACCACCAGCAGCAGGCTCAGCACCCACCACGTTTTGCGCGCCATCGTCGACTGCATGATTGCTGCTCGTCGCTCGGACTCGACTCGATACGCCAGTGTGCCCCGCCCGCCGACGAACTTCAAACCGACGCCCGGATGCGCCGGCGTTCGAGGCGGCATCACGCCGATGTCGACGAAACATCCGGTCGGTCCCGTGCTCATCGCCCGATTTGATTCGATACGACCGGCCTGATTGAATCGCGATCGGTTTTCGACATCATCGCTGCGCGCCGACGACGAGATATTCCGATGTTTGGACGCCTTGCCGCCCTCGCGCTTCTGCTCGTTGCGCTCGCGACCGTCGGCTGCGGCGACGACGACCACGAGGGGCCGTACCATCGCCTCGAGGAGCCTCGGATCGTCTCTCCGGTCGCCGGCGGCTCGAAACCGAAGCCGTACCTCGACTCCGGAATCGACGACGACGTTCGGCGCTGTGAGGGAGGGATTTTGCCCGGCCTCACCGAGAGCGAGTTCGACGTCCCGTACTTCTCGGACACGCCACGCAACCCCGGCTCGCGCCGACTCCGCGTCTCCGTGCCCGAGGCCGACGACGGGCAGGGCGTCTCGGCGACGACCACTGCCGACAACCCCGGCCCGTAGACGATGTCTTCCGGACTTCGCCGCTTCCTCGCTGTCTTCGCGCTCGTCGCCCTGGTGATGAGCGGTCTGTATTACGGCACGCCGTACGTCGTCGAGCAGCGTCCCGACGTCCCCGAAGACGAACTCCGCGAGCGTGCCATCCAGGTCTGCCTCGAGGCGTACCGACGACGGGCCCGCGACTCCGAGTCGAACGAATTGAATTCCCGCTCCGAGATGAACCTCACCTACGAGCGCGACCAGTTCAGTGCCACTGTCTTCGGCGAGTTTTTCGCCACCGGCGGCGGCCGCCGGGGGTTTTTGTTCACCTCCTGCAACCTCGATTGGCGGGCTGACCAATGGGTCGTCGTCTCCCCGCATCTCCCCTCCGACTCCTGATGTCACCCCTCAGCGATTCCGCGCGATACCCACTCACTTTCTTCTACTTGGCGCACCCTTCCCGGTGCTTTACGCTCAGGTTCCCGCCGCGCCCCCGGCATTCCGGTGGGCTCGAGGGCCCCCGTACCCGACGCACCGTTTCTTTCGTGACGAGTCGACGTGATTGTACGACGAGCCATTCTGCTGGTACTCGTGGTGGGTTTCGTCGCCGCCTGTGACCGTGAGCGCGCCGAATCGATCGGCGCGAAGGGGACCGAAGGCCCGCCCCCACAGACGAGCTTCGAGGTCGATGGGGAGGGCGTCTTTTACGTCACGGTCCGCCCCGACGGCCGGCTCGCTCCGGGCGATTATCTCTCCGAGATCCCGACCGCCGAACGCGGGTTGGTCGGCGTGCACGTCGATGCCGCGATCCCCGAGGAGTTGGCGCGTAAAAAGCTGTACGCCGCCGACCTGCTCGACGCCCGACCCGGCGACAAAGTCCGCGGCGAACTACGGAGTTTCGATCGGTTCAAGATGACTGCACATGCGGCCAGCCTCGGCGGTCACCGTGCGGCCGCGCTCCAGGAGACGACTCGCCGGCTGCTCGCGGCCGCCGGGGCGGATCCTCTTCCCGAAGAGCGCCGCGCTGCGCGCGAAGCTCGCGCCGCCGGACTCGCCCCCGACGTTCAACCTCCAGAACCCACCGCCGACGAGGACGGTGAGATCGTCATCGAGAGCCTCGAGGAGCTCGAGGCCTGGACCGACGAGCGGTGAACAGGCAGGTCGGCATTCAGAGTTCGGCAGTCGGCGGAGGTCGACGACCACGATCTCGAGCCTCGTTGATCATTGCGATCGCGGCGGAGCGGTTTCGTAGCTGCGGTTGTGGTGAGGGGAATCAGCCTGTTATGTCTGTCGGCGAGCATGAGACATGTGTTTTTTCTGGAGGAGTGCCTTCGATGTATCGAGTCGATTGTCTGGCAGTTGTCGCCTGTTCGTGTCTGCTCGTCGCCGGTCTCGGTTGTGGAAACGACGAGGCGTCGGACGACGACGATTCGCCGATCGCCATCGACGAGGATGCCGGCGACGCCGAGGTCGGCGAAGAAGCCGACACCGGTGAGTGCATTCCGGAGAGCTGCGAGTCGCTCGAGGTCGAGTGTGGCGAGCACGACGACGGGTGTGGCGGGACGCTGGAGTGTGGCGAGTGCGAGGGGGCGAATGCGGGTTGCATGGAGGGGATGTGTGTCGACGAGTGTACGCCCGACACCTGCGAGGATCTCGACGCCGAGTGCGGCGAGCAGCCGGATGGATGTGGTGGGACGCTCGATTGCGGCGAGTGCGAGGCGCCCAACGCCAACTGCAGCGAGGGGATGTGCGAATGTGAGCCCGACACCTGCGAGGATGTCGACGCCGAGTGCGGCGAGCAACCGGACGGGTGCGGCGGCACGCTCGAGTGCGGCGAGTGCTCCGGGGAGAACGACGAGTGCGTCGACGGCGTCTGCGAGTGTCAGCCCCACGATAGCTGTTTCGGACTCGACGCCGAGTGCGGGGAGGTCGACGACGGGTGTGGCGGCACGCTCGAGTGCGACGAGTGCGGATCGGGCGAGCAGTGCGTCGACAACCAGTGCGAGGTCGACCCGGAGACCTGCGAGCAGATGGGCAACCGGTGTGGCGGCACCCGTTGTTGCGAGGGATTGATCTGCGGTCTGCAGAGCCCCTCTGACGGCGAGTGCCGGGACCGGTGCTGCGTGCCCAACGGCGGGTCATGCCAGAACGATGACGATTGCTGCGGCACCCAGTCCGGCAACCGTCAGTGCGTCGCCACGCCGAACTGCGTCAACGGTACCTGCTGTCAGGGGGAAAACGCCTACTGCGAGTCCGACGAGGATTGCTGCGGCAGCCTGACCTGCGGGCGCAGCCAGCTCTGTGGCTGACCGATGGCCTCGGGGGGAGGGGCGACCCGGCTCGGGGAAGGGTTCCCGGAAAGCTCGCGATTTGTTTCGAAAAACAGCGGGGGGAAGTCAATTTTTGAATAACCCGGCCCACCCCTGCGTCACATGGGAGACACGACGAGATGTCGTGGTTCATTATCGTCAACTACGTGATGCTAGCGAGGTTTGCGATGCGTTGGAGAAAAATCGGAATGGGTTGGATGACACGAATCGGGTTTTTTCTGGTCCTGGTGGTGGGAGGAGGTGCCGTCGGTTGCGGGCCGGTGGATGATAAAGGAAGCGAGGACGAGTCGGCGAATTGTGAAAGTCCCAGGGAGCTGGGTGGGTCGATTACCTCGACCGAGACGCTCTCCTCGGATGGCTGCTTCGAGGTCGTTGATGACATCAGTGTCGAAGAGGGCGGCCATCTCATCATCGAAGATTCGACGGTCGTGCGTTTTGCGCGAGATACCGGGCTCGCCGTCCATCAGGACGGGAAATTGACAGCCGTCGGGTCGGAATCCGGCGGTATTTTGCTGACGGGTATCGAAGAAGAGCGCGGCTTTTGGAAAGGTATACTGATCGATTCGTCGGACACCTCGGACAATCAGCTCGAGTATGTGACGATCGAGTACGGCGGGGGGGAAAGCCATTTCCAGGTCGATCCGGGAAACCTCGTGCTCGCGACGCGAGACGGTGCGGTGCGAGCCTCGATCGATTATACGACTCTCCGCGAGTCGGGCGACGTCGGCTTTCGGACCGACAAGGACGAAGGCGCGTTCAACATCGACTCCTTTGAAAACAACACACTGACGGCCAACGCCGCCAACCCCGCCACGTTGCGCCCCGAGACCTGGGGAGCTCTGTCGGGCTCCGGTTCGTACGGCGACAACGAGGAGGACTACGTCTTCATCGAGGAGGGGGACATCTCCGAAGATCAGCAGGTCGACGCCCTCGACGTGCCGTATCGACTCAGCGACAACGCGAATATCGACGAGGCGGCCATCGAGATTGCGGCCGGCACCGAGGTGCGCTTCGAAGAAGACGCCGGGTTGAGCATCAAAGAGAACGCATCGCTTAAAGCCGTCGGCACGGAAGAGGAGCCGATCGTGATGACGGGCGTCGAGCAGACGCGCGGCTTTTGGCGAGGCATTGCGTATCAATCGTCGGAAAGCTCGGCCAACCAACTCGACTACGTGACGATCGAGTATGGAGGCGGTTCCCCACATTTCCAGACGGAGCCGGCGAATTTGCTGGTCGATACACAAAACGGGCCAGCTCGCCTGTCGGTCGACAATTCTACCCTTCGCGAATCGGGCAACGTCGGATTCCGGACCGACAACAGGGATGGAGAGTTTCACCTGGAGTCGTTCGAGAATAATACGTTGACCTCGAACGCCGACGGCCCCGCGTACCTGCTGTCCAATACCTGGGGAGCGCTCTCAGAGAGTGGGGACTACGGCGGCAACGACGAAGACGTCGTGTTCGTCGAAGCCAACCACATTGAAAAGGATCAACAAATCGATGGTCTCGGGGTGCCATATCGATTCGGTGGCAGTGCGACGATCGGTGCGGCCGCGGTGGAGTTCGGGGCCAGAGCGACTGTCGAGTTTGCGTCCGGTGGGGCATTGGAGGTCGAAGGTGACGCCTCATTGAAGGCCGCCGGCACTGAGGAGGAGCCGGTCGTGTTGACGGCTGTCGATCAGTCGCCGGGCTTCTGGGACGGAATTATCTACCGCGACACGGAGAGCGCCGAGAACGTCCTCGACAACATCGTGATTGAGTACGCCGGCGGGGAAACGCACAATCAGATCGAGGAGCGCGCCAACCTCGTGTTGGACAGCACGGGAGACAGCGTCCGGGTGACCCTCGACAACGCAACGATCCGAGATGGAGCGGGCGGCGGGCTGTTTTTCGAAACCGAGCCGGGAGGGAGTTCGATGAGGCTCGAGTCGTGCGGGAACGTCAACTTCGAGAACGTCTCCCCGGAAATCGACGTCGACGACGAGGAGTTGGATCCGAGTTGTCCTTTCAGCTTCAGTCCGTGACCGACGAGCGGAGAGCGCACTTGCTGAGGGACGTACACCGACGAATCGCCCCCCGTCGCTTCCCGGCGGCGGGGGGCGTTCGTATTTGGTCGTATATGCCGGGCCGACGCCCTCAGCTTGCCGCCTCGGGGGGAAGGGCGACCCGGCTGGGGGTAGGGGCCGAGGCGACGAGGCTGACGACAAGGCCGCCGAGGATGGCGGTCGCCGCTCGCGCCTCGGACCGTCAGATGCCCTCGTCAGACCGTCCGATCCGTCCGACCCGTCCGATGGTCCGATCGTCCGATGCCGTCAGCTCTCCGCCTCGGGTTCGACGCCGAGCAGGGCCTCGAGCGCCCAGGCGACGAGGCTGACGACCAGTCCGCCGAGGATGGCGGCGCCGAAGCCGGAGAGGGTCAACACCTCGAGCACGGCGGCGGTCGTCGCCAGTAGCGCGGCGTTGACGACGAGCATGAACAAACCGAGGGTGGCGATGATGAACGGCAGGCCGAGCAGGACCAGAATGGGACGGAGCAGAAAGTTGACCAGGCCGAACACGGCGCCGACCACGACGAACGCCCACCAGTCGGCGCCCTCGAAGACGACTCCGGGTACGAGTTCGGCGGCGGCCCAGATGGCCGCGGCATTGATGGCGATCTGCAACAGCAGCCGGATCACGGGAGACCTCCAGGGGCGTCGAAGCGAAGCGGGCTCGACACTTCAAGCATAGACACGGGGGAGTCGAAGGCATCTGACGAATCGGACAATCGGACGGATCGGACAATCGGACGGGTCGGACAATCGGACGGGTCGGACAATCGGACGGGTCGGACAATCGGACGAAATTGACGGATCTGACGACCGGAGGGACCGGACGGGGGGCTGTGTTTGTACGCCGGTGAATCGAGGATTGTCGAGCGAGGCGATTGGCGATACGGTGCGCCAGCGACGCGCAAATTTCGAGCAGTTGCCGGGCGGCGCGCCGGATAAACGCATCTGAAAGCAGCAGGCCTGTGCGCGGTGATCGTGTCCGTTCGCCGGACGAAAAAAGGGGCGAAGGCGGTCGATGAGCGGGAGTGACGACGAGATCCACATTTTGTTGGTCGACGACGAGCCGGAGTTTGCGGAGGCGGCGGCCCGGTTTCTCGAGCGCGAGCAGGAGCGATTTGCGGTCGAGCTGGCGAGGGACGTCGAAGAGGCGGAGCGGCGGCTCGAGATTGAGAAGTTCGACTGTATCGTCTCGGATTACGAGATGCCGGGCCGGGACGGCGTCGAGTTTCTGGAGACGGTCCGCGGTCGCGACCCCGACCTGCCGTTTATTTTGTTTACCGGAAAGGGAAGCGAGGAGGTCGCCAGCGTCGCGGTCTCGGCGGGAGTGACGGACTATCTGCAAAAGGAGGTCGGGGTCGGGCAGTATGCGCTGCTGGCCAACCGCATCGACAATGCGGTCTCGGCGCGGCGAAGCGATCGTCGTCGGGCCGAGACCGAAAAGCGACTGGCCGATCAGAACCGGGCGCTTCGGCGGCTGTACGAGATCAGTGCCGAGCGCGGAGGCTCGTTCGAGCAGAAGGTCCGCGAGATCCTCGATCTCGGGCGCGAGTATCTGGGAATGCAGGCGGGGATGTTGACGCGGATCGACCGGGGCGAACAGCGCTGGGAGGTCGTCGAGATCTCGCAGCCGGCCGAGGAAGTGCCGGTCGGGACGGTCGCGCCGCTGTCGGAGACGTACTGTCGAAAGGCGATCGAGGCCGACGGTGTCTTCGCCCTGGAGGATGCGCCGGCCGAGGGATGGGCCGAGGATCCGGCCTACGAGCGGTGGGGGCACCGGACCTACATCGGCAGTGGCGTCTGGATCGACGACGCCTGCTACGGGACGCTGTGTTTCGTCGATTCGAACCGCCGCGAGCGGCCCTTCGACGAGGCGCAGTGCCGGTTCGTCGACCTCGCCAGCCACGGGGTCAGCTCGGAGCTCGAGCGGCGCCACTACGCGCGGGAACTGGAGCGCCACAGTGACTATACCGACGATCTGCTCGATGCGATCGAGGATGTCTTTTACGTCGTCGGCCGCGACGGCTATCCGCGTCGCTGGAACGCGAGTCTCTCCGAAGTGACCGGCTACTCGGACGACGAGATCGCCGAGATGCACGTCACCGAGTTTTTCGCCGACGGGGATCGACAGCGGGTCGCGGCGGCGGTCGAGGAGGTCTTCGAGACGGGACAGACGATGCTCGAGGCGCGGGCCGAGATGAAGAGCGGGGAGTGCAGGCCTTTCGAGCACTACGGGGTTCGTCTCGTCGATCCCGATGGCGAGCCGATTCTGGTTGGCACCGGGCGCGACGTCACCGAACGCAAATGCCGGGAGGGGGCGCTGGAGCGGGAGCGAGATCGGCTCGATTCGCTGTTCGAGCATCTGCCGAACCCCGTCGCCCACGGCACGCTCGAGGGATCGGATGCGTTCATCCTCGCCGTCAATCCGGCCTTCGAGCGGACGTTCGGCCACGGGGCCGAGGAGGTCGAAGGGAAGCGCCTGCACGATATCGTGCTGCCGGACGAGGAAGCGGCGGCGCGCCGGGCCGAGAAGCTGGTGCATCACCTCCAAGAGCACGGTAAACTGCATACCGAAGTCCAGCGCAAGGCGGCGGACGGCCTGCGGGACTTTCGGCTCGACGTCACGGTCGATACGCAGGCCGACCCGCCGGAGGGATTTGCGATCTACACCGACATCACCGAGCGCAAGGAGCGCGAGCGGCGCCGGGAGCGGCGCTTCGAGGCGATCTTCGATCACACCTATCAATACACGGGGCTTCTGGAGCCGGACGGGACGCTGATCGAGGCGAACCGGGCGGCGCTCGAGATGGGGGGGTTGGACGACGAGGAGGTCGTCGGAAAACCGTTCTGGGAGACGCCGTGGTGGCAGGTCGACGACATGGCCCCCGAGCGGGCCCGGGAGGCGGTCGAGCGGGCGGCGGACGGGGAGTTCGTGCGCTTCGAGACCGAGCACCGGACCAAGGGTGAAAATATCGTCGTCGACTTCTCGATCCGACCGGTCACCGACGACGACGGCGAGGTGATCTATCTGCTTCCCGAGGGGCGGAACATCACCGAGATGAAGGCGTTGCAGGAGCGCGAGGAGGCGCTCGAGCGTCAGAACGAGCGGCTCGACGAGTTTGCGAGCGTCGTCAGCCACGATCTGCGCAATCCGCTCAACTCGGCGGTCACGCATCTGGAGTTGGCGCGGCGCGAGCGGGACAGTGACGACCTCGAGGCGGTGGCCCGGGCGCACGAGCGGATGAAGGTGTTGATCGAGGATGTGTTGTCGCTGGCGAGGGAGGGCAAGACGGTGACCTCGCCGGAGCCGGTCGATTTGGGGGAGCTGTTCGAGGTGGTCGTCTACGATCTGGAGACCGGAGAGGCGAAGCTGGGCTGCGAGGCCGAGCGGGAGGTCTGGGCCGACGAGCGTCGGCTGCGGCGGCTCCTGGAGAATCTCCTCCTCAACGCCGTCGAGCACGGCGGCGAGGGGGTGGAGGTGCGGCTCGGAGAGTTCGACGAGGGTTTTTACGTGGAGGACGACGGGCCGGGGATCCCCGAGCAGGACCGCGAGAAGATCCTCGAGCCGGGGTATTCGACCAGCGACGAAGGGACGGGGTTCGGATTGAGCATCGCCCGCGAGATTGCGGAGGCGCACGAGTGGCGGTTGCGGGTCGGCGAGAGTGCCGAGGGTGGGGCGCGATTCGAGTTTTGGGGCGTCGAGATCGTGCGAGAGGACGAGTGAGCGGCGAGCGGCGGCGGTTCACCTCGGGCAGGTGCGGAAGCCGGCATAGACGTCCCGGCGCTGCGGCTCGAAGTAGTTGCGCCACATACAGTGGACCATCCTCGCACGGGTCGTCCAGGCGCCGCCGCGCAGGACCTTGCGGTCACCGAACCACGGCTTCGAGTAATCCTCGTACATGTCGGGTTCGAAGCCGGGGTACGGCTCGAAGCTCGAGGCGGTCCACTCCCAGACGTTGCCGAGCAGCTGCCGGCAGCCAAAGGCGCTGTCGCCGGCGGGAAAGGCGTCGACGGGGACGAGTTCGCGGCGGGGATCGTCGGGTTCGGAGCCGGCGAGATTGCGGCCGTCGAGGTGAGCGAGTTGCGGGGAGGGGGGCTGGTCGCCCCACGGGTAGCGCCGCTTGGCGCGCCGAAGCCCGCCGTCGCCATCCGGCAGCCCGGCCGCGGCGGCCTCCCACTCGGCCTCGGTCGGCAGCCGCCGGTCGGCCCACCGGCAGTACGCCCGCGCCTCCCAGTAGTTGACGTGGACGACCGGGAGCTCTTCGCGCAGATCGACCCACCGGTTGAAAAGCCGCCGCTGCCACCGGCCGCCGCGCCGTCGCCAGTACCTCGGGGCGTCGGCTTCGGCCTCGCTGCGCCACTGCCAGCCGGCCTCCGACCAGAGACGCTCGTCGTCGTAGCCGCCGTCGTCGACGAACTCGGCGAACTGCCCCTGAGTGACCGGTGTGCGGGCGATCCGGAACGGCTCCAGCTCGACGGCGTGCGCCTGTCGCTCGTTGTCGAAGGCGAACGGCGCCTCGTCGGTGGCGCCGAGCACGAACTCCCCGTCGGGGATCTCGACGTCCTCGCCGGCCGCCGACTCCCCGCGGTCGGTCTCGGTCGCCTCCGGTGGCGGCTCGGCGGCGTCGATGTCCGGGGGCGTGTAACCGAGCGTCTGGCGGGTGTAGGTGAACGCCTCCTCGTGCATGTCCTCGTGGAAGGTGGTGTACCGGTAGTAATACACCTCCTCGTCGGTCGGCTGGCGGTCGGCGAGCCGCTCCTCGAGCGCCGCGTTCACCCCGTCCATGTACTCGCGGGTCTCCTCGAGGTCGGGCAGGGCGAGCTCCCAGCGGGTGTCGTGGTGGACGGCGATCGAGTCGTACAGCTCGTCGGCGTCCTCGCGCAGCGGCTCGCGGCCGTCGAGGTGGCGCAATATCCAGCGTTCGTGAAACCAGGCAATGTGGCCGATCTCCCAGAGGAACGGATTGATGATCTCGAGCTTCGGCCCGATCAACTGATCGTCGTCGAGATCCTCGATCAGCGCCAGGGTGCGGCGGCGGGCGTCCCGAAGATCGTCGAGCAATTGACGGCGCGTGGGATTGGGTCTCATGGTGGCGGCGATTCGGTGCAGATACGTGATGGGAGTCGACTCGAAGCCGAAGCGAGGACGCGATGAAACTAGCAGTGATCACCCCGGAGCCGCCAGCGCCAAACGCCGGCAACGAGACGACCTCGGCGAGGTGGCGGCGAATCCTCGAGGATCTCGGCCACGACGTCGAGGTCGCCCACGAATACGATCCGGAGAGCGGCGCCGACGCGATGCTGGCGCTGCACGCCTACAAGAGCGACCCGTCGATCCGGGCATTCGACGAGCGCCACCCGGAACGGCCGCTGATCGTCGCGCTGACGGGGACCGACCTGTACCGCTACCGGGAGGAGCACCCGGAGGTCGACGCGAACATCGAGCGGGCGGATGCGTTGATCGTGCTGCAGGAGGCGGCGCCCGAGCGACTCGACGAGGCGGCGCGCGAGAAGGCGCGGGTCGTCCACCAGTCGGTCGGGCTGGTCGACCGGCTGGCCGACCGCGACGCGCTCGAGATCTCGAGGCCGCGAGGTGGCTTCGATATCGTCGTGGCGGCGCACCTGCGGGAGGTAAAAGACCCGCTCAGGGCCGCCCGGGCGGCGCGACATCTCGAGGAGGCGTCGCGCGTCTGGATCAACCACGTCGGCCGGGCGCTCTCGGAGGAATGGGAGGAGCGGGCCCGGCGCGAAATGGACGACAACGAACGGTACCGTTGGTACGGTGAGATTCCCCGGCCGCGGGCCCTGGCGCTGATCGACCGGGCCGACCTGCTGGCGGTGACCTCCGTGCTCGAGGGCGGCCCGAACGTCATCTCCGAGGCGGTCGCGCTCGGGACGCCGGTGGTCGCCTCGCGCATCGACGGCAACGTCGGACTTCTGGGCGAGGAGTATCCCGGCTATTTCGAGGCCGAAGACGACCGGGAGCTGGCCGAGACGTTTCGTCGCATCGAGAACGAAGAGGGGTTTTACGGCGAGCTGCGGGAGCATTGCCTGCGGCTACAGGAGCGGTTCGACCCCGACCGCGAACGCGAGGCGTTCCGGGAGTTGCTCGACTCGCTGTAGGCGATCAGTTGCGCACGGGGAGACTCTCCGCCGACTCGGAGGCGACGGTGATCGGCTGCAGCTCGTCCGAGATCGGCTCGACGCGACCGACGATGCGGGCCTGGGCGTAGCCGAGCTCGTGCAGCTCGTCGAGACACGCCTCGGCGCGATCGTCCGGGACGCCGGCCAGAAGCCCGCCGGCGGTCTGGGGATCGAACAACAGCGGATAGCGATCGAGGTCGGCGACGGCGGCCTGGTTGCGGATCGCGCGGCGGAGCCGGACGTTTTCGGGCTGGAGCGTGCTGAAGATTCCCTGCCGGATCGTCTCCATCGCGCCATCCAGCACGGGCAGGGCGTCGAGGTCGAGCAGGGCGTCGACCTCCGAGGGGCGGGTCATCTCGACGAGGTGGCCGAGTAGCCCGAAGCCGGTGATGTCGGTGCAGGCGCCGGCGCCGTGGTCGACCAGCGAGGCGACGGCGCGCTGGTTCGAGACGGCCATCTCCTCGAGGGCGTTCGCCACCCACCTCGCTCGCGCCTCGCCGCGCATGTCGGCGGCAAACAGCGTCCCCGTCCCGAGCGGCTTGGTCAAAATCAGTCGGTCGCCGGGCCGCAGCCCTCCCTTTTTCAAAAGTGCGTCGGGCGGCGCGATCCCGGTGATCTGGAGGCCGAACGACAGCTCCTCGCCCTCGGCGGAGTGGCCGCCCACCAGCGCCGTATTCGCCTCCTCGAGCGTCTCCATCGCCCCGGCCATCAGTTGGTAAAGCTCCTCGGCGACCTTCTCGTCGGGGGCGTACGGGATCGTGCACAGCGCCAGGGCGGATTGCGGCTCGGCGTTCATCGCGTACACGTCGCCGAGGGCGTGGTTGGCGGCGATGCGGCCGAACAGATACGGGTCGTCGACGAAGGCCCGGAAATAATCGATCGTGTTGACGGCGACCTGGCCGTCGGGGACCTCCGAGACGGCGGCGTCGTCGGGGGCGTCGAGGCCGACCAGCACGTCGTCGCGGACGACCGGTGAGAGGCGGTCGAGGACCTGGTCGAGGACGGTACTGCCGATCTTCGCTCCGCAGCCGCCGCACCGCATGGCGACCGCCGAGATCTCCTCGAGCGCCTCGTTGTCGCGGCTGTCGTATGGCTCGGGTCCGTCGTCCATCTCCGGCAGGTCCTCGTCCCATTTGCGCATCCACCGCCGGTCGATCCAGTCCTTGAGCCTCCAGACCCACTCGCCCTCGGCGACCCAGTCGAGCCCGAGGACCCCCCGGGTGGCGACGGCGTACTTGTCGCCCGTCGAGATGATCTGCAGAAAGTTCGTCTGGGGCCGATAGCGGGTCAGCGATCGGCCGGCGAAGCTGCGGCGGAGGTTCGCCTCGAGGGTCGGGCCCTGGCGGACGGCGAACACCCCGGATTTGGCCAGATCGTGGTCGGTCATCGAGGCGATGTCGCCGGCGGCGAAGACCTCCGGGTGGGAGGTCGACTGCAGGTGGTCGTCGACCTCGATGAACCCATCGGCGTCGGTGGCGAGGCCGGTCTCGGCGATCCAGTCCGGCGCCGAGGCCTCGGTGGTCCACAGAAGCTCGTCGTACTCGAGCTCGCTGCCGTCCGCGCAGTGCAGGCGCTCCTCGTCGACCCGGGTGACACGGTGGTCCGTGTGGATCTCGACTTCGCGCTCCTCGAGGACGCGGCGAAACTTGCGGCGGGCGCGCTCGGGCTGGTCGGGGAGAATCGTCTCGCGGCCGGAGAGGAGGTGGAAGCGGACCTGCTCCGGGTCGCCCCCCTCCCGTTCGAGGCGATCGTGTAGCCGGTGTCGGGTGGCGAGTGTCAGCTCCGTGCCGCCGGCGCCGGCCCCGACGACGGCGATGTCGGTCGGCGTGTCGGATTCCGAGGCGACGATCCGGCGGCTCAATCGCTTCCAGCCGTCGAGAAACGCGTCGATCGGCTTGACCGGCAGGGCGTGATCGTCGGCGCCGGGCACGGAGGCGGTCTCGGGCCGGGAGCCGATGTTGATCGACAGGAGGTCGTACGAGATCGGCGGGCGATTGCTGCACTCGACCCGTCGGTTCTCCAGGTCGAGGCCGACGACTTCGTCGCGGTAAAGTCGGGCGTCGGCGAACTGAGCGAGCGGTCGCAGGTCGACGTGCGCCTCGTCGAACTCGTAGTGGCCGGCGATGTAGCCGGGGAGCATCCCGGAGTACGGGGTGTGGACCGCGCGCGAGACGACGGTGAGGCGGACCCCCGGAACGGGATTCATGCCGAACATCTTCATGACGGCGACGTGGCTGTGGCCGCCGCCCACGAGCACAAGGTCGCTGACAATCGGAGCGTCGTCTTGCTGCATGGCAGGTTCGCGTGCAGGAAGGTCGAGACGGATGGACAGAGACGCGGCGCCCGGACCGAGTAGCTCGTCGATCGCCGGGTGGGGCAGTGTCGGTCCGCGATCTTGGGTCGGATCGCGGGCAGGTGCAATTGAAAATGCGGAGCGGGGCCCGAGAGGCGTCAGTCGTCGGTTCGGACCCGGTCGCGGCCGTCTCGCTTGGCCCGATACATTGCACGGTCGGCGCGGTGCAGAAGATCATCCGGCGTGACAGGTGACTCGGGAGACTGCGCGGCGATGCCGACGCTGACGGTCACCTCGACCTCGGTGGTCTCGAGCGAGAAGCGCTCCCCGGCGATCGTCTGGCGGACGCGCTCGCCGGCGGTCCGGGCCGCCTCGCCGTCTGATTCCGGCAGGAGGACGATGAATTCCTCGCCGCCGAATCTCGCTACCACGTCGACGGCACGGAGCGTCCGCTCGAGTCGCCTGGCGAACGTCCGCAACACCCGGTCGCCCTCCGGGTGGCCGTAGGTGTCGTTGAGCTTTTTGAAGTGGTCGATGTCGAGCATCATCAGCCCGTAGGGGCTTTCGCTGCGCTCGAAGCGTTCGTGCTCCTCGGCGACCCGCTCGAAGAAGGCGCGGCGGTTCATCAGGCCGGTCAACACGTCGGTCCGGGCGCTCTCCAGGAGCCGCTCGCGGGCGTCGTGGAGCCGGAGCTGGGTCTGCATCCGCGCGAGCGCGATCTGAAAATCGGTGTCTTTGGTGACGTAATCGTTGGCGCCGAGCTCAAGGGCCCGGAGGACGTCGCGCTCGCAGTCGTTGCCGGTGAGCATCACGACCGGCAGTTCGCTCAGCTCGGACTCCTCGCGGAGGGTTTCGAGCACTTCGAAGCCGTCGATGCCGGGCAGATCGATGTCGAGCAACACGAGATCGACGTCGTGGGCGTCGACCTGCTCGAGAGCCCGCTCCCCGGACTCGGCCTCGTGCGAGGTGTAGCCGCGCGTGTCGAGTTGCTGGCCGAAGGCCTGGCGGATCATGCGCTGATCCTCGACGATCAGGATCGTGGCGCCGAGCGGCTCGCGGAGGGTCTGCTCGGAGGGGTGGTCGGCGAGCCGGGTCGGCTCTGTCGGGGAGTGATCACTCGTCACGGTGGTCGATCGCCTGTTTGAGGTGCTGGAGGGCGCGTTCGAGCGCCTCGAGTTGCCGGTCGACGGTCTCCCAGCCCGACTCGCGCTCCCCGGCGTGTTCGAGTTTTCTCGCCGCCTCGGCGAGTTGGTCGAACCCGTAAGTGTCGGCAGCCCCCTTGAGGCCGTGGGCGACGGTCTCGAGCGTCTCGTAGTCTTCGTCGGCGCGAGCATTTTGTAGTTTATCGTATTCGTCAAGCCCGTCGGCCACGAACTCCGGGACGAGGTCGATCAAGACGTTGTCGACACCGTCGAGTGGGTCGTCGTTCGGCGAAGTTCCGAGATCGGCGGGATCGAGTTGGACCGACGGGGCGCTTCGGTGGAGGCACCGTTCGAGCACCCGAAACAGCGTTTTGCGTTCGAGGGGCTTGGCGAGGTAGGCGTCGCAGCCGGCTTCGAGGCATCTGGACTGGTCTTCGACCATCGCCTGGGCGGTGACGGCGACGATCGGGAGGGGCTCGCGATCGTGTTGGTTTTCCCAGGCGCGGATCCGCCGGGTTGCCTCGTAGCCGTCCATGACGGGCATTTTCATGTCCATCAACACCAGATCGAGCGAATCGGCGTGCTGCTGGACGTACTCGACGGCCTCCCGGCCGTTTTCGACGAACTCGAGCTCGACGCCGTGCGGCTGCAGGTACGCCTGGACGACGCGCTGATTTTGCGTGTTGTCCTCGACGATGAGCACTTCCGGCGAGACGGCCAGATCGGCGCCCTGCTCGGAGGGTTCCGACAGGTCGGAGCGGGTGACGGTCCGGGTGTGGTCGGCGGCCTGGCTTTTCTGGATCAGCCGCGCCAGCTCGTAGCGGCTGACGGGTTTGATCATGTAGCCGGCCAGACCGAGTTGCTCGGCCTGCTGGGCCCCCTCCATCGCGTCGGTCGAGGTCAGCATCACGAAGGTCTGCTCCTGGAGGGTGGTTCCGTCTTTGACTTTACGGACGAACTCGAAGCCGTCCATGTCGGGAAGCTTGTTGTCGGTGATCACCAGATCGAAGGTCGCGGCCGGGTCGTCGAAGGCGCGGAGCTGGTCGAGCCCCTGGGCGGCGTCCTCGGCGAGATGGACGACCGCGCCCCAGTCCTCGAGCATGTTCTTCAAAATCAGCCGGTTGGTGGCGTTGTCCTCGACGATCAACACCTGCGTGCCCGACAGGTCGAGGTGCGGGGCGTGCATGGAGAGTTCGTCCATCTCCTCGGCCTCCTCGCGCGGGACGTACTCGAGGGGCAACTCGATGTGGAAGGTCGACCCGACGCCCACTTCGGAGTCGACCCGGATCGCCCCGTCCATCAGATCGACCAGGTTCACACAGATCGCCAGACCCAGGCCGGTCCCGGCGTTTTCGTCGTCTCCCTGCCCGACCCGTCGGGTTTGCCGGTAGTCGTCGAAGATCGCCCCGCGATCCTCCTCCGGAATCCCTCGGCCGGTATCCTGAATCTCGAAATGCAGGTGGCCGGATTCGGGGCCCGGCGAGCGGGCCCGGAGCACGACTTCGCCCTCGTCGGTGAACTTGACGGCGTTGCTCATCAGGTTGACGAGGATCTGGCGGATGCGATTTTCGTCGCCGCGGACGACGGCCGGCAGCGAGGGCTCGACGTTGAGGTTCAACTCGAGTCCCTTCTCGTGGGCCATCTGGGCGAAAATCGAGGTGATGCTTTTGACCAGGCGGTGGGGCGAAAAGAGGCTGTGGTTGAGCGTCAGCTCGTCGGATTCGATCTTGGAGAGATCGAGGATGTTGTTGATGAGGGTCAAAAGCGAGCGGCCCGCCTCGCGGACGATGTCGACGTGGTGGCGTTGTTCGGGACTGAGATCGGTCTCGGAGAGGAGATCCGACATCCCGATGATGGCGTTCATCGGGGTGCGGATGTCGTGGCTCATCTGAGCGAGGAACTCGGATTTGGCCTCGGTCGCCATGCGCACCTCTTTGAGCTCGGTGATGTCCTGGGCGAGGCCGGCCATGCGTTCGACGTTGCCGCGATCGTCGGTGACGGGGTAGCCGCGCACGTGCAGCCAGCGAACCTCGTCGTCGGGGTGGACGACCCGGTACTGGATGTCGTAATCGCCCGCCGAAAAATCGCGGTTGAATTCGCGGCGCACGCGAGCCGTGTCGTCGGGATGGACCCCCTCGAGCCACAGCGACGGGTCCTCTACGAGCGCCTCGGGGGGGTGCCCCCAGATATCCTCGAACGCGGGACTGACGTACAAAAACTCGGAGCCGTCGGCGTCCATCAAAAAGACGAGTTCGTCGAGCGTCTCGGCGACCTGGCGGAAGCGTCTTTCGCTCTGGCGCAGCGCCCGCTCGGTGCGCTTCTGGTCGGTGACGTCCCGGACGGTCCCGAGCAGACGGACCGGCTCGCCGTCCTCGAAGTGCGTCTCGCCCCAGGCCGACACCCACCGCTCGTCGCCGCTCCGGCCGTGACGGATGCGAAAGTCCTCGTGGTAGTGCGAGCCCTCCTGGACGGATCGTTGGACGGCCTGCTCGACTCTCGGCCGATCCTCGGGAGCGATCAGCGAGGTGAAGTCCTCGAAGTCGTGTAGTTCGGTGCCGAAAATCTCGTAGGTGGCCTGGTTCCAGCCGATCTCGTCGTCGGGGATGTTCCAGTACCAGACGCCGGTGTCGGTCGCCTCCAGGGCGAGTCGGAGCGGGCGGTCTTCGTCCGGGGAGGCCTCGCCGGGCGCGTCGCCGGGGTGGTTGGCAGCGAGTAGACCCTCGATGCGGACCTCGCCGCTCGTGTGAGCGTTCTTCGGTCGGCCACGCTCCCGGACCTCGACGACCGCGTCGTCGGCGTTGATCAGCCGATAGTCGACCCGGTACGACGTTCCCTCGCGGAGTGCCTCCTGGATGCACTCCCCGACACGCCGGCGGTCGTCGGGGTGGAGTAGCTCGCGCATTCCCCGCCCTTCGTCGAGCAGCCGGGAGGGGCTGTAGCCTGTGAGCCGCTCGAAACCCTCTCCCAGCCACTCGATCGTGCGGGCCTCGTCGGGGCGGGCCCGGAACAGGGCCAGGTCCGCCAGGTCGGTCGCCAGATCCGTGAAGTGCGGTGCGCGGTCGTTCGAGGGCGAAGTCTCGTCGGAGGGTACCACGGGAGGGGCCTTTCGATCGCCTTGGCACTCGGTGGGTTCGGGACGCGCCGTAAAAGACGCGCTCCCGAGCCACGACCGGAGGCAGGCGGCCGCGTTGGAGAAAACCTCGTCGATGCAAATAGTGGAGCGGAATCGTCGTGAAATTCAAGCCGGCGCGGCTGCGTCGCGCTCGTACAGAGCCACGCGCCAGATGATCGTCGAGACCTCGTAAAACGGCGAGAATCCCTGGGCCCGGATCGTCTCGTCGACCTCGTCGTGGATGTAGATGCGAAACTCCGAGCCTTTGATCCGGCAGTACAGGTCGGCGATGCCCTCGAGGGTTTTGGCGAACCACGTCGGTTTCGGGTACACGACACCGTACCAGCGGCGGGCCCTGGAGGTGGAGGCCTCGACGAGTTTTTCGAGGTGCGGGTAACAGCAGATGACCCGGTCGAGGGTGACGACGTCGAATTCGGGCATCTCGGGGGCCATCTCGACGAAATCCCCGTATCGAAAGTCCATCTGCTCGGCGACGCCGCGGCGGTGCGCCTCCTGTTCGGCGACCTCCAGGTAACCGGGCGAGGCTTCGGCGAGGGTGGCCGTCGAGACGCCGGCCTCGAACAGCTCGAAGGGGATGGCGCCGATACCGCCGCCGACATCCAGCAGCGATCGGTCGTCGAGATCGAGGGTCGCCAGTCCGTCGACCAGCAGTCTGGCGGATTTTTTGGCGAGGCCGTCCCGGCGATACTGACGCAGCTCCTTTTCGGCCGTCTCGCGGTCGAAAAACTCGCCGCTCTCCCGGCAGTGGGCACAACATTCCATGGCATCTCCCTGGGATGTCACGTGGATCGAGCGATGGCGGACCGGCCGTGCAGGCCAACGTAGTAACGAGCGACGAGGTGCAATGCAACTCGGCGGCGCCGGGGTGGGGGTCGGCCCGTCGAATGCCTACGTACGGTCGGGCACTGACCGTGTTGTTGTACCTCTCCAATCTCGGATCTCCGATCTCCGATCCACTTCGCCGTACGCCTCTCCGATTTCCGATCCACTTCGCCTTACGCTTCCCCCGGTCGACCCCGACCCCCGCCGGACGAGCACCGACTCGGCTCGCACTCGATCGAAAAATGAGTCGGC